>SKKK01000130.1 GCA_007121535.1 Planctomycetaceae bacterium | reverse complement strand
TGCCGAAGCCGCCGGGTTGCAACGACTCCGCGTTTTCTACAACTATTCGTTGGCCAGCGCAGATGAAGTTGCGTTTGCTGACCGTATCCGCGTGTTCCTGCGAATTCAAGAACCGCGCGTGTTGGAAGCCGCCAAACCGGTTGTGGCGGAAGTCAAAATCACGGACCTAAGCGATCACGAATCGACCACCGTGAAATTCATTCCGGTCAAGTTGACCGAGGATCCGCAGGATGGCGAGAAGATGGCAGTGTTCGATGTGACGAATTACGACCGGCAGACGCCGATCGTCCAACCTGCCAGGGTTTATCGGATCTATGTCAATCTGCACGGCCAGTCGGATGAGTACGGAGCGGACACGGCATTGGGACACGTTCCGTCGCCTTACTACGTGGCAACCTCGGGTGAGACCCGTTTAGCCCGCGCCCGCCGACACGTGGCGATGCGAACGTTCCGCGAATTCTATCACAAGGAACGTGGCTGGCGGTATGCCGAACAGTATCGAATGGATTGCCACGCCTTCTACCTCTGGGCGACCGGTTCCTGCACGGTCGGCGCCAGCAACGCGACAGCCAATCTCGGACGATTGTTCGGCGCGAGGACGCCGTACCGCAACGGTGGCCATGTCTCGCAGCTTGCGGCACAGTCTGGCATTCATGGTGACTACGTGCGAATCCCCGGACACACCTTCATGCTGCTGGCCTACGATGCCAAGCTGGGCCAGGCCTGGACCATCGAGGGGAATTTTGGTCGTACGATCGAAGTCGCTCTGCGCCCGCCGGGATCCGGATGGACGGTGGGACACCTGGACGAACAGCACATCCGATCGGATCTGTTCGAAGTCGCCTGCCAAGAGGCCAGCACCACCTTCTATCACGTTTCGACCGAAGAACCCCCGGACGATTCGCTTTAGTTCGTCGTCCTGTAGAATGGAATTCATTCCGTTGTCCGTTCCGAATGGAATGAATTCCGTTTTGCTCTGGTTGCGGCCGGAGACCGCGTGCGGATCGGCGATCGAATGACTGTCGCATTTCCCGGAAGGGGTCGGGAGTCGTTTTCGGGCGAGCTGCTTGCCACGTGGTTGATCGTTGCCCGAAACCGACGCCCGACCCCGTTGCGTCGCCCAAGCAAGGCTCCCGTTCGGCGTGGGTCTCCGACCCCGCCGTAACCGCCGACCGAAGATCTCCAAGGCCAGTTTCGTTACCGCTTCTTAAGTCGGCAGGAGGAAGAATTTCCTGAATCGAAAAAGGACATGCAAGAGGATCGTAGCCGAATTCGCCAGAATTCGGAATGCTCAAAAATAACCGAATTCTGGTGAATTCGGCTACCACTTCGCCGCCGGTGTGGGCCGGAAACCGGCGGCTAGTCGCCCAGGCCGACGATCGCCAGTAACTTGAGCGCATTGGTGGTGGTCGCGACGCCAGGACGCAAGCGGTAGTCGAAGGTCATCGGCTGGTCCGCATCGGCGTCGTGCAAGGTCTCGCGAAAGTGAACGCACTGGCACGCCTGGCGCAACACGGGACTGGTGGCCAGTTCCAGATCGTGAGTCGATACGGCGCCGATGGCGCGATGGTGCAAGAGATGATCCAGCACGCGCTGCACGGCGATGTGCCGCTCGCGGGAATTCGTGCCCTGCAGAATCTCGTCCAGCAGATACAACATGCGGCGATCTTGACGATCGTTCGTCCCGGCGGCCAGATCGACGACCTGTTTCAGACGCATCAGTTCGGCCATGTAGAATGATACGCCGAACTCCAGCGAGTCATGGATGCGCATGCTGGTGGCCAACACCAGCGGCGGCATCGACAACCGCTGGGCACAGACGGGCGCTCCCGCCTCGGCCAACACCGCGTTGACGCCGATCGATCGCAGCAGTGTGCTCTTGCCCGACATGTTCGATCCGGTGACCAGCAGGAACGTACCCTCCGGGCCGACCGTTACGTCGTTGGCAACGCAAATCGACTCGGGCAACAACGGATGCCCCAACTGCGAAGCGTCGAACCGCGTTGCGTCCGTCTTGACTTCGGGAAACGACCAATCGGGATGGTCGTGAGCCAATTGGCCCAGGGATGCAAGCGCCTCGAACGTCCCCAACGCCAGGAACCAATCCTCGACGTACCGCCCATGCTTGCGCTGCCAGACTTCCATCGCGTAAAGCACGTGAAAGTCATACAAGAACAGCAGTTGCAACGGAAGATAGACCAGCAGGAAGAACAAGGCCGAATGGCTGAGACTCGCCAAGCCGGCGATGCGGCTTAATTCGCCCAACCTCAGCAGCACACCGCCGCCCCGTTCGGTCGCTTCGCGGCGGATCGTCTCCAAATCGCCGCTTGCCTCGGGGATTTGTTCCATCAAGCGAAACAGCCCGATGTAGCTGCGAATTCTGCCGCTGCGAGCGCTCAACCGAGCGAAAATGTCGTGGATACTGGCCAGGAACAAGACGCTGATCA
The DNA here is from genome assembly GCA_007121535.1 of Planctomycetaceae bacterium. Classification (GTDB taxonomy): domain Bacteria; phylum Planctomycetota; class Planctomycetia; order Pirellulales; family Pirellulaceae; genus SKKK01. Next base: position 32,857 of record SKKK01000130.1, on the reverse strand, counting down.
TCAGATTACCAGCCAGCAGGGTCAGGATCGCGATCCCACCATATTGGGCTTCGATCGCGCCGGATACGGTCAACACGATCGCGCCCAACATGGTGGCGGCCAGCAAGCGGCAGGTCCAGAGCAGCCACGGACGTTGCAGCAGCCAGGGTTGCCCCGAGGCCCAAGCGATGAACTGCTGAACCCCTTTGCCGCGGTCGGTCAACAAACGACCTTCCAAATCCAGCTTCAGCCGCAGTTGACGCTGCGACGCCAGATCCGAGACCGATCGCTGACGACTGCGGACCTGCTCGGGGGTGGCGGTGTCCAACAGCCAGTCTCGCAGGACGCGTCGGCCCATCGGAGTATTGGCGACGCACAGCAGATGGTACAGGGACGCGTGCCCGAACAGATCCAGATCGCGAGCCAAAGCCTGGTGCGGAAGAGGAACGTCGATCGGCTGCTCGGGAAGGTTCGACCAGTCGCGATGGAGTCGGGCGATCGCCTGGCGATGGATCTTTCGCAGCAAACGGTGACGTTCCAATCGGCTCAGGAGATGTTCGTGGTAGGTCACCAACGCGTAGAATCCAGCTAGCAACAGGCCGCCGGCCGCATACCAGACGCGCAGATGCCCGCCGATGTAGCCGACACCCAGCAGCATCGCGGCGATCAAGAACAGCAAGGTGCGGGCATGGGTCAACCATCGATCCCTGGCCGTGATCCGTCGTTGGGCATCGGTGGCTGCATCGAACCCGCTGCGATACTCGGCTTCGATCTCGGTCCTGGTCTTTCCCATCGTGTTCCTTTCGGTACTGTGCAAACGAATCCCGGCTAGTAAGATAAACGACCATCGACGTAACGCCAAGCACAAGGACTGCTGATGAAGCAAGCACCCGGCCCGATCCCCGACCGAGCATCTGCCGCTGGCAAATTGCGCAGTCTTTGCGTCTTCTGCGGTTCCAGCACGGGCGATGACCCGGCGTTTTCTCGGGCGGCTCGGGAGTTGGGCGACGCGCTGGTCAAGCAGCAGATCAGCTTGGTGTACGGAGGCGGCAATATCGGGTTGATGGGCGTGATCGCTGATCGAGTCATGCAAGGGGGCGGGTGCGTGATCGGAGTGATTCCGCAGCAACTGCTGGAGAAGGAATTGGCGCACCACGGGGTAACCGATCTGCAGGTCGTCGGCTCGATGCACCAGCGCAAGGCTCGGATGGCCGAATTGGCCGAAGCGTTCATCGCCTTGCCCGGTGGGTATGGTACTATCGAGGAATTTGCCGAGGTGCTGACGTGGAGTCAGCTTGGATTGCACGCCAAGCCGATGGGGCTGCTGAACGTCTCCGGGTACTTCGACCACTTCCTGCGTTTTCTGGATCACGCCGTCGATGTCCGATTGCTTCAGCCCGAACATCGACGCCTTGTATTGGAGAGCGATCGAGCCGATCATCTCTTGGAACAAATGCGTGCTTGGCAGGCCCCCAGTTTGCCCAAATGGATCGAGTCCGAGGCGACATGAGGGGAGTGAGTGATAAGGCTGACATGACGAGTCTTTCGATAAGTTCACACGATTACCGCGACAAGGAGAACACGATGCTTCGAGCCACGTGCAACATGATCATGGTCGTTTGGCTGGTAGCGGCGATCCAGACGCTCGCCCTGGCTTCCGACTGGCCTCAATACCCCGAGAATCCGTTCGTCATCGAATTGGCATTGCCCGCTCCGCAGGACTCCCAAGGTGGTTTGCTGACCGCCGACCTGACCGGTGATGGACGCATGGATTTTCTGGTGACTGTGCCGGGCCACGTCGGCGCTTATGCCAATGACGGCCGAGAACTTTGGGGCAAGAAGATCGACGTTCGCATCGGTGGCAGTTCCGAGCGAGAGGGGCTGCCGGGGCACAACGCCCCGGGAGTCACGGCGGCAGATATCGACGGCAACCGTCGCACCGAAGTGCTGTTCCTGACTCACAGCCGTGCGTTGCACGTGGTCGACGGTCGGACGGGCAAGCCGCTGTGGACGGCGGAGCCTGCCTATCCCGAAGGCGCCGAACGTTGGGAGCATCTGGTGATCGCCAATTTTCGCGGCCGGGGCGATCGCGATCTGCTGCTGCAGGCGACCAACAAGCAGGGATATCGCGTCGGGCGTTATCTGGCCGCCTACGCCTTGGAAGACTTGCAGGCCGGCCGAGACCAACCGCTGTGGTCCCGCGACGATTTCCTGACCTGCGCCCATAACGGAGCGCGCATCGCCGACCTGGACGGGGATGGCCGGCACCACGTGTTGGGTGGCGACATCATCAGCCCGACCGGCCAGTTGCTGTACAAGGTGCCGGTGCAAGGTCATCTGGATGCCATCGGGGCTTACAAAGTCCGCGAGGACATCCCGGGACTGCAAGTCGTGGCGGTCGAGGAAGGCGGGCCGGAGCGAGTGTTCTTGTACAATCACGAAGGATTGATCTGGGAAGCCGAATACCGTCGTTGGGAGCCGCAGAACTTTGCGGCCGGCAATTTCGATCCCAGCCGTCCCGGCAAAGAGATCTGGAACCGCAGTCGCTTCAACGTGAACCAGCGGCCCTTTGTGTTCGACTCGCGAGGCCAATTGATCATCCAGTACGACATGGCCGAGGTGGCTCCCGAAGGCTGGACCGACCGTGGAGTGGAACTGATCTGGACCATCCACTGGACGGGCGAAGACAAGCAACTGGCGGCGGCCACCGAACGCCATCGCAGCGGCGACGTGGCCCTGTTCGACCCCGTCACCGGCCAATTCCTTCACCGGTTCCCCGAACAGGCCGATCGATTGTACGTGGCCGATGTTTCGGGAGATTGGCGTGAGGAAATTCTGGTCCTCAACGGCAACCAGCTCCGCATCTACCACAACCCCGAACCGAATCCCAACCCGGACCGGCCTCGGCTCTGGCAGCAGGACCACTATCGGAGAGCCAAGTTGACGTACAATTATTACAGCCCGTAGACGAGAACACAGCCGCTTTCCGTTGGGATCCCCGCACGACGTAGATAAGGAACCCTGGTGTCCATCACGGAATCCGATCACTCAAGGGAAAACGGCTCACCAGACAACGGCTTACCGGACAACGGGGTCATGGGCGTCGTCGAACCGACGGACGAATTGGTGACCCCCGTGCTGGACGGCCAGATCCGTTCCGGAAAACTGGCTGGAAAGACGCTGACACAAGCCATCATCATCCTTGCGGCGCCCGTGTTCTTCGAACACCTGCTGGGGGCGATGGTGGGGCTGGTCGACATCATGTTGACGGGCGGTTTGGGCGAGATCGCGACGCCCGCTTTGGACGCCGTCAGTATCGGCTCGTACGTCGGTTGGTTCATCGGCATCGCTGTCAGCTCCCTGGGAATCGGATCCCAGGCGCTGATCGCCCGCTGCTTGGGACGCGGCAATACGCGCGAGGCAATGCATGGACTCGGCCAAGCCGCTGGCTTTTCGATCGGCTGGGGCATCCTGATCGCGATAACTTTGTACGCGGTCGCTCCGGTCCTGGCGACGATCGGCGGATTGTCGGAAGAAGCTCGCTACTATTGTATCCGCTATGTGCGGACGCACGCCCTGGGGGTCCCCTTCGCTTCGTTCATGTTTATCGGGATCATGAGTCTGCATGGGGCGGGCGAGATGGTCAAGCCGTTCTACGTGATGGTGGTGGTCAACCTGGTCAACATCAGCGCCAGTTGGTATTTCAGCGGCGCAACGATCAGCCTGGGGCACTGGACGTTCCAGTCGCCTGGTGAGTGGGGTGTCGTCGGGATCGCCACCGGCACGGTGTTGGCCCATGCATCGGGCGCGCTGCTGATTCTGCTGCTGATGATCCGTGGTGTCAAGGATCTGCGTCTGCACTTATGGTCGCTGCCGATCTATCCCGCGTTGCTTTGGCGGATCGTCCGTGTCGGCGTTCCCAGCTTTGTCGAAGGCATGGGGATGTGGATCGGCAATCTGTTGGTCATCGGGATCGTGGGACTGATCGCACGCGCTCAAGCCATCGACGGCATCGCCCGGGAAGGCCTGATGGGCGCGCACATCATCACCGTCCAGTGGGAAGCGTTCAGTTTCCTGCCCGGCTTTGCCATGGGCATCGCCGCCGCCACGCTGGCAGGCCAGTACCTGGGCGCGGGGAATCCGCGGATGGCCACCCAGGGCATCTTCGTCTGTACGGTCATTGCCATGGCCTTCATGTCCCTGGCCGGCATCGGTTTGTGCATCGGTGGCGAACCGCTCACGCGTCTGATCAGCAACGATCCACTGCACTTGGAATTGGTGCCCAGACTGCTGTTCATCTGTGGGCTGATCCAAGCCAACTTTGCGCTGGCCATGGTCCTGCGCACCGGAATGCGCGGCGCCGGCGACACCCGCTGGGCCATGATCATCACTTGGTCCAGCACTTATCTGATCCGTCTGCCCGCTGCCTACATCCTGGGTTATCAACTCGAATACGGACTGATCGGCGTGTGGATCGCGTTAAACGGCGAAATCGCCATCCGCTCGTTGCTGTTCCTCGGACGTTTCCTCCACGGCGGTTGGCGACACATCCACGTCTGAGGCGACCTGTGACGCGCGGCAAGGCCGGAAAGCGACGCAAGTCGATGCTCCGGGGAACGCGAACCGTCAGCCCGTACGTCTTGCCCGCATTGCGTTGGTGGCGTCACCAGCCGTATGGCGTCCCAAGTCGGGAACCACATCACCCAGATTCTGAATCATTCGGTCAAAGATCTCATGCAGTTCGGACAAGTGCGGTTCTTGTCCCAGGTTGTCCAAGAATCGCGACAGGTTCCACTTCTGCGGCACAGCTTCTTCCGAAGCGAGGCCAAGCAACTTCCGCAGCGTTTCATTCCGGCGCAACTCGGCCAGGCAAGCTCAGTAATTGCCTGAGCGTCTTGGAGCTTGGGCTGTCTTCCAGTTCTTCCCAGGCGAACGGGGATTGGGTGGCGTGCACTCGCATCGTGCTGGCCTCGGTACCGGGTGATTGTCGACGTAGCCACCGCAGACGTTGGTGCGGTGCTATTCATGCTACACAACAGATCCCCGCTCGGTTCTGCGTTTGGTCGAAAGATCACGCCTGGACAACGCCCTGGCACAAGTTGTTATAATCGTGCCGAGCGAAAGGTGTTCCGACAGAAAACTGCAAATAGAGGAGATCGACCATGAGGAAATCGACGATTGCTTGGACCGCCGCTTGTGGGGCGCTGACGCTGCTGGCGTCATGGCTGGCCGTCAGCGGTGCGGTCGGAATGGCGGCTGAGAGGGAACTGTCGGTCGAGGATTTCAAATTCGACGGCCCGCTGGGGTCGCACGGTGCAACCATCGAACGGCTGGGCCCCAATCACTTCAAGATCTCGTTGGGGCATGCACCGAACCAGCCCACCTGGTGCAATATGTTGTACTTCCAGATCCTTCGCAATGCCCGAGGGAATACGCTGCGCTTGGACGTGGAGTTTACCGGTGGGGATGCGTATCGCTTCAATCACAATTCGGCGACGTGGTCCTACGACGCAAGAAATTGGCAGCCGATCCGCTGGCGTCAGCCCGATGATCCGGGTCGGCGAGGCGATTCGTTGTTCTTCCCCGAGTTCACCGAAGACGTCGTTTTCTTCGGGGCTCAGGTGCCCATGTCTTATGAAGAGATGGTGGAACTGAAGAACGAATGGGCCAAGCATCCTCATGCAACGCTTCATATGCTGGGGCATTCGTTGGGCAAGCGAAAACTGCTGCGTTTGGAAATCACCGATCCGGACAGCCCCCACGCGCCGGAGGTCCGTTGGGGTCACTGGATCGGCAACCAGCATCCGGGGGAACACAATGCTCAATGGCGCATGGCTGGCATGATCGATTGGCTGCTGAGCGATGCGGGCGCCGATTTCCGCCGGCGCAGCGTCTGTCACTTTGTCTTGATGACCAGTCCCGACGGGCCGTCCAACGGCTGGTACCGCGTCAACGGGCAAGGCGTCGATATGAACCGTTCGTACTTTCCCGACGGGGCCGACCCCGAGCGTCAGGCTCATGAGGCGTACATCGTGCAGCGTGATCTGGAGCAGTTGATGGCCTCCGACGCGCCACCGGCCACCGTCTGGAGCATGCATACCTGGGGCGGACCGGTCGAGCCGATCCTGCTGCCGGGTCCCGAGATGGGCTCGATCCTCGGGCCGTGGGAAGAGTTGAAAGACATTATGCTGAAGAACGACCCCGAAAAGCTGGTCAAGCCACTGGCGATTCGCGCCAAGCCCGGCAACGGTTCGCATTGGAACAACGGACCGTTCCTGCAATTCGGCGTCTCCACCATCCTGTGTGAAGGTTCGGGCGATTGGACCTCGAAGCAGATGAGTCTGGATGCCGGGGCGATTTTGATGAAGAGCCTTGCCGAGTACTACGCGGGTACGCGACCGTAATGGATCGACATGGGAAGACGTGAGAAGAATGCGGATTGTGAGCGGCAGGGCGCTAGCCGCCGGTTCTGCACGCCACCGGCGGCTAACGCGTGCCGCTCACTCATCGCGACCCCAAGATCTCGCCTGGACAACGCACTAGCCACCAAACGGAAGATCGGACGTAGGGCGTTCACTTTGGAATCGAACCGATCTAAAGCAGCCGGAGGAACCATCATGAAAAGCTCGTATGCAACCGGAATTTGCTCGGGTGCTGTGCTGATGCTGTGGATCACCGTGGCGACCGCGGCCGACGACGACAAATCGCTGGTGTTGGTCAAGCAGGGCCAGAGCGAATATGTCATCTGCCTGCCGGATGACCCGACACCGGTTCAGCGGACGGCCGCAGCCGAACTGCAGGAGCATCTGGCGCTGGTCACCGGCGCCACCTTGCCGATCCGTCGCGAGAATCAGAGCGGCGACCAGCAGAAGCTGATCATCGTCGGCAATGCAGCTCGCCTGAAACAGATCGCCCCCGATCTGAACCTTCAGCAGATCGGTTATGACGGCATCGTCATCAGGACATGCGGGCCGCATCTGGTGCTGGCGGGTCACGCGACCCGAGGCGACTTGTACGCGGTGTACACGTTCTTGGAGGACGTGGTAGGGTGCCGCTGGTGGACGTCGACGGAAAGCTACATTCCGAAAAGACCCACTTTGCGAATCGAGCCTCTGGATCGGGTGCACGAGCCTCGTTTGCATTCGCGGGCCGCCTTCTACCGGGATGCCTTCGATCCCCTGTTCGCCGCGCGTCGGAAGCTGAACGGGCACCATCACCGCATCCCCGCCGAATATGGCGGGAACCGGTCGTTCTGCGGTTTCGTGCACACCTTCTATCCCTTGTTGCCACCGGAAAAATACTTCGACCAACACCCGGAGTGGTACAGCGAGATCGACGGGCGACGCACTCACCACCTCGCCCAATTGTGCCTGACCAACGAGGCCATGCGGCGCGAACTGACCGCCAACGCCATCGCACGCTTGCGCAAGCAGCCCGGTGCCCGGTTCGTCTCGATCAGCCAAAACGATTGGTACGGTCGCTGCGAATGCGAGAACTGCCGCCGCGTGGAACAAGCGGAGGAGTCCCCGGCCGGACTGCTGCTGCGCTTTGTCAACGCCGTGGCAGAACGGATCGAGCAAGAATTTCCCGACGTGCTGGTCGAAACGCTGGCCTATCAGTACACGCGGCAGCCACCCAAGCACGCTCGACCGCGGCACAACGTGGTGATCCGGCTGTGTTCGATCGAGTGCTCGTTCGCTCAACCGTTGGCGGACGGACCGCAGAACGAAGCCTTTCGCCACGATATCCGGGGTTGGAGCAAGATCGCCGACCGTCTGTTCGTATGGGATTACGTCACCAACTTTAGCAGCTACATTCTGCCGCATCCCAACTTGAGAGTCCTGGGGCCGAACATCCGTTTCTTCGTCGATCATCGCGTGGTCGGGTTGTTCGAACAGGGCGATGCCCATTCGTCCGTAGGAGATTTTGTTCGGCTGCGAGCCTGGTTGATTGCTCAACTGATGTGGGACCCCGAACAGGACGAAGATCGGCTGATCCGCGAGTTTCTGGAGGGCTACTACGGCCCGGCGGCGCCGCATTTGATGGAATACTTACAGATCATCCACGATACGGCCGAACGTTCGGATGTCTATCTGCGGTGCTTCATGGAGGACACCTCGGCGTGGCTGACCTTAAAGGATCTGAACGCGGCGACGGCCTGCTTTGAACGCGCGGCCGCAGCGGTTGCCGATACCCCGAAGCTTGCCGAACGCGTGCGTCGCGAACGGCTGCCCCTCGACCACGTGTGGCTGAACCGCTACGACGCTCTGCAACGAATCGCGCGTATCGGTCGACTGCCGTTCGCTGGCCCTGAGGATCCCGTGGCGGCATGTGAAGAGTTCATTCGGCTGGCCAATGAATTCGACGTGCGACAACATCGCGAACACGGTACATTCCAGGACTACGAAGCCAATTTGCGCAGCCGCTTTCGACCGCCGGGACCACCCCCTGAACTCTGCCGCGACCTGGACTCGGACCAATGGTTCGACGTTCCGGCCCATCAAATCCACCTCGCCCGCCCCGGCGAATGGGCGTCGGTGGTCCAGGATCCGCAGGCTGCCGACGGGTATGCGGTCCGGATGCCGGGCGATCATCGCGAGTGGGCGGCTCAAGTGCGGTTTTCCGAAGACCTTCGCATCGGCAACCCTTGGCATTGCTATGTCGTCGCCCGTTACGAAGGTTCCGCCGAAAACGGGGTGGCCATGACCATGGGCATCTACGACAGCCGCGACGGCCAAAGCATCGCGCATCGTCGAGTGGACGTCGATCCGACCGGCTCAGATCGATATCAGGTATTCGACTTGGGCGTTCACGATTTGCGAGGCAAGCTGTATTTGTGGGTGGCCCCGCCGGAGCGCCCCGGCCAGATCGATAGCGTGATGATCGATCGCATCTTCTTCATCCGGCAGACCGAACCTTAGGCTCTGTCGAAAAAGGGGGCTGACCCCTTTCTGACAGAACTTAAGCACCCGGCCAGGAATTTCTTGTCATTTACGGTAACCTTTCGAGTCAGCCTCAGCCGAAGTCATCCTCAATCCTGTCGCGGTCAAAATCCGTTCCCGCTCCGAAAGACCGGCCTCGGCTAGCCCAGTAACTGTTCCGGCCAAGGCATCGACGCGGTAGACTGGCCGGAAGTCGGGGTTCTGGAGTTCGCGGCACATTCGTCCGCGACATCTTGAATCGGTCTACGTTTGGTTGCACCTCGACTTGCACTCGGAGACTCGACCACCGACGGGAATCTTAGTTGCTCGGAACTCCTGCTCGACCTGGAGGAATGGACTTATTGAACCCTTGGTGCATCGACACGGCCGCTCGTGTACGAGGTGACGCGCGGCCAATTTCGTCAATTCGTTCAAGATAGCGGATACCAGACGGAAGCTGAGCGGGATGAGAGAGGCGGTTTTGGCTATGTGGATGGCCAGTGGAAACAAGGTCCACGTTTCTTATGGAACGGAAATTTGGGGTTTGAGCAAACAGACAGTCATCCGGTCGTAAACGTGAGTTGGAATGATGTGACCGCCTTTTGTGAGTGGTTGTCGGAGAAGGAAGGCGGAACGTACGGGTTGCCGACCGAAGCTCAGTGGGAGTACACTTGCCGAGCGGGAACAACGACGCGTTGGCACGGGACAGATAGTGAGGTGGAATTGCAAAACCAGGCATGGTTCGCAGACAATTCTGACGGTAGGACGCATCCAATAGGGGGAAAGTTATCGAATGCTTGGGGCCTATACGACATGCATGGCAACGTTTGGGAGTGGTGTGCCGACTGGCGGCATCCTGCTTATTACGCAAACTCACCGTTGAACGATCCGCAGGGCCCGGCAGTAGGCTCAAATCGCGTGGCACGCGGTGGTGCCTGGTTCTACCCGGCATTGTACTGCCGATCCGCATTCCGTTCCGGTCCGCCACCCTCGTACCGAAATGACCGGCTAGGGTTTCGCGTGGCACTAAGTCTGGTGAAGTCGTCAGATGAGTAGTGTAGTTCATGCTACTCACCGGCAAGCTCGAGAATCTGACGGTGAGGCGTATGACCGATGAAGAATCCGAGATCATCATTCAGACGATCCAAGAGGGGCCGGACTTCGCGAAGAAAGCCCACCTTTTTTTGGCGCTGTAGCATGCCGGCGCTGCCTAGCGGTACTAGGCCCTTGCGAAGCGCGATTCGCCGTCCGGCTGCTTCGTCCACCAGAATCGCGGAACATCGGAGTTCCTCCGCCAGCACGATTGCTTCCGACTCGCCGCGATCAAGAATCTGTGCCAACTGGTCGACGCGAGACGCATCGACGGGTGCGCGCACTTCGCTGAGTGGGAACTGGGCTAGCATGACGGGAGAGTCATCAATCGCCAGTCGTGCCGGGTGAGCTAGCTCGTCGACCACGGCGGGAGGAATGACCACGGCTCCGAAAAGCTTCTCGAGGATCGATAGCTGCTCGATGAACGATAGTGCGCGGATCGGCGACGTGTCGCTGACGACGATCATCCGGGGATTCCCAATCGATCCATCGCGCGGAGTTCGGCCGATAGCTGCTCTTCGGTCACTTCGTACAAGGGGATTCTACGTTGAAGAAGCTGTGCTTCCATCTCGACCCGGGTCAGACGGGCATACTGGGCCGCTTGCCATAAACTGAGGCGGTGCAGTTCGAACAAGCGGCAAGCGATCTCAACTCGAGCCTCGTCCTCAGATAGACCCGCTTGTTCCAACACGGAGTCGGGGATCATCAATGCCATAGGAACCGTCCTTTCCGCCAACGGTCTCAACCGAAGACATCCTCAATCCTGTCCGCGGTCAAGACCCGTTCCGCCCAGTTGAGAAGTTGTTTGCTGCTGGCGTCTGCAATCCGGCGTCGGGTTCGCGCATCGATCGTACCGAACTTATGGGTCAGTTGCTTGATCAAAATGGTGGACTCGCCCTTTTTCTGCCCCTTCTTCTCTCCCGCCTTCCAGCCTTCTTTCTCCCCCTCTTTCCGGGCTTCGTCCTGCCACTGTCTCTTCCAGTCCTTGACTTGTTCTGCCAACATGGTTCTTGCTTCCTGTAAGTTTCCGATCTCGGGGTTGTCGATGCCGGACAGCAGTGATGTATCACTGACGCCAACCGGCATGGCTACGATCGCAGGCGTTCCAGGCTGTGGAGTTCTTGCTGCCAGTAACGTTCATCGATGCGCACCAGAGGTAGTTGGCGTTCCAAGAGAGCCGCCTCGAACTCGACGCGAGCGATTCCCGCTCAGCGAGTCGCTTGTGGCATCGTCAGCTTGCCGGCATCGTACAGACGGCAAGCAATCTCCAGCTTGGCTTCCCGCTCCGAAAGACCGGCCTCGGCAAGTAACTCGTCAGAGAACGTCACCGGCATCGGCATTGTCCTTTCGCAAGGATCTCAGGTTGCAGCTCCAGCGTCACGCCATCAATTCATCCCAGCTCGACGCAATCAGCAACCGCTCAGTCAGATCTTCGAGCCGCTCGATATCGCGCATCGCCTCGATCTGCTGCCGAGTCGCCTCGTCCGCTTCTCCAAACCGCCGTCGACCCTGCCGCAGGATCACGCGGTGCAATTCTTCGACGCGTCCTTCTTCCAAAATCGCCTGAAAAGTCACTGATTCTCGCATGGCTATCGATGCTCCTTGAAAAAGCAGTCTTACTTCATCCGCGGCTCTTAGCCGCAGTCCCGTCAAAACGTACGCCGCCACCAGCAGCCGATCCGCCTGATCCCCGGTTGCCTCGCTCTCGAGCCGCTCTGCCAACTGCCGGACCACCGCTGCCAAGCCGTCCTTCAAACCAAGGGCTTCTGGCAACTTGCCCAGCACGGCCAACGGCGCCGTTGCCAGCGAACTGCGAAGCAACTGTTCGGCGGGGATTTCCCATAGTCGGATGACCTCGAATCCGAATTCCATTTTACCACGCTCCGGGCGGGCGGCATACTGCACGCGCCCCGTCATGTTGGGGTGTTCGGCTTGCGAACGAAGCAACAGCACGCAACTATGCACCGGCACCCCATACTGACGGTGCAGCAGCGCATTATACGCCAGCACATCCCGGTGCTTGGTGGCCGATGGCCCAGCCTGCGCGTCCAGGTGCAGGATCTCGGTCATCGGATCGCCGATCGCGAACACCACATCCGCGGCGGTCGTGACCGTGGACAGATCCACATTCAACAACGTCACCGCTTGCGTCGTAGGCCCATCGAACCAGGAAACAAAATCCGCCGGGCCCACAGCGGCCAGGTCCTTGATCGTGGCGTCGTAAGGTTTCGACATTGGCATTTCCTCCGTAAATCCGCAATACGCACCCCCAGGAACTCGAAAACGGTTTAGCCCGTTAGCATGGGGTGGGCGGAATGACGTAAACCGAGAAAGGCAACGTGTTAGGCAATTAGCAGGTGCGCTGTCGTCTCAGACGAGTACCGTCCGCTTCGACGTTCTCACGGACACAAGCAGCAAACCTTCCGGCATTTCGGGATGGGCGAACACCCGCTTGTAACCCAAATCTTGTTGTTCCATGCGGTCGATTATACCCGCCGTGGTGGGGATGGAGTAGATCGGTCGGAATCGTAGAACGAAATTCATTCCGTTTGCGGCGGCGGCGCGAACGGGATACAATGCGGAACAGGTCTGCGAGATCTGTCAGCAAATGCCCTTTGCGATCCAGAATAGGAGCACGTAATGGACCGAGACACCTTGATGGAAGCCATACGACAGGGACCGATCAAGGTCTCGGCGTGTGCCACAGAGAACACAGAGAGCACAGAGAACAGTGACCACTGACCACTGACCACTGACCAATGACCACTGAACTGATCGACCGGCTTTTTCCGACTTTTTCCGAACTGCGGTCATCAAGGACATGACAACGGCCATGACTTTTCCGATTTCACTTCCCGATTCTCTGCGGCCATTCTTCGAGGAAGAGACGGTGACAGGTTCTTTACGAGAGAGTTCCAGTCGTTCGAGGATTTCGCGGCGGCCCGCGACAAGCTGGCGGAGCATCGACCCGAACCGGGATTCTACCGGTCCGACCGGGATCTTTGAAGTTGCGCATCGCTGCCGAAAGTAGCCGAGTTCCCGAGAATTCGGGCGCTCGTGACTAAGACGCCACGCTCGCCAACGTCCCGAATTCTCGGGGATTCGGCTACGTTTCGCGGACGCAGATTGCGGTAGCCGAGCTGCTGCGGTTCGCAAGCACCCGGCCAGAAACTTCTTGGTGGAATCGAGCGAAAGGGGGCGGGAGTCGTTTTCGGGTGACCCGCTTCCCATTTGGTAGGTCGTTGACCGAAAACAACTCCCGACCCCGTTGCGTCCCCGTGCAAGGCTACCTCCAAATGGGAAGAAGCTTCTGGCCGGGTGCTTATCAACTTGTCTGCCGCAGAAGATCCTTCATCAATGCGGCATGCTGGAACCGCTTGCCGGGATGGGCGCTCAGGGCGCGGTCCATGACGCGGGCGACGGGGTCGGGAATGCGAGGGTCACGTTTGCGGATCGGGATCGGGTCGGAATCCAGGATGCCCGAGAGCGGTTCTTGGCCAAGCCGATCGCGGGGGAATTGGCCGGTCAGCATGTAATAGAACACGGCTGCCAGGCTCCAGAGATCGCTCTGCGGCCGCACGTCGCGGAAATCGATCACTCGCTCGCGAGGCAGGAAGTGATAATCGTCCGAGGCCCGTGCGGTCGCGGTCATTCCCAGGCAACCGGCTTGATCCAGGATCCGAGCGAGCCCGCAATCTGCTAACTTTGCGATCTGCTGGCCTGGCTGGACGTGCAACAGGATGTTCTCCGGCTTGATGTTCCCGTGGACCATCTGCTGACGATGGATGTAGTCCAGTGCGTCCAGGCACTGGAGCATCCAATCGCGCGCGGCGTCGAAGGTCATTCGGCCTCCCTGATCGGTGATCCACTGCTTCAAGTTGCCGCCATCGCAGTAGTCTTGGACGAAGTAGAATGCCTGGCCTGCTTCTCCGGCTTCCAGCAACGAGACCAGATTCGGATGCCGTAGCGTCAGGAGCGGGGCTATCGATTGCTGGACGTTGCGACGTGCTGCCTGACCGATCTCGACCGCCGGGTTGACGATCTTCAGGGCCACGGTTTGTTGAGTCTTGCGGAACTGAGCTTGGTAGACGGTTCCCCATGCGCCTTTTCCCACCGGAGCAAGGATCTTCAGTTGATCCAAGACCCGCGAACTCTCAGCCCGTTCCGGCGGATTTTGCACGTCCGGGGCCTCCGGTTTGGTGGGGCAAGCCCCACTCGGGACTCCCTGTACGTGCAGCAGCAGAACCGTTTGCCCGGCGGTGATCTGATCGCCGTGCCGCAGATCGATTTCGACCGGCGTCTGCCCATCGCTCGCCCGGTTCGGGACGTCGCTGGATCGTCCACCGTACTTCACGCCGTTGACATAGGTCCCGTTCTGGCTGTCCAAGTCCCGAAGCCGTGCGTGAGGCGGTACCAGTTCCAACAGGAAATGGTGCCGCGAAATTCGGCGGTCGCCTACGATTCGAACATGACAGTCCGTCCCGCGCCCGACCAGCATGGTGTTGTGCTGTTGGGCACAGAAGGATCGACCCTGCAGCGGCCCGGCGATCACTTTCAAGACGACCCGTGCCGCTGGCTTCTCACGCGGCATGACCGACGGCTCCTGAGCGTCCCAAGGCCGTTCGTCCGTAGCGGCCCGTACCGGCGCCTTGCGACGCAACGGTTCGCCCACCAGTTCGTTCAACGGCGGCGTGCGTTCCAAACTCTCGCGGGCGAAGCAGAACAGCTTGGCGGCCAGCGTCCGGACGGCGGGTTCCGGCGAGTTCATCAGGTCGCGATAAAGGGACGATTGTTCCCGGTCCACGAAATCCTCGGCGCGGAACAGCAGCTTGTCGTAGTTCGGCTGCTGAACGTATCGAGCCCACAACGAAGGATCGGCCGCCAAGGCCCGCAACGCGACGTAGATGACCAACGCGGAAAAGTTGTCCAGACTGGTCGTCAGCAACGTCGATTCGTTCCGTTGCGGATGCTGATACGCTCGGACGCCGATCTCCAAGTTCCGCCGCCCGGCCAGCGATGGCACGCACATGCCGTCGTAATCCACCAGCTTCAATCGCCCGGCCGGCGTTATCAAGACATTCGCATGTTGCAGGTCGCCGTGAGCGATCTCGGCGGCTTGCAGCTCCTTTGTCAGTTTCCACCAATGTCGAGCAGCCTTGGCCAGCGAAACCCCTCGGCCTTTGCGGCACTTGCTCTGTACCCAAGTCCACAACGTCATGCCGTCGACCCAATCCATCACGACCAGCGGGTACCATTTCCCGTCGCCCGCAGAACGGATGGCGGCATCCCGATACTCGAAATCCACCAGACACGACGGCGCCCGACGCTTCAGATGCGAACCGATCAGCTCGTAGTGCTCGCGGCGTTCCGGGGATTCGGAAGTGAAAGCCCGTAGAGCCCAATAACGCCCCTCGCAGTCCATCGCTTTGTACACAACCGCAAACGCTCCCGACCAAACCCGTGGTTGATTCAGCGCGTCGCGTTCGATCCGGCAGCCTTGCAGGTGCGGATCACGGAACGCGATCTGCGGATGTTGGACCACCCTGTGAAAGTCGGAAGGTAAAGGCCAAGGCATTGCAGTACACCAGTTCCGTGCGAAGAACCCCGAATCTCTTCCGTTCAGCAAACCAGACGAACATGGTCGCATCGCCGCCAAACGGATGCAATCCCCGAGGCAGCCATGGGTCGCTACGAGATTCGGGCGGAAGGGGTCGGGAATCGTTTTGGCCCGCATTTCTCATCACTGTCAGCAGCGGCCGTAGTACCCGCCTGGAATCTGCGGAGTCGCTCCGCGACCGTTATTTCCTTGATTGGGGGACCAGTCCCCCAAACTCCCTGGGGTTTTTCGCTTTTTCAGCCTCGACACTGGACTCAAAGTTCGTCGTCACCAAAACACCTTGGACGACCCTTGTTTTTTCATGGTTTTCGCATGGTGAAGGCAGGAACGGCGGATATTCGGACGGTTCAGGAACGGCTGGGGCACAAGGACGTGCGGACGACGATGATCTATCTGCATGGGATGAACCAGCCGGGGCTGGCCGTCAAAACTCCTTCTGATGTGTTGGGATGAGGGACGCGAAGTCTCGATTCTCGGCAGCCCGTCGACGGGGCGGCGACGATCGGCTACGGGACGACCTGATGCGTGGCACTGCTGCGTCGATCCCGCTCGCTTTGGAAAAAGTCCTTGATCTCGGATTCGTCCAAGCAACGTCGGAAGATGCGGACCTGGTCTAGCAGGCCGACGAAGGGATGCCAGGTAGACCCGATGGTCAGGTCGGCGGGAACGTTCAGCGGACCGCGAAAAGCGGACGGGATATCATGTTTGCTGTCCAATTGGCCGTTCAGATAGAAGCGGATCTGACCGTTGGTCCGATCCACGACGGCCGCCAGATGGTTCCACTCGTTTTCCGGGATGCCGGCCTCGGTGCGACGCACGCAACTGACGCGATCCTGGTCGGCCATCTCCAGGCTGATACGACCGGCCGGTGTGATGTCCATGACCAACCAGGTGCGCGGGTGGTCGTTCTTGGACAGGAAGCGGCGGCGGGCATCGCTGTGATGGATCGCCAACATGGTCGGGCAGAGCCAGAGTGCGATCGTGAAATCACCATTTCCGAAGTGCAGGCTCTCATGGTCCTCGACCGCCATGTGCGTGTGGATCGTATCGCACAGCAGGGCCGTGCCGAACGGGCCGACGGCCAATCGAGCCCAGTTGTCGCCATCGTTGCCGTAGCCCGAACGGTCCTCGACAAGATAGCCCGCGTCCTCGAAGGTCCAATGCGCGACCAGTGTCGGATCGCTGCCGGGTTCAGGAGGACTGCGCAGCGCGGTGGACGGAGCGGGTGGGCGGCGACGAGGCGGCTGGGCCAGTTCCTGTGCGGTGCCCATTTTCAGGTTGTCGATGTAGAAGACCGTAGCGGACTGACTGGTGCTGGAGATACCCAACCAATCGATCCGGCGAAAGGCATCGCTGCGGTACGGCAGATTTCGTACGATCGGATCTTCGTCGGGGACGTGCAGCGTCAGCCGATACTCGCCCGACGCATCGTCGCCCAATCGCATGTCGATCGACACGCGGACCCATTGGCCCAAGGGGATCGTACCGATCGAGCGGCCGCTGGCCGAGACCGTACCGTCGGGCGCCACGGACACGGTCGGGCCGACCAGATAGGGCGATCCCGCATCCATCTGACGCACCTCGATAAAGAAACTGGCGGGCGCATCGCTGCTGTTCAGCATATCCCAGGCCAGGGTCACCTCGCCTTCCTCGTACGTGCGTTGGTAGTAGATATGCGGCGTCCACGTGTACCGCTGATCCGGCGCGTCGGTGAACTTCAGACTGCGGGTACCACCGGCTGAGGTGTCATCCGAAACTCGCAAGGACGCGCCCTGTTCCCCCCGAACGATCCGGCCCTCCAACGGCTCGGCGTCCAGCCGATCGGCTTCGAAATCGAAGTGAATTACCAAGGGAACGTCGACGGGCGGCGGGACCTCGTTGCGAATCCGGTTGGGATAACGGCCGGGCAGTTCCACCCACTCGGGGTCTCCGTACAATCCGGCGCGGTCGATATCGATCGGTTGGAAGCCCATTTCCAACGCGGGCGAATCCGGATGCAAGCGGAAATCGCCACTGTCCGGATCGACAAAACGCGGGTCGGCGACCACCGAGCCCTCGTCCTTGCCGTGGACCTGCCAAGCCTCGAAGTCCATCCCGGCAAACAAAGGGTTGCCGTCGCGCGACCAGTAGACGTTGCGTCCCAGTTGCCAGTCGCCGTTCTTCCAGGGGCCGTCCAGCATCCGGGGATTGTCTCCGCCGTACACGATGTTGCCTTCGGCGATGTAGTGGCATCGCAGGTCCTCGCGCGAGCGACGCAATTGGCCGGCGTCTCCCAAGGCGAAAACGTTGTTGCGAGCCACGCATTCCTTGCCGTAGTGCATGAACAGCGGGCTGTTGCGCACCCGGTACACGACGTTGTTTTCGATCAGGATGCCGGTACTGCCCTCGTCAGGATAGATCCCCGAACCGTGCGAGACATGGGCGTAGCTGTAGACATCGTGGATGTGGTTGTTGCGGATGGTGGTGCCCGGCGAAATGCCCAAGGTGTAGATGGCGCCCATGTCGCTCAAGCCGTCTCCGTTGCCCAGGTGGTGGATGTAGTTGAAGTCCAGTTGATTATGGTTCGCACTGCTGGGCTGAAATCCCCACGACCAGCCGCAGGAAATCCCCGAGTAATCGAAGTTGGAGATCTCGTTATGAGTCACTCGGTTATGCGAACTCTTCCCGATCCAGACGCCGTGAGCACCGCGGAACATGTGCGAGCCGTCGTGGATCAGGTTGTTGTCCACGACGTTGTGCCCCGTCGGCAAGTGGTCGTGAACGCCCCAGCCGCCGCCCAGGTAGACCCCGCCACCACCCAAATCGCGAAAATGGCAACGTTGGATCCGATTGTGCGTGCATCCGGCGCCCAACCAGATTCCGTGAGCGCCGATGTGCGCGATCTGGCAATCCACAAAGCTGGCATGGCGCAGACCATGAGCCTGGATCAGGCCCGGCTGGTAGATTTCGGCTTGGCCCGGATTGCGCAGTCGCTGCAGGTTGGCGTTCGCATGTTGAAAGGCGATGCCGCGAAAATGGAGGTGCTGGACGTAACGGTCATTCGCCGGGTCGCCGACGATTTCCAGCAGCGTCGAGGTGATCAGCGGCGCGACGATTTCGACCTGGCCCAACGTCTCTCCCGGCATCGGCCAGTAGGTCAACCGGCCGGTCGACGAGTTCCAATACCACTCGCCCGGTTCGTCCAGCGCCTCGAATACGTTCTCGACAAAGTAACGCTGCTGCCGCTGCCAACGGCCCATGGGCCAGGGAGCCGGTTCGCGGAGTTGGACGCTGTTGGATTCCAAGTCCACCGAACGGATATGATGGATCGATGTCTCCCACGAGTGATAGACCACGACGATGGCGTCCTGCAGACGATCCCACTGCCGGATATCACCTTCGTGGAAGTAGAAGCTGCGATTCATGCCAGCGGCGGTGGGTCCGTCGGTGCGAAAGAACTGGCCGCGGTTCGGGGTCCGAGCCCGCGTGCGTCGTTGCCCGTCGACAAACAATTGGTTGAACCGCCAGGGTTTGCCCTCGACGGTCTTTGGCACCGAGGCGTACCAGAGGTGCCCGTCCTGCTTCCAACCGGTGATCGGTACGCCACCGCTGATGACCGGGCGCTGGCCGGGATAAGCTGCATAGGTCACCGGAAAGGCCTCGGACCCCGAATCCTCGGGCGTGAATACCAGCGGCTCGTGCTGCCGATAAACGCCAGCTCGCAACAAGACCGTGACTGCCGCCGAAGGGCCGTCTGCATTCCGCCGCCGAACTTCCTGCTGCGCTCGTTGCAGCGTGGCAAAGGGACCGTCCGTCCGACCTGCATTGGGTTCGGCCATCGTGCCCGACCAAGCGTCGTCGCCAGTCGGAACCACGTACAGTTGCTTCGAATCGTCGGTCCCCAGACCAACCGATGGCAGCAACAGCGAACATATGGTCATGGTGATCCAACAGGGCAAGGCACATTTTCGGAGGACCGTTGGCATGGAAGCGACACCTTTCCCGTAAGTCGTTTGGTAACGATTGATTGCATTCATCTTACCCGAAACGCCGTGCATCGCAACCCGAAGGGTGAGCGAGGAGATACGCCTGGTTTTCCTCGCTAGCTTCCAAAGCCATGTTCAGCAGTTTTGCCGCCTCGTCGCGGTCGCCCGGTGCGCGTCGTTGAAGCAGTCGGATTGCGATGTCCGCCCGTCCTACTAACAGTTCGCGGGTGGCTCCCAGCCGCTCATACACCGGCAGCGATTCCTCCCGCTGAATCCGCAAGGGCCCGTTCAACTCGCCCCGCGCCGCCAAAATGCCCGCGATATTGCTTTCAATAGCTGCTCGTCGTGCGGCGTTTGCGTCTACGTCGAAAGACCAAACGGTAAAGCGGTGAGCAATGGCTGTTGCAGACGGGCTCAGTCTGCGGCCGTTGGCACGCCGATCAGCCGCGTGGGGTTGCCTTGCATGCTGCCGAACAGATCTCGTTGCATCGCCCGTTGGTCGATTTCGCGGATCACTCGCACGGTGCCGGGATCGTCGCTGCGAGTCCAGGCATAGTCTTGATCGGGGCCGCCGACGGTGACGTGCTCCACTTCTTTGATCCAACCAAGATCGAGCCTCATGCTGATGATGGCCGACAATGCCGATGCGTCGTACAGGGCCTTGTTCCGCTCGGGCATGATCTGTTTCAGGTACCGACCCAGCGGGTTGTCGGCGTACAAGTGGCCTTCGGTCCGCTTGTCCATCGCCACGCGCCCGCCGACCGGCGCCGGGATGATCCACGTGTCCAGGCCGCTACGGGCGATGACGACCAGGGACCACGGATCGTTGTTGCCGTTGAATTCCCGGATGATCGCGTTGTTCGAGCCGCCCAGCCACATCACGCGCAGACGGTCCTTCAACTCCAACCCTTCCTCGCGGGCTTGAAGTATGGCCGAAGCGACGTTGGTGCCCGGACCGACGGGCACGACCCAGACGGGGTTAGTCGGGGATGCACCGCGGGCCGCAGCCAGAATGGCCTTGCTGGCGTCGGAAATTTCGGGCTGAGTGTCGTACCAGTTCCCGCTGGCCGGCGGCGACAGACGGATGTCGGCGCCGCGGAAGATGAAGGGTGCGCGATGTTCGGGCAAGCCGCTGCGCTTCGCCAGATCCAGCACGTGCAAAATTTCGCGATAGTTGATCAACTCTTGACCGCCGCCGTGATGCACGCTGTTGACGCCCAGCACGTCCAACTCGCTGAACAACGCGTAGCCGAAGTAATGCTGGTCATCCTGCTCGTTCTTCTGGTCCGTATCCAAGTGGACCTGAGGCACGTGCACCGTCTCGGGCGTGTGAACTCGCACGATCGCCATGCCGGTGTCACGGTGCTTGCCATCGGTTACGGTCAAGCTGACTTTGCGGATTCCCGGTTGCTGGAAGCGGTGCTGAACCTGCTGTCCTTCCGCCGTCGAACCATCGCCAAAATCCCAAGTGAACTGCCCGGTGGCGATCGTCGAGCCGCTGCCGTCCAGCGCGACCGGCTGGCCGACCATCACGGGCGCAGTCAACGGCGTGATCCGAGCCTGGAACGGCGCCGGCGTCACCACGTCGTCGTGCGACAATCGAGCCACGATCCACGACCTGCCCGGTTCGCCACGGAAATGGATGCTTCTGATCGGCGTGGAATCATCCTTGCTGAACACACCGACTCGGATTGCTTCCAGCGTGATCGGCTCCACATCGGGGCCACCCCAGGTATAACGACCGCGATCGTACCAACCGCCCACGCCCGCGGCATGAGTGGTCCATTGGCCGTTGCGGCGGATCTCGATTTTCCAAGCTGTTTGAGGTTGCGGCTGGTTGGGGTAGACGCCGGTCAGCGAAATCCAATTCGCCTCGATCGCTTCGGTCCACTCGGCCATCCACCAAGCCGGCCGCTGCTGAGACACCACGCCCAGATCCTGGCGGAAGCCGACTCCGTATTCGTGCCATGGGCTGGCGTGTACAAAGTCACCCTGCTGTGGATCGTACACCAGATGATCCGGAGCGCCGCGCAGCCCTTTGTTGAACGAATCCAGGTTCCCGGACATCTTCGCCCGGACCAACTGGTTTTCGGCGCTGCCGGACAACCGCAGGGAACGCTCCGCAGCGAATCCGATCTTGGCGACCAACATCAGCCCCATCAAAACCGCGATTCCATACAGCTTGGTTCTTGGCATGAATCTCTCGCTTTCTTAAGTGAACAAGTTTCTCAACAATACTCGAAAAAGGTAGTAACGGTCGTGTTTTCATGTGAGCGACAAGGCGCTAGCCGCCGGTATTTCGGTTGTTTGGGAACCGGTGGATGGCGCCATGCCGCTGGCGAAGGGCCGGTGGCTAGCGCCATGCCGCTGGCGAAGGGCCGGTGGCTAGCGCCATGCCGCTCAGGGGAGCCGGTGGATGGCAGTGTGCCGGTTTGGTGTTTTTTCAACGGTGCTAAGGCTCCTGCTTGCCGAGCAACAGTAGCACGGCTGGACCGCTGAACGGTGCCTGCAGAGTGCGTTTCGCACCGCCGGCGACCGGTTTGCCCGCTGTGCTGGCGCCGGCAACCGGGGCAATCCACACGACCGCCAGCGGTTCGGTGGCGGCTGAAAGATCGACTTCGACCCGGCCGCCTTCGGGCAGGTAGACGACGTACTGGCGGCCCGGATCGGTCAGACAGTACCCGGTCGATGCAAGATCCTCGCGGGGCGTCAAGGGGGCCAAGTCCAAACGCTCGGCCAACCGCAACGTGTGGCCCATACTGTCGCGGACGGGATTCCAGGACTCCGGCGGTGACTTGCCCAGCACGCGATTATCATACGGGTCCATGAAGATTGGATGATGGCCGCGCACAAACGTCTTCCAGACCCAATCGGGATTGCCGCCGATGCCCCACAGGTGATCCGTGTCGGAGACGATCACCTTGGAACCGTCGGCCGGTGGCGGATTGGTGCGGTAATCGTACTTCCCGGGCGCATCGGGATTGGGCGAAATCCAATCGGCCGGGCTGGCAAACAGTTGAGCGTTCGTACCGCGCTGTTTCGCGTCCCGTGAATAGGGAAACGTCATGCCTACCAGATGCTGCTGTGGCTTGTCCTGCTGGTACGCTTTGATGAACCGGATCAGATGGTACTGCCACTCGATCGAGTACGCACCGCTTTCGTTGATGATTTCGTACAGCACGTTGTCCAGGTCGTTGACGGTGTCGATCACGTGGCGGACGTAGGACTCTTGCAAACGGGTGACAGCGGGCAGTTTCAGGGTATGCGTCACCAGTCCGCGGCCGTCCCCTCCGGCGTCCCCGTCCAGGCCCTGGATGTTGTTCGAGGGATGAAACGGGTGCGATTTCCAGGCTTCGGGCAGATGCTGCAGGCCCCAGCCCTCGAACAGCATGATCCCCACGTAGATGCCGAGGGCTTGGGCCGCGCGCACCCGTTGGCGAAGTCGATCGAAGTAGGCCGGATCGAACTGGTGGAGATCGTACTTCGGCTGGCCGTCCAAGGCCGAGCCGGGTCCCGTGCGTTTCCAGGGATGCGGCGCGACGGCATACATTTCGGTATGGCTGGTCCATTGTGGCGTCGCCCGGGCATCCCAGCGAGTCAGTTCCCACCGCCACAGCCGAATGAAGTTGTGATGATGTTGCTGGAGGAAGTCCAGGTACTGCGGGAAATCGAACGCTGCGGGAGGGTCGCCGACGCCGATATCCGACAAGTTGTTCCAAGTGTGGGTGCCGGTCACGTACACGGCTCGGCCGGTAGCGTCAGCGAAATAGCGGCCGTTCTGCGGATGGACTCGCAACGGCCCGGTCGTCCCGGTCTGCGCGGAACTGTCAGCGCCGAAGGCCAGCGGAAACGATCCACCGCCGGACGTCCAGGCAGCGCCTGCTGCCCAAAGCCCGGTTTGTTGAAGAAAGCGTCGTCGGTTCATGGTTGCTCTCCAAACGCGGCCTTTGGCCGCAACCAAAGTAGGTTGGGTCTCCGACCCGACCCGGTCGGGACAGAGTCCCAACCTACAAAGATGCGTGAATGCTACGTCTCTCTCGAACTCATCTTGTCGATGGCCACGGCGGCCAGGATCACGAAGCCCTTGACCACCTGCTGCCAGAACGGGGATACGTCCAGCAGGAACAGGCCGTTGTTCAGCACGCCGATGATCAGGCAGCCCAAGACCGTGCCGACCACGCTGCCGCGACCGCCGGACAGGGAGGTGCCGCCGATGACCACCGCGGCGATGGAATCCAACTCGTAGCCCAGTCCGGCGTTGGGTTGAGCGGAATCCAGCCGGGCGGTCACGATCAAGCCGGCGGCGCCAGCCAACAGGCCGCCCAGCGTGTAAACCCCCAGCTTGATGCGGTTCACCGGCAAACCGGTCAGCAAAGCCGCCCGCTCGTTGCCGCCCACGGCGTAGATGTAGCGGCCGAACCGGGTTCTGCGAGTCAACACGACCAAGGCCCCGACCAGCACACCGCTGATCCAAACCGGCATGGGAATTCCCAGGAAGACACCCGTGCCGAGGAACCCGAAGTCCGGTCCCAACCCGGTGATTGGGAACCCGCCCGTCCAGAGCATCGTCAGCCCGCGGGCAATGCTGAACATGCCCAGCGTCGCCACGAACGGCGGCAAACGAAACTGGGTGATCACCCAGCCATTGAACAAGCCCGCGGCCGCACCGGTCAACAGTCCGGCGACGATGGCTCCGAAAACGGTGAACTGAAGCTGCACTTCCAACGGCGTGACGGCCACGCCGGTTTTCAACAGTCCTGCCGCAACGGCGCCTGACAAGGCCAACACGGCCCCCACGGAAAGGTCGATCCCGCCGGCCAGGATGATCAGGGTCATGCCAAGCGACAGGCACAGGTTGACGGAAATTTGCCGCAGGATGTTCCAACCGTTCTGGGGCGTGAGAAAAGTGTCCGACAATAGACTGAGCGCCAAGACCATCAGAGCCAGCGCGATCAGCGACTGAAAACGGACCAGTAGTTCGCGATGGTCTTTCAGCATAACGAAGCCGGCTTTCTTGGCAGCGCCGCGTGCATGATCTTCTCCTCCGTCACCTCGGCCCGCGAAAACTCCCCCGTCGCCCGGCCTTCGCACAGGACCAAAATGCGGTCGGACACAATCAAGATCTCAGGCAACTCGGACGAAACAACGATGACGGCCAAACCGTCCCGAGTCAACTGGTCGATCAACGCATAGATCTCTTGCTTGGCACGAACGTCGATACCTCGCGTCGGCTCGTCCAACAAGAGCAATCGAGGTGCGGTGGCCAGCCATTTGGCCAGGATGACTTTTTGCTGGTTGCCACCGCTCAGGTTGCGGACCCGCTGCCGCAACGAGGAAGTTTTGACGCGGAACCGCTGCAAATAGCCCTGCACGTGTTCTCGTTCGGCACGAGGCCGAATCAGGCCGAAGCGTTCGGCCCGGTCCAAGCTGGCCAAGCTGGTGTTCTCCGCGACGCTCATCGACAGCACCAATCCGTCCTGCTTGCGATCTTCCGGGGCCATCGCCAGCCCCACGGCAATCGCGTCGCCCGCCGACCGCAGGACGGCGCGTCGTCCGCCGACGAAGACGTTGCCCGAGCAAGCCCGCCCATGCAACCCGAACAGACACTCGAGCAATTCGGTGCGGCCGGCGCCCATCAATCCGAAGATTCCCAACACCTCGCCGCGCCGCACCTGAAAGTTGACGTGGGCGACCAGGAAGTCACCAGGCCGGGTCGGATGCGGGAGCGTTAGTTGCTCGACTCGCAGTACCTCGTCGATGGGGCTGGGCGAGGAAACCGCTGCCGCATCCTCTTCCCTTTCAGCCTGATCCGTTTGTCCGGCGCGAGTTGTACCCTGAGCCGTTGTCGTTTCTTCGATCGTCACGGCCGATCGCGTCCGACGGACCGGTTCGACCAGGTCGCGGCCGACCATCATCCGCACAATGTCCGGACGCGATAGTTCCTTCCACGGCGCTGAGCCGATCATCCGACCGTCCCGCATGACCGCCGCGTCATCGGCGATGCGAGCCAACTCGTCCAGCTTGTGCGTGATGTAGGCAATGGCCACGCCCCGCCGTTTCAGGTCGGTGATCCGTTGGAACAGCACTTCCGTCTCGCGCTCGCTGAGCGCCGAAGTCGGCTCGTCCATGATCAGGATGCGGACCTCGCCGGCCAACGCCTTGGCGATTTCGACCACCTGCTGCTGGCCGACTCGCAAGCGTCGGGTCGGCGCGCTCGGCGGGATGTCCAAATCCAGCCGTTGGAGCCACTCGGCGGCGCGGCGGTTCAGCTCGGCGTAGTCGATCAACCCGCAGCGCCGTAGCGGCTCGCGGCCCAGGAAAACGTTCTCCGCCACCGTCAGACCGGGCACCAGGTTCAGTTCCTGGAAGATCATGGCGATGCCGTGATCTTGGGCCTGACGCGGACTGGTGAAGCGAACGGGCTGGCCCGCGAGCAGCAGTTCACCTGCGTCCGGTGGGAACACACCGGCGACGACGTTCATCAGGGTCGATTTCCCCGCTCCGTTTTCTCCCAGCAACGCGGTCAGCCGGCCGCTGCGAAGCGTCAGGCTGACCTGGTCCAACGCCTTGACGCCGGGAAAGGACTTGGAGATGCCGCAGGCTTCCAGCACGACGTCGCCGGTACCGATCATGGCATCTCCACCAGGAAAGGCACGATCCGCAGGGGACTCAAGTCGGTGCCTTCATCCAAGATCTCGGCACAGCCGACAAAACGCACCGTAACGCCGATGGCGGCTCCCGTTCGCAGATCGGGCAGCACCTGTTGTTCGATGCGACGATTGATTTCCGCAGACAGGGCGTTGAAATCCTGCGAGTTGGCGAAATCGTTGACGTCCAACAACCCTGTACCATCCCGCACGGCGTTTCCGAAAATCGGACCCGTTTCCAACAACACCTGAATCTGCTGCTGGTCGTCACACAAAGCCAATCCCACCGAGTACCTGTCCACGGAGACGATTCGACCGCTGCCGGCGACAAAGAAGTAGTACGCGCCCCCCAGGCCCACGCGACGGCCGTGCGTCTCTCGTGCCAACTGGCGATCCTGTTGGACGGTCGCAACCAGTTCCGCCGCGTCGATCGCCTCTGCCGCCCCGGGGATCAGTTGCTCGGTCCAGAACCAATCGACGAACTCCACTGGGTCATAGACGGCAACGGCCGCGCGTTGCCTGGCCTGCTCCAGCGGAACGACGTGGAACAGAGGTAGAAAATACAGCAGCACCATGGTCCCCGCAGCGACCGTGGTCCCCGTGATCCATCGCCGCCGTCCCCACATCAGTCTGCGTCCCTCCTGCCGTAGTCGCCGAACTGATCCGCATTGCCCTGATGCACCAACTCGACCGCGACCGGGATCTTCTGAGGCAGATCATGATCGCCGTTCAAGTAACGGTCCGCCATTTCTGCCGCCGTGCGGGCCATCAGCTTCGGAAACTGCATGGCGGTCGCCGCGATTCTGCCCTCTGCGATCAACTTGACCACGTCGTCGGCCCCGTCGAACCCGAACACCTTGACTTGGCTGTCTTTACCGGCTGCGAGCAACGCCTGGTAGGCGCCCATCGCCATGGCGTCGTTGCCGCAGAACACCGCGTCGATATTCGGGTTCGCCTGCAGGATCGCTTCCATCACCTCCAATGCCTTGGCCCGGTCGAAATCGGCGCTCTGCTGGGCCACCATCTTCAAGTCCGGATAGCGGTCTACCACGCTGTGAAAACCCTTGGATCGGTTCCATGTGTTGTTGTCTCCCACCAACCCCAACAACTCGGCGTACGTGCCCGATTCGCCCACCCGTTTGATGAAGTACTGACCCACGGCCACGGCGCCGGAATAGTTGTCAGACAGGATCTGCGAGACGGCCGCATCCGTCGCATTGATTTCACGGTCCATGCAGAACACCGGAATCCCGGCCTGTTTCGCCCGGCGAACATTGGCGATCGAACCGTCGGCGTCCGTCGGGTTGAACAAGACGGCGGCAAAACGCGAAGCGATCACATTGTCGAAATGGGCGGCTTCTGTGGCCGGATCGTTCTGCGAATCAAAGACCACCGCGTCGTAGCCCAACCGCGTTGCATGCTCTTTGGCCGCGTCGCCCAGCACGACAAACCACGGGTTGTTCAGGGTCGAGATGATCACCGCGACTCTAGGCGGCCCGGCCGGTCTGTCCGAAGAACCACCGCCGCAGCCAGCCAAGAAGAGACCCAGCAGCAAGAGCGGCAGGCTCAGCATTCCTCGCAAGGCCGAAATCCGCAACGCGGGTAGCATGGATCTGCAAGCCGTAAAGACTGCTGCGCGCGGGTCGCAGAGCCACGCTACGAATGAAGACGTTACCGAAGTCCGTGTCATGAGAACTGCCTCCCTTGCGTTGTGCGGATGGTGAATGAAAACTCTAAAAGACTACTCCCGACTTCAGAATGACATTCGCGTACGGAGTGCATTCGCCGGTCCGAACGATCGCTTCGCTGGACCGGGTGAGATCCTTGAATGCTTCGTGCGGGACTTCGGTCACAACCGGTTCCATTTGGTGGGCTCGGAACGTGTCCATCATCTCCTGGAAGATCCCGGGGTTCTTTGCATGGATTTCCTGAGCGATCACGATTTCCTCGACCCGCAATTCGCTCAACACGGCGTCCAGCGTTCGGATAAACGACGGATAGCCCCGTTCGATGGCCAGATCGATGCGTTTCACTCCGCATGGAATCGGCAGCCCCGCATCACAAACAACGATCGAGGCGGTGTGCCCGATCTTGCTGATCTCGTAACTCAGTTCGCTGTTCAGCAATCTCGTTCGTTTCATGATCCATGACTCTTGCACGCGTGTGGAACCACTTCCACTTTAACACACCGGTTCGGATCCGTCACGACTTCCATGTTGGTCGCCAATTCGTCCAACCCCATCCGATGCGAAATCATCGAAGCGAACGGATACCGCGTCTGTTGCTTCTGCAGGATGTTCAGCACGGGGCGCCAGTTGGTTCCACAGTGAAAGACCGAGTGGATATGCAAGTTCTTGGATGCGACGTGCTTCATCACGTTCAGCGGTACCGTCTTTCCCGTGTCCACCCAATTGCCGACCTCGATCACGGTGCCCCCCTTCCGCACCATCTCCAACGCCTCGATAAACACCTCGGGTTCGCCGGCCGATTCGATCACCAGATCCGGACCGACTCCCTCGGTCAGTTCCCGCGCCTGCTGAACGCGCTCATCCGGCGAAGTCCGCGCCGCGTTGACGGTGACATCGGCGTACAACTCCTTGGCCTTGGCCAGTCGGAGATCGGCCAAGTCGGTGGCGATGCACAGTCCCGCGCCGTGGATGCTGGCCATGATGCCGTGCAACAGTCCCAAAGGCCCATTGCCCAGTACGGCCACCGAGTCCCCTGGCCCGAAACCCTCCTTGACGGCGGCAAAGGGCTGAACCGCCCGCGCCAAAGCGTGGAACGCCACGGCCATCTCCTCGACAAACACTGCCACGTCCGTAGGCAGTTCTTCGGGAATCTTGAAAAGCGAAGTGCCCGGCACGATGTACATATACTCGGCAAACCCGCCGCGCAGATAGGGCGGGGTATCCGCGTTCGGGTGGATGCCATAGGCCATGATTTGGTTTTCGCAGGTCGTGTTGTTGTAATGATGGCGACAGTACCAACACTTACCGCAATTCACTTCGACCGCCAGCGCCACGCGGTCGCCCGCTTTTAGCGGCTGTTGGTCGTAATCCAACGTTTGCGCCGCGTTCTCGCCGATCTCGACAATGGTACCAATCACCTCGTGGCCGCCGATGTAGGGGAAGATCGGTTTGCCGCGGATAAAACCGGCCTCGCCCTTGAAGATATGTTTGTCGGTACCGCATACCCCGGTCATTTCGACCTTCAAAATGGCGGAATCACGATCGCATTGCGGATAAGGGTAACTGCGCAGCTCCATGTTGCCCGGTGCCGTCATCGCCACGGCCCGGACTGCTGCTGGTTTGGTCAAGGACATATGTAATCTCCTGATCTTGAATGCTCGTGAATGCTCGAAATATTCGCATTTTCCCATAACGAATACTGGTTTACTTCCTTGAATCAGGAAAGTTCTTGCAGGATACTAAGGTTATGGTCCACTTCGATCCCACTCGCCCCGATTTCTCGCCGTACGGCTTCAGTTGCGTCCGCTGGACGCCGACGACGATGCCGCGTTCGGACCGCCACAATGAAATCGAACTGAACCTACTGGAGAACGGCAGTCTGGTATACCTCATAGGCGGACAGAAAATCGCTATTCCTGAGGGCAGGCTGACCGCTTTTTGGGCTGCCGTGCCGCATCAGATTATCGAGTTTGAGGGGCTGAGCGAGTATTTTGTGATGACAATTCCTCTGGCCTGGTTCTTGCAGTGGCGTCTGCCCGAATCCTTGACGCAGCCGATTTTGCATGGCCAGATGATCGTCGAGCCCGACGAGGGCCGATTGGCGTCGGATTGGGCGCGATTTCAGGCCTGGAGCGAAGACTTGGGGACGGGCAGGGAGGAGTGCCATCACATCAGCTTGCTGGAGATCGAGGCGCGATTGCGGCGGCTGGCATTGACCGTAGCGGACCTGCCACCGGGTTCCCG
This sequence comes from Planctomycetaceae bacterium, assembly GCA_007121535.1. Classification (GTDB taxonomy): domain Bacteria; phylum Planctomycetota; class Planctomycetia; order Pirellulales; family Pirellulaceae; genus SKKK01. Next base: position 2,704 of record SKKK01000130.1, on the reverse strand, counting down.
GCGGAAATCGCCGCCTGTGCTGGGCCGACAGCAGTTGAGCCGGGCGGAGCAGATGGCCTGTTTTATCGCAGAGCACTATACCGAACCATTGACGGCCGAGACGATCAGCCAGCACTTCGGGGTGCATCCCAACTATGCGATGAACGTTTTCCAACGTACGTTCGGCACCACGTTGCTCAAATACGTCACGCAGCACCGATTGTCCCACGCCCAGCGTCTGTTGGTCACCACCGAGGACTTGGTCGTGAACATCGCGTTGAAGTCGGGCTTCAGTTCGCTCAGTCGTTTCAACGAAGCCTTTCGGCAAGCCTTTGGCTGCACGCCCCGAGAATACCGGCGAGAACACCGCATCACCGGCCCCACTTCCGATCGTCCGGAAAGCTGACAGCCGGCATGCCGGAAAAGAGGTGTCGTCCCCTGAGTTGCAAGCGGTGGACTTGGCGATCCGTACTGCGATCCAACAAAAGCCCCGCGAGGTCTTCGAGCTGACGGACGTCTTCAACGGCTGCCCGACCATTGTGGTAGTCGGGCTTTGATGTACAATCGACGAGCAGACAGGAAAGTCGAGGGACGGATGGCGAAACGCAAGCAGCGCGACAGATCGAGGCAGGACAGCGATTACGACGGGGCATGGAAGGAGTTCGGGCGGAAGCATTTCCGGGCGATCGTCGAGTTCTATTTCCCCACGATGGCGGCGGCGATCGACTGGAGTCAGCCGCCGCAGTGGCTGGACAGGGAACTGAGCCGCATCCTGCCGCGCCGCCGGCGGCGTCCGAAGTCCGTGGATCTGTTGGCGAAAGTGCGGTTGTTGTCGGGCGAGGAGCAGTGGATCTTGCTGCATCTGGAGGTGCAGTCCGGTCGCGAAGCCAATTTTGAATTCCGCATCTTCCGGTACAATAGCGGTCTGGTTTGGGCGTTCGAGCAGCGAGTCGTGACGCTCGTGGTCCTGGCCGACTTGGACGAGAACTGGCGCCCGAGCCAGTACACGTTCCGCATCGGCGATTTCGAAAGCCGCCTGCAGTTCCCGACATGCAAGCTGATCGACAAACTAGCCGGCCCGTGGCAGGACGACCATTCGCTGCCCGTCCAGGTCGCCCGGGCTCAGATCGAGGCGCTGCGCACGGCTGGCGATCCCGAGGGGCGATATCGAGCCAAGTGGCAATTGGTGCGCAACCTGTACAATTTGGGGTATAATGCAGACGAAGTACGCGAGATCTTCCGCTTTATCGACTGGATGATGAGCCTGCGGGAGGATCTGAGCGAGAAATTCGAACAAGAACTGACCGATCTGGAGGAGAGTTTGAACATGCCCTACGTCACATCGGTGGAACGAATTGCAGAAGCACGGGGGAGAACGGAAGGCGTCGCCAGTGTCTTGCTGGCGCAACTAGAGCGAACGTGCGGTTCGCTGCCCGAGGAATTCGAACAGCGAGTCCGGGAACTGTCCTACGAGTCGCTCAAGGAACTCGGCCAAGCCGTGTTTGACATCCGCTCGCTATCCGATCTCCAATCGTGGCTCGACGCCCGCGAAGAATCCGCGGGTTAGCCTGGATCGATCCAAGCATCGAAAACCGGTCCGGGGCGACGGTGGACGCGTGGCCTAAGCACCCGGCCAGAAGTTTCTTGCCATTCGAGGTAGCCTTGTACGGGGAGGCAACGGGGTCGGGAGTCGTTTTTGGGCAACGATCTACCACATAGGAAGCGGGTCACCCGAAAACGCCTCCCGACCCCTTTCGCCCGATTCCACCAAGAAATATTTGGCCGGGTGCTTATTGCCCGGCCCGGACGATCGGGTTTTGGTTTCGACTGGGCCGCGAAGCTGGGCATCCTCGACGCTTGACGGCGAGTGGTTCAGGTTACGTGGCCACGAACAAGCGTTCACCTCGGACCACGGTGATCCCCGACGCTTGCCGTCGGGAGAGGACCGAAAGCGGGACAGGTTGGATTAGCGATGCCCAAGCGAACCTGTCCCGCTTCGTCGGGCCGGCCGGGCTGGCGACCCAGTAGTCGTCGCGCCGCAAGTCCAGCCGCGCGTCGCCCGCTTGGCTCAGCGCATCGACGGCGGCGATCCGTTCGGCCAGCGGCACCGCCTGGGTGCGCTCCCGGTCGAAGCCAGTTGACGGAGAGGAATCGAGATGGTCGAGAGTCGTTTTCGGGCAACGGACCTACGCACGAGAAACGCGCTCTCCGAAAACGGCTCCCGACCCCTTCGCGTTTCGATCAGTTCGATTCTGGCATCAACTTCCTCTTTCGCACGCTTCGACCCACTTTGCTTCTGCCCGGGCGATGTCCGGGCCATGCCGGAGCGTGATCTGAAGAAGGTGCGTTAGCGCCAGGGAAAAGGCTGCCGACTGGTCGCCGCCGAAACAGTGTGCCCGCTCGTGCAAGTAGGTGCTCCAGGCGCGCGGAAACCCGCGCTTGGTCATGGCACTGCTCTTCAGAGCGACCCAGGGAAGCCGGTAACGGACGGTCAAGCCATCCAGGTTTTTGCGGGGTTCGCTCATCCGCAGCGTGACCGCCATGCCCTCCCAAGCCGCGCGCCAAGCATCAATCACCTTGCATGGCGGAATCGGATCGTCTCCAAAGAAACCGTCAAGAACCGTGGCCGTTAGCTCTTCCAAGATCCGAATCAAATCGACTTCGACGCCTTGCGGTTCCCGGACGCGGCTGAACCCGTCAGCCTGTTCGCAGGCTGTTTCCAATC
>SKKK01000646.1 GCA_007121535.1 Planctomycetaceae bacterium | reverse complement strand
GGGCCGATCGTCCGGCAAAGAATCCGCTATCATCGGCTCAGGTCGAACGCCCTCCGGTTCCTCCGACGGCAATAACTCAGATGGTGAACCGACTTGAGACGTCTCCAAACGGATCGTCGACTCACCGAATTCAAAGGGTTCCGTTGATCTCCAAATGTTCTGCAGCAGCAGAACGCCGACGATCAGCATCAGGATCGGCAAGCTCCACGGCAACACGCGTTGCAGCATCGTGAACGCCGCATGACGCGGCGAGTTCCAAGCGTTGGGATGTCGAGCGATCGGCTTCAGATTCAATCGCTCGGCCACCAACAACAGATGACCGATCAACTCACTGGCTCGCTGATACCGATGCGATGGCTGCTTGGCCAGCAGCCGCTGCAACGTCCGGACGATCTCGTCATCCAAATCCGGTCGGTACATCCGAGGATCGGTCGGTTCCTCGGTGCTATGACTCAACAACTTCTGCAGCACGGTACCTTCCGGAAACGGAGGTCGCCCCGTCAACATGAAATAGAAAGTACAACCCAACGAGTACAGATCGCTACGAACGTCCGCCGTGCGAGGATCTCTCGCCTGTTCGGGGGAGATGTAGTCGAATGTTCCCAACGTCACACCGCTGGCTGTCAAATCGTCCGTATTCGATTCCATCTGGTGCAATCGGGCGAGTCCCATATCCACCAGTTTGGCGATTCCCGAGTCAGTGACCAGAACGTTGGACGGCTTGATGTCTCGGTGGATCACGTTTCGCATCGAGGCATGCTCGAGCGCTTCAGCCACCTGAAGCACGTAACTGATTGCCTGATCGACCGGCAACGGCCCCTGACGCTGGACAAGATCGCGAATATTGGTGCCTTCGATGAATTCAAAGACGATAAAATGCAGCCCGCGATCTTCTCCAACATAGTAAACGCGGGCGATATTCTCATGATCCAATCGAGCGGCACTTTGTGCCTCGTTCTGGAACCTGCGGAGCGTATCTGCGTCAGCACGATCGCGAGTCAGGATCTTGATGGCAACCGTACGACCAAGCCGTATGTCGGTCGCTCGAAATACGACGCCCATGCCGCCACCGCCGACGAACTCTTCCAGCAGAAAGTGCCCTAGCGTTTCCCCCTTCAGAACGGCCCCCATCTCATTGGGGTTCAATGTGAGATGCGCCAGTGCCGAATCCAACGAAAGACGTTCGGAACTTTCCGGCCGCACCTTCGAGACGATCGTTTCATGCTGGTCACCCAAGAAAGGCAGTTCTGCGGAATGCGTCGCCGAATCGTCGGTTGCGCCATTCCCACGCTCGCGACTCGGCACGATTTCGACGTGCATCTTCACATCATCAGGTTTCGCTGACGATCCATGCGAAGATCCGGTTTTTTCTGCGACTTGGCTGCCCATTGGTTGACTCGCCTGGCTTCTGACTCATCAGGCTATCGAGGAGATCCCGCCGACGTGGCTGAACAAACCCGGTTGGGTACCGACACTTGATGTTAGTTTAACTCACTTCGGCCCGATTGGCAACTACTAAACCCTCATTTGCCAACAGGTTAGGTGATCCCTCCATCGACGGGAGACCGTAGATCTCCCGGGCGTACCAAAACGGTTCGGCGCGGGTCTCTGACCCCGCCGGGGATGCAGAGAACAAGTTCACCGTGTAAGATGTGCCGAGATTCGACACCCAAGCGGGAATCACCAAAGATCTTTTGGAAGATGGGACACATAAGATGGAAATGGAAAAAATCGTATCGCTCTGCAAACGTCGCGGCTTCATGTTCCAATCCAGCGAGATTTACGGCGGCCTGAATGGATTCTGGGATTATGGTCCTTTGGGGGTCGAGCTGAAGCGGAATATCAAGGAAGCCTGGTGGCGGGATATGGTTTCCGGGCACGACGATTCTTCCGTGCCACCAGGTGCCCCCACGCCGTACGAAATGACCGGCTTGGATTGCACGATCATCATGCATCCCCAAGTTTGGAAGTGTTCGGGGCACTACGACCTGTTCCACGACTATATGGTGGATTGCCGTGAGTCCAAACGAAGGTATCGCCACGACCAGGTTCGCGGCCGATGGGTTGAAGCCAAGGGCGAGCGGGTGTTCGTGACGACCATGGCGGAAGTGGATCACGAGCAGGAAGATTTGCAGGCTCGAGCCCTGAAGTTTTTTCGGTTACGCGGAAAAGATGCAGACCAACTTCAATGGGATGCGTCGTTCCAAACGCTGCCGGAGGTGGATGATTTGACCCGAGTCCTGGGGCCGGATGCGAAGAGCTTAGGGACCCTGACCGAACCTCGCGAATTCAACCTGATGTTCAAGACCTACGTCGGCGCCCTGTCCGGCGAAGAGGGCGCCGCGTTCCTACGCCCCGAAACGGCTCAAGGAATCTTCGTCAACTTCAAGAACGTGCTGGATAGCAGCCGCATCCGAGTTCCCTTTGGCATCGCCCAGATCGGCAAGAGTTTCCGTAACGAAATCACGCCCCGCAATTTCACGTTCCGTTCCCGCGAATTCGAACAGATGGAAATCGAGTTCTTTTGCCATCCCGACGCTTCCCAAGCGTGGTACCAGTTTTGGCGTGATCGGCGGATGAAGTGGTACATGGATCTGGGCCTGGACGGCGAACGTCTGCGATTGCGCGAGCACGATGCCGCAGAATTGAGCCACTATTCGACGGGAACTGCGGATATCGAATACGCTTTTCCGTTCCTGCCACCCGGTGAGTTCGGCGAGCTGGAGGGGATCGCGCATCGAGGCGATTTTGATCTGCGCAGTCACATGGAAGGCAAACTGGACGAGAAAACTCGACCCCTGCAGGTCGAACGAGGCAGCGATGGCAAACCGAAATGGAAGGGCAGCGGACGGGATCTGACCTACCGCGACGATGTGACCGGGGAACGCTTCGTGCCGCACGTGGTCGAACCCTCGGCCGGAGCGGATCGCGCCACGCTGGCGTTCCTGTGCGAAGCCTATACCGAGGACCAGGCGCCCGACGAAAAGGGGCAGATGCAGAGTCGCGTCGTGATGAAGTTCCATCCGCGACTGGCCCCGGTCAAGGCAGCCGTTTTCCCCCTGGTCCGTAAAGATGGAATGCCCGAGATCGCTAAGGAGATCTATCGCGCCTTGAAGCCGAATTTCCCGGTATTCTACGACGAAAAAGGCGCCGTAGGCCGTCGATACCGTCGCCAAGACGAAGCCGGAACGCCATTCTGCATCACCGTCGATGGCCAAACCCTGACCGACCACACCGTCACCATCCGCGATCGCGATACGCTGGAGCAGTGGCGAGTCAAAGTGGATGACTGCGTGGACGAAATCCGCCAGCGAATCCTTTGAATCGCCCGCAAAACAATTTGACCAAATCCGGTTTTTTCGGTCTCTTCAATGGTGGGAACTCGTTTCTCATGTACTTGGTCAACTCACAGGAACTGTGCTCGGCGCGGGGCGTCGTGCTCGGCGCGGCCCTCTGACCCCGCCGAAACCGCCTCGCGATTACCTCGGCCAAATTTCCGGGTGGTACCTCGGTTAATCGTTGTGAGGATATTGCGTTAGCCAGTTTGGCTATGTGGACCAGATGCAGCGTGAGGTTCAAGCGACTTATCCGTTGTTGCGCGTCGAGTTGCTGGCGATCAACGAACCAAATAGCGAACCGGGCAACGCGACGGCGACCAACGGGCGCGATATCCCCTTGCTCCAAGATTCTGACGCGGATGGCAACGGCCGTGGAGATGCCTCGGTGGATCTCTGGAACATGTCGATCCGCGACGTGT
>SKKK01000250.1 GCA_007121535.1 Planctomycetaceae bacterium | reverse complement strand
GGGAGCCAGACGGCGGAGAGAGAGGTATTCAGGGCAACCAGTCACGGAACGGAAACGGGTATGCGAGAAAACGCGAAATCAGGCCAGAATGCGACAAATTGAACACGCCACTCCCGACCCCGTTCGGCGCAAAGATCAGCCGAGACGCGCTAGCGTCCGGTTGGTGCAGCCGTTACGGTAACCGGGGCTAGTGCCCTGCGGCTGATGAATAATCCGGGTTAGCGCGGGTCGTCCGCCGACACTGTCGCGGCGCGATGCTGCCGATGCTTTTCCAGGTACCGTTCGTACAGCCGCCGGTGCTTGTCCGTCATGTCGATGCTTCGGCCGCGAATGAACACATGCTGGTTGCTGGTGCGGATCTCCAGCGGGTGCCCGTCACTGATGACCAGCGTGGCATCCTTGCCCGGCTGTAGACTGCCCACCACGTCGTCGATCCCCAGGATGCGAGCGGCGTCCAGCGTGATGGCCTTCAGCCCCTGTTCGACCGGCAAGCCGAACGCGACAGCCGCAGCCGCGTGATGGGGCAGCCGGTAAGCGTTGGCAGCACCCGTATCGCCGGCGATGCAAAAAGGCACTCCCGCCTGATGCAGGCGCATGGCGATGGTGTACGTCGCATCGTACCCCTCCCAGGCATGAGCCGGGCCGCCGATGACACCCGTCAGGATCACGGGGATTTGCTTTTCCGCCAATTGATCGGCCACTCGGTCCATGTGGCGGCTGCCGACCAACACCACGCGCAACTGCTGGCGCTCGGCCCAAGCGACGGCCGCCTGGATCTGACGAAGGTCCCCGACCGACAGCAGTACCGGAATGTCTCGGCGGACCACCGGCACCAGGGCTTCCCACCGAAGATCCAACGGGTGCTGCCGCGCGGTGTCCTGGTCGTTGGCCGCCCGGGCCCGTTCGTAGCGACGCGTCTTGTCCAAGGCGTCGTCCAACAGCCGCAGTTGCCGTTCCCATCGTTCGCCACCAGTGCCCGCCGGCCATTCGACCACCATGCCCAGCCCTTCGCGGATTGTCATCTCCTCCCACGTCCAGCCATCGGTCATCATGGCGGCCGGCATACCGGCGATCAGGCTTCCGCTGGGCGTCGGGACCACCGTCGTGATGCCATGCACGGCGGCGACGGACAGATGCTCGCTGGCCGGATGATACGCGACCTGGGCTCGGATCATGGGATTGATCTCGCCCAACTCCTGCACATCCGTGCTCTCCGTCGTACGTCCGATCTCCGACAACCCCAGGATGCTTTGGGCGTGGATGAACCCCGGAAAAACGTGTTGGCCAGCGGCATCGATCACACGGGCATCGTCGGGGATCGGGATGTCGCTGCCCACGGCGACGATCTTTCCCTTCGCAAACAAGACGGTCCCCCCTTCGATCGCTTCGTCCGATACGGGATGCACGGTGGCGTTGACAATCGCCACCGGTCCCTGCTCAGGCGTCATGGGCGTCGCCGCCTTGGCGATCGAGTTTCCGAGCAGGCCGCCGACCAGCATTGCGATCAACGTGATCGAAGTGCTTGAAGTGTTCGGCCCAAGCAGCACCATGCGGTGATTCTGGTGGTTGGTACTCATGGATTCTCACCTTCCTTTTCTTCGGCGTTTTCCGGTTCGGATTCCGATTGGCCCAAGACCAGCACCATGATCCGAGCCCGTTCTTTCTGCACTTCGTCTTGCTTCTGTCGATCCGCTTGGCGGTCAAAGTACTTCCGACCATCCACCCAGGTCTGTTGAGGGATCGAAAAGCTGGACAAGGGGTGGCCGTTCCACACGACGAAATCGGCATCTTTTCCCGGTTCCAACGAACCCGTGCGCTGGTCGATGCCCACGATCTTGGCCGGATGCAAGGTCACGAAGTTCATGGCTTCGATCTCCGCGACCCCCGTCTTCACCGTCTTCGCCGCCTCCCAGTTCATCCGGGTTGCCAATTGGGTGTTATCCGAATGCAATGAAGTCAAGACACCCACGTCGCTCAACAGCCGAGCGTTGTGCAGGATGCCGTCTTGGGCTTCGACTTTGAACGACGACCAATCGGTCCAAACGACGGCGGCTGCCCCGTGCTCGCGCAATTGATCCGCGATCTTGTAGCCTTCCAAAGTATGTTCGAACGATGCGATGGTGAATCCGAGCTGTTCGGCCAACCGCATCATCATCAGCATTTCGTCTTGGCGATAAGCGTGCACGTGCGCTCGCCGCTGCCCGCGGATCACCTCCAGGATCGCCTCGAGTTGCAGATCGCGGCGGACCGGCAGCCCGCGTGCCGGATGCTTTGCTTGCCAGTCCAGGTCTCGGCCGTACTGCACGGCCGCCTGAAACGCGTCGCGGATAATCTGTTCGGTTCCCTGACGGGTATTGGGGAAGCGAGTCGGCGTGCGTTTCACGTTCTCGCCCAACGCCAACTTCAATCCGGGTGCTGCGTCCGAGATAAGCATTTCCTCCGGGAGTTGCCCCCAGCGCATCTTGATGACGGCATTCTGTCCGCCGATCGGGTTCGCCGACCCGTGCAACAGCGTGGCCGACGTGAGCCCGCCGGCCAGAAAACGATAGATCCAGATGTCATCGCCGTTCAGCACGTCGGCGATGCGAGTCTCGGCGGTGATCGCATCACCCGTTTCGTTGACGCCGCCCACGATATTGGTATGCAGATGCGGATCGATCAATCCGGGCGTCACATGCAAACCTTTTGCATCGATCACCAGGGCTCGGCGCGGCGTCGGAAGATCGTGCCCGATGCGGGAGATCACACCACGCGTCACCAACATGTCCGCGTTTTCCAGGACGCCCTCGGGCCCCTGAGTCCAGATCGTAGCGTTCTTGACCATTACCTGACGTGGCTGGTCGGGCGTTTGAGCGATACCGAATTCCATCGAAGGGAAGCGGTGTGGCAGATCAAGAACGATGGCTTCGGCGGCGGGCTTCCGCTGAGCCGGAGCGGCGGCCTCGATGCGCGTCGCCGACCAGGTGAAGAAATCCCCGTTTGCTCTCTCGCCCGCACCCAGCAACTGATCCTGCCCCACCTGAGCCGACATGCGGACCAAGCCTTTCAGCCCGATGGCATCGCCCGGCAAACGCATCGTCAATCGCTGCCTTTCCAACGTCAAGGACGCCAGACGCACACTCTGATCCTGCTTCGTGATCTCGCCCTGCAAGCGGCTGGGCGAGCCCTTTATTTCGAGTACCGCGCCGTCCAGACCATCCCCGCCGCTCAACTCCCACCGGCCTCGAGGATCCTCCCGCGGTTCCTGAACCGGGTAGCGATGACCGTCTACCCAGACCTCGGTGATCTTCGTCTGAGCGTCGAACAGATCGCCGTCTGCGATGAAGAAACTGGCCGCTTTGTCCTTGCTGAGCCTCCCATACCGATCGTCGATCCCCAACATCCGGGCGGGACGCGTCGTCAAGGCCGCCAACGCCTCGTCCGGCGGCAAACCGCGATCGACAGCAGTTCGAAGGTTTTTGAGAAAGTCGCCGCCGCTGCCATGAGCGGTCAAAACGATCGGCGACCCGGCTTTCGCCAAGCGCGCGGGATTCTCGGGAGCCAGATGCCAATGCCGCAGTTGCTCCAGCGAGACCGTCATGGCAGCTTCCGGCGTGCCCACTTCCGGAGTGGACGGGAAATTGACGGGCAGCACCACGGGCAAGTCGGTATCGACGATCGCTTGCAACCGGCGATACTCCTTGCCGTTGCCACGGACCACAACGTATAGGTCGAACTCGTCAGCCAGCCGAGCCGCACGCAGAAAATCGTTTTCATCCTCGGTGTCGATCAGGAAGGGAACTCCCTGCTCAAGCGCCGCTGCCAGCGTCTCCAGGGCGCGATTCGTTTCGGGTTGAGTCAATCCCGGTTGATCGGCGAACGCGGCGCCAGCCGCCGAGTACCATTGAGCGTCCAGGAACGTTTGCCGAAGCAAAGCGACGGCGCCCATCAGAGACGTCGGATAGCCGCCACTGGGCCGCGACGAACGTCGAAAGGACAAGCTCTGCCAGACGTCAGGGCGAACGATCTGCAAGTTGGCATCACCATCCCCCAATCTCACTGCCGTCGTCGTTCCTCGGAGCAGTCCGTTAGCCGGGATCGCTTGTACCACCACGAAGCCCTGTGACCGCAGACGGCTGGCCTGGTCCGTAACGGGCGTGAAATCCACCGCGCTGCGATAATGGCTGCGGATCTGCGGATTCCAGTGACTGGCCGCTTCTTCCCGTAGCTCGTCGGGCAACCCATATCGCGAATACGCATCGATGAAGCCCGGGTAGACCGTCTTGCCCTCCAGATCGACGACCCACGCATCCGCTGGTACCTCGATTCGCCGTCCAACTGCCTGAATCACGCCATCGCGGATCACCAACGACCCGCGGCCAATCCTCTTGCCGGGTTCGAGTATGATTCGGGCATTGGTCAATGCGTAAACCGAGGGAGTATTCTCACGGATCCCGACGACTCGGGACGTCTGAGAAAAGACATTGGCAGGGATCAGCAAAAAAACGATCAGCAGTGCAAACCATTTTCGATTCATGTTCAAAGTCCTGGGAGCACCTCGAAATGTGAAGGGTTTGGATTCGCGTTCCATCAGCGAAGCACGGCGAAAAGCTTCGCCACGTTCCTTTACGTGCCGACGCAGCCTACTCTTCTGAGAATCCGGCTTCGGCATTCGGCATGCCGAATTCCTTCGATTCTAATCGCAGCCAGCGCGGTCGTCACGTAGTTTTTCCGCTTAGAGGTGGTAACAAAGCGGTTCGGCGCGGGTTTCTGACCATGCCGAAGCCGCTGACCGAATACGCAACGATAACCGGGGCGTTGGTATTAGCCAATGTGGTTGCCTCAAGACACAGCATGCGGTTGAAGACTATCGAAATCTTCTCAGCTGCGGCATCTTTTTCGCGGTCGCCTTGCTTTCGTGGGTGACGATATCGCTCTTTTGGAGAATCCTAGTGCGTCAACCGTGACTAAATTAGGTCGCGACGAACCGACCCCACTAATAGAGTTATTTTCAATTACATCTAAAGTGTAATATCGGACCAATTCGGTAATCGTGCAGAATGATTTGGCCTTCATTTTTCCACAGGAAGAAATATTATTGCACGACTCAAAGATAAGAATGGTTGACACCCTTCGGCTCGCGGGCTACGCTGACGAAGGGGCTTTCGTCGAGTCCTCGCCTCCGTCAAGAAAATTGGAGATTAAGCGTTTTTTGCTTTTTTCCGATTTTGCTTCCTTGGAGAGATTCGATGAATCGTTGGAACAGAAGAGGCTTCACGCTTGTGGAGTTACTGGTGGTAATCGCCATTATTGGCGTCTTGGTAGCACTTTTGCTGCCGGCAGTGCAGGCGGCACGCGAGTCGGCTCGCCGTACCCAATGTTCGAACAATCTGAAACAGATTGCACTTGCCACACACAATTTCCATGACACCTACGGAAAATTTCCGCCGGGGTTGCTTGGCATGCGAGTAGGTGATCCATTCGATCCAGACACATCCTATGATCAAGCGGTGGGTGTTCTGCCGTTTGTTCTGCCGTTTATGGAGATGAGCAACGTTCGGGATCGGTTTACGGTCGGGATGAACGTCAAGTACAGCGCGTCAGATCCAAGCCCCCCGGCACCGGCAAATACGGTCGCTTTCTTCAGCACGTTCGATGGCGAGCATCCTCCGTTTCAGACCTGGAACATTGCTCATACGAAGATCGGTGCCTTTCTCTGCCCCTCGGCGTCAAACTCGAGTCCGATACTCGGCATGGGCCTTGCCCATACCACGTATCTGGACGAGGATGGCGCGGCGACCATGAACATGTGGTATTGGAATTCACCGCCACCGGATCTTGGTCTGACGAATTACCTGGCGTGTGCCGGGGTCATTGGACGAGTCAATCATTCCGGCTGGGATGTTTGGGAGGGGATTTTTCATACCCGTTCGATGAACCGCATGAGTTCCGTGACGGACGGGACGAGCAATGTGCTGATGTTTGGCGAATTCGCGGGTGGCCACGGTTCTAACAACGCCCTGGAATTCACGGTCCCATGGATGGGCGCCGGACCCATGCCGACGGCTTGGGGGTTGCAACCAGACGGCGGACGACGGTATGGTGCCTACTACCAATTTGGCTCCTACCATCCCGGCATCGTCAACTTTGCATTGGCCGATGGTTCGGTTCGCGCGCTTTCTCACACGATCGACAACACACCAGGAACGCGGATCTACTGGAGGTTGAGTGGCATGCGGGACGGAAATCCAATTCCCGGCGACTTTTGAGACTGGAGACAGGAAACAATCGTGAGGAACGTGACTGGGCTTTTGATTGTACTCGCCGGGTTATGGTTGGCCGGCTGCGGTGGCTCTCGTTCCGATGTGCGGATGCCGACCGAGCCGGTCCCCCCACCGCCGGAATCGCTGTCCGGTTTGGGAAAGGGTGACGGAGTGGCCGCTCCGCCGCCTCCGCCGGCGCCGCCAGAGCCTTGAGGCCAAAGCGTGGGCAGGGACGGTTGTTTCGACGCCTTGGTTGTCGAGATGGATTGAAAAGATCGAAACGTCAGCGGGAGTTGCAACCGCTGACGTTTTTTTCATCGGAAACAAAGGCATAGCCCATGCGGTGTCAAGCCAGCGCACTCCAGAGAGGAAGGGCGGCCTCTTGGGAACAAGAAACGTCACGCTCCTGGAACACCAAACTTGCCAAGACAAGGTCGGTGGGCGTGCACGACGAAGTGAGATCCGAGCTGTTCGCCGGTGGATCAAGTTGCTTGGTTGTGGTAGAACATCGGAGAAATTGTTTTCACGCTCAAGGAGTCCAATTGCATGAAACGTATGCGATGCTGCCGATGGTCGTGGGTCTTGCTGGCCGTGGGACTTTGTCTTTCCAAGCAGGCACTCGGTGCGCCGCCGGCGGGTTTCGAACGGGTGGTCGCGGATGAGGGGCTGCAGATCTATCGTTGGGCGGACGTGGTCAACGTTTATGTGCTCCGCCAGGGAGATGCGGCCATTCTGGTGAACCTGGGCGATGGTTCGGTGCTGCAACACCTGGAGAAATTGGGCATCGAGCATTTGGAGTGGGTGCTGCTGACCGATCACCATCGGGAAAATTCGCTGGGCTATCGCGAGCTGGACGGGTGGCAAGCGAAGATCGCTGCTCCCGAACGCGAACGGGCGTTGTTGGAACGGCCGATGGATTTTCGAAAGATGCGGCCCGCGCTGGGAGATGCGTTCACGGTTCATGGCGCCAGCTACGTTCGCCCGCCGATCCAGCCGGTCACCGTCGATCGGACGTTCACGACCATGGACACGTTTACCTGGCGGGGACACGAAATCTGGTGCCTGCAGACGGCCGGCTCCAGCCCGGGCGGCATGTCCTACCTGCTGCGAACCGGGGACGGGTGGCTGGCGCTCAGCGGCAGCGTGATGCTGGATGGCGCCGTCATGCGCAATTGGTTCGACACCGAGTGGGACTATGGGTTTGCTAGGGGCCTGTATACGCTGATCGAGTCGGTCAGCCTGCTGACGAGTTTCGAGCCGATGCTGCTGCTTCCCTCGCGAGGGCCGGTGATCCGCGATCCCGTCGCACAGTTGCGTGAGTATCAAGAAAAGCTCCGCCACTTGGCTCGGCTTTACGTTCGCGGTTATGCCATCGGTACGTTCGCTGCGGCCGATCAGGATCTGGTTTCACGGCCCAGCAAGGTGCCGCATCTATGGCAGACGACGCCGCGGTTGCTGAAGTTCAAAGGTCCCAACTACTCGCCCAACCCCATCTTCCTGCTGGCCGAAAGCGGTCGGGCCCTGATGATCGATTGCGGGTTGGACCCGGGAAAGATTGACGCAACCTTGAAACAGATGCAAGAGCGGTTGGGACTGACGGGCGTTGATGCGGTCTTGATCACCCACATGCACGGCGACCACGTCCTGGGGGCGACGCACGTACGTGAGCGTTGGGGCGCGGAATTGTGGACGCTGGACCGAGTGGCCGAGATCATCGAGCAGCCCGAACGATTCGAATATGCAGCCACTCCCTGGACGTATCGTCGCGATTGGGAGCCCTTCAAGTTCGATCGGCATTTCACCTGTGGCGAGCAGTTTACCTGGGAGGGATTCGAACTGACGGTCGACTGGATGCCGGGGCAAACCGAGTTCGCTTGCGCCATCCATGGGCAGATCGATGGCCGCCTGGTGGCCTTTACGGGCGACAACATCTTCGCCAATCCGGCAGATCCCCAGCAGGACGGCCACGAAGCCCTGGTCGCTCGAAACAGTGCCATCCTGGAAGAGGGTTACATTTACGCCGCTGAGTACCTGCGACGATTGCAGCCCGATTTGATCGTGGGCGGTCATTCCTACGTCATGGACCAGCCGGCCGAATTGATCGAACGGTACTATCGCTGGTCGCTGGAGGCACGCGAAGCCTATCGCGCGCTCAGTGCCGAGCCCGACTACCGCTACATGTTCGATCCGTATTGGGTTCGAGCCGATCCGTATCGCGTGAGTCTGAAGGCTGGCGGCACGGTCGAAGTGACGCTTCACCTACGCAATTTCCTCGATCGTCCGCAACGATACCATATCCAGCTACTCGCCCCCGAAGGATTGACCGTCGAGCCGCAGGTGCTGGAGGGAGAAACGCCGGCGGCCAGCGTGGTCCAGCAGACCTTTCGCATCGCTGCCCCAGCCGATCTGGCATCCGGAGTCCGCACCGTGGTGTTTGATACGACGTTGGACGACCGCCGGTACGGCCCCTGGTTCGACTGCATTGTCGGCGTCGAGTAGGCCTCCCCTTCGCCTAGTGCATTGTCCAGGCGAAATCTTGGGGTCGCGATGAGTGAGCGGCACGGCGCTAGCCGCCGTTGGCGTCCAGAACCGGCGGCTAGTCGATTTTCTGCAGATGCGTTCGAGGAGTCACAAAAGTGTTGGATCCGCAAGCTCAGGCCCTGCTTGATCAGTTTGCTCGATCGGGCGTTAAACCGTTGTCGGAAGTGTCCCTTCAGGAAGCGCGGGAGCAGATGCTGATCGGCAGTGTTCTGTTGGGCCCCGGCGAGGAGGTTCACCAAGTCCGGGATCTCGAAGCGCCCGGCCCGAACGGCAGCATCCCCATCCGATTGTACCGGCCGCGGCCCCACCGCGATCTGCCCATCCTGGTCTATCTGCATGGTGGCGGCTGGATCATGGGCAGCATCGCTACGCACGACGCAGTCTGCCGCACCTTGTGCCGCCGCAGCGATATGGCGGTCGCGTCGGTCGAGTATCGCCTGGCGCCCGAGCACAAGTTCCCGGCGGGCCTGGAAGATTGTTTCGCGGCCGTAAGCTGGCTAGCGCAACAAGCCCCGACTTTGGGCTTGGACGCCCATCGACTGGCGCTTGGTGGTGACAGCGCCGGTGCGAACCTGGCAGCGGCCACGCCCCAGTTGATTCGGGACCGAGGCGGGCCGACCATCGCCTATCAAGTGCTGATCTACCCCGTGACCGACTTCGATTTCGACACGCGTTCGTACCGAGAGAATGCCTACGGATTCCATTTGACCCGTGACGATATGATTTGGTGCTGGCGTCAATACTTGGCCAACGACCTGGACGGTTACACGCCGTTGGCCTCGCCGCTGCGCGTCAACGATCTCCGAGGCTTTCCACCGGCCCTGGTGATCACCGCCCAATACGATCCACTGCGCGACGAGGGCGAAGCGTACGCCGCTCGATTGGCCCAAGCCGGTGTTCCGGTCACTCATAAATGTTACGCGGGCATGATCCACGGATTCATCCGCCGCCCCAAGCAATTGGACCAAGCCCAGATCGCCCTGGACGAAATCGCCACGACGCTGAAGACAGCACTCGTGCCGTGACTTGCCGATTCCGGTCGGCGGGGTGGCTCGGTCAGAGACCGGCCGCGACGCTGTGGGTGGATTATTCCGTGCGGATTGCCTTATCGCTTGTCGATTCCGTTCGCTGCCTAGCCGTCTCGAACCACTCGACTGTCTGCCGCAACCCTTGTTCCAGCGGGACTTCGGGTTGCCAGCCCAGGATTTGACCGGCTTTGGCAGCCGATACCAAATTGGACCGCAAGTCCCCGGGGCGTGGCGGGCCGTGCTCGGGTTGCGGAACGTCCCCGGGCTGGCCTCGTTGCTGCCAAATCCGTTGGCAGTGGGATCGCAGGATGGCCGCCAATTCGTTGACATCCGTCGGCAAACCGGTGCCGATATTCAGCGGCAGGAAACCTGCGTTACCGACGCTCTCCAGCGACGTCACGTTGGCGCGAGCCACGTCGCCCACGTACACGTAATCGCGGATGTACCGTCCGTCCCCGTTGATCGTGCTGGTCTGCCCGCGCAACATCCGCGTGCAGAAGATCGCCACCACGCCCGCCTCGCCCAAGGGATTCTGACGAGGGCCGTAGACGTTCGAATAGCGCAGCGACACCGCTTGGACACCGTGTTCGCGGACAAAGAACTGCAAGTACTGTTCGCCGACCCACTTGCTGATTCCATAGGGGGAAATCGGCGCGGCAGGCGTCGCTTCTCCCGCCGGTTCGGTGGCCTCGCCGTACAACACGCCGCCCGAAGATGCAAACACAAACTTGCGACAACCGACTCGCACGGCATGCGTCAGCACGTTTAGCAATCCGACGACGTTCACCCGAGCGTCGTAGCCCGGTTCACGCACCGATCGGCTGACGGACATCTGGGCCGCTTGATGGCAGACGGCATCGGCCGCAAATTCGTCGAAAACCGCAGCCACCGCCGACTCGTCCTGGATATCCTGTTCGTACAACGGTACGTGGACGGGCAAGTTGTTCCGGTTGCCCGTCTCCAGATTGTCCAGAACCGCCACCTCGTGGCCACGATCCAACAACTGGTCCACCACGTGGCTGCCGATAAAACCTGCCCCGCCCGTCACCAAGACTCGCATCTCGATATTCCTTCCTACTTTGAAAAAGACCACTGGCCCCTTGCGACTTGATTCGGCCGCTCGGGTTTGTCAGAAAAGGGGTCTGCCCCTTTTCTGACAGAGCTTAGACCCGATAATAAGCTCGATACCAGTTCACAAATTCTCGAACACCATCTTCGATCGGTGTTGCCGGGCGAAAACCGACATCCTGCACCAGATCATCCACGTCGGCGAATGTCGCCGGCACGTCGCCGGGTTGCATCGGCAAGAACCGTTTTTCGGCCTTTCGGCCAAGACAGTCTTCCAACGCCGCGATCAAGTCCATCAGCTCGACCGGCTGATGGTTCCCGATGTTATAAATCCGATACGGCGATTGACTGGTACCAGGGTCGGGACAAGCCCCGGACCATCCAGGATTCCCAGCAGGCACACGATCGGCGACGTGGATCACGCCCTGCGCGATATCGTCGATATACGTAAAGTCACGTTGCATCTGACCGTGGTTGTACACGTCGATCGGCTCGTCTTGCAGAATCGCCCGCGTAAACTTGAACAGCGCCATATCCGGACGGCCCCAAGGCCCGTAGACGGTGAAAAACCGCAAACCCGTGGTGGGCAGCCCGTACAGATGACTGTAAGTGTGCGCCAGCAGCTCGTTGGCCTTCTTCGTCGCCGCGTACAGACTCAGCGGATGATCGACGTTGTGATGGATTGAAAACGGCATCGTGGTGTTGGCCCCGTAAACGGAACTGGACGAGGCGTAGGTCAAGTGCCGGACTCGATGGTGCCGACACGCTTCCAGGATATTGACAAAGCCCACCAGGTTGCTGTCGACGTAAACATGAGGATTCTCCAGCGAATACCGCACACCGGCCTGAGCGGCCAGATGGATGACGGTCTCGAATCGCTGTTGCTGAAACAGATCCGGCAACGCCTGACGGTCGGCGACGTCCAATTCGACAAGCGAAAACCGCTCGCGTTCGTTCAACTGCCGCAGTCGGTCGCGTTTCAGACCGACGTCGTAATAGTCGTTGACATTATCCAGGCCAACCACTTGAACGCCCCGATCCAACAGTCGCAGCGCCACGTGAAAGCCGATAAAGCCCGCCGCACCCGTCACCAGAAACCTTGCCATCCCGTTATCCCTGCCCGTATGCTTTGCGAGAATCTCGAATCAGCGTAGTCTAATTCAAACGGCGGACGCCTGTCCAGTCTTGAAATCTTTCGAAATCCGAGAAAAAATCAAGACTCACGAGACTGCTGGAAAAGGGGACGGCTGATGGCGGAAAAGTCTGACGACGAGAAACGAGTCGAGCGATATCGAACGATCGTCTACGCGGCGATGGCCAGCGATGAATTCTCGCTGGATGCCGTCAAGGAAGCGTGTGCCGAGGAGAACCCGGCGCTGGTGACCCGAGTCGTCAAGCGACTGGCAAGCGATGGCTTCCTGGAACTGGACGGTCCCAAGAACCGGCCTCTTTTCCGTTGGCGTGGCCGAGACCGGTTTAATGCCGATCAATGGATCGGCGCCAAAATCTTCAACGATCGCATGACGCAGGCCCCGTTGGACGATCGTCCCCGAGAACGCCTCTTGGCTCATGGCGCGGCCTCCCTGCGGACGGCCGAATTGCTGGCCATCTTGATCCGCATGGGCCGCGAGGGCGAATCGGCGCTCCAAGCCGGCGACAGAATCGCCAACCGCTACGCCCAATCTCTGGAACAGATGGCCGATGCCGGCCGCGGCGAACTGCGAGAGCTCAGCAAGGCCGTCGGCAGCACCGCCTACTGCCAGATCATGGCCGGGATCGAATTGGGGCGCCGAGTTGAACGGGCCACGCAGGAAAAGCACCGGCAGCAACCGACTCGCATTCGCAGTTCGGCCGATGCCCTGGAATTCTGCCGACAACGATTCGGCCAACTGGCCGCCGAAGCCAAGCAGGAGCATTTTTCGGTGGTCTGCTTGGACACCAAACACCAAGTGATCGACGTCCATACGATTTCCATCGGTTTGCTGAACCAAAGCTTGGTCGCGCCGCGCGAGGTGTTTCGACCTGCGATCCGCGACGCCGCTTCCGCCGTGATCCTCTCCCACAATCATCCCTCCGGAGACCCGACCCCCAGCCGTGAGGATCTGGCGGTGACTCGACGGCTGGAAGAAGCAGCCCAACTGATTGGCATCAACCTGCTGGACCACATTATCGTCGCCCGGCACGGATGTATCAGTCTCCGAGAATACGAAGGAGGCTAGGAACCGCAAGACAAATAAGCACCCGGCCAGCTATTTCCTGGTGGAATCCGGGGAAAGCACTGTCATGGGCGAATTTGCCGCGGTTGATGGTGCGCGCAAAGCGAACGCACTACCCTGAGGGTAGTTTTTTTGAAACTCGTTGTCAACGACTTGGCGGCTGCCAGCACGCTCGGTCAGCATGAAATGGTTCGTTCTCGCCACCCTGGTAGATATCCGAAGCTCGAAAGCCCCACACTGTCTCATCCG
>SKKK01000392.1 GCA_007121535.1 Planctomycetaceae bacterium | reverse complement strand
TTCTGATTGGTGGCGGCCAACACGCGGACGTCGGTTCGGATGGTCTTACTGCCGCCGACTCGTTGGAAGCTGCCGTCTTGAAGGACGCGCAGCACCTTGGCCTGGGTCGCTACGCTCATATCTCCCACCTCGTCCAGGAAGATGGTGCCTTTATCCGCTTGTTCGAATTTTCCGATCCTTTGGCGGTCGGCGCCGGTGAAAGCTCCGCGTTCATGCCCGAACAGTTCGCTTTCCAGCAAGGTGTCGGGCAGCGCGGCACAATTGATTGCCAGAAACGGCTGCTTTGCACGATGGCTGTAGTGGTAGATCGCGCGGGCGATCAGCTCTTTCCCGGTACCTGTTTCACCCAGGATCAGCACGGTGACATCCTCAGCCGCAACGCGACCGACCCCTTTGTAGACCTCCTGCATGGCTTCGGACCGGCCGACAATCCGGTCCCCCGAGGGCTGTTCTTGGCTGTCGCCGAACACGGCGGGAACGTGCTGCAGGCGGCTCAGTTCCAAAGCTTTGGCGACTGCGGCTTTTAGCTGGTGCACGTCGACGGGTTTGGGCAGATGTTCCAAAGCGCCGCGTCGCATGGCTTCGATGGCCGTTTCGGAAGTGGAATAGGCCGTCACGACAATCACCGGCAACCGCGAATCGATGGCGAGGATTTCATCGAGCGCATCCAAACCCGACATGTCCGGCAAACGTACATCCAGGATCACCGTGTCCGGCTTGGACTCGCGGACCTGCTGCAACCCACCGGCAGCCGTCGCAGCCGTCAGTACCTCCAGGGAGCTGCTTCGCAGGGCTTTGCCAAACGAATACAGCACGTTGGGTTCGTCGTCGATAATCAGGACGCGTTGCATGGGGAACGCTCCGAAGTTGTCGTTCGGTGGTGGCCAGAAACCAAAGGCAAGCGCACCGTGAATAAGGCTCCACCCTGCGGGATGTTAGCCGCCGTGATCTGACCTCCATGGTCTTCGACAATTCGCCGGGAGATCGACAATCCCAGGCCGATTCCTGTTTCTTTGGTGGTGACAAAGGGGTCGAAGATTCGACTGCCCAGGTGGTCGGGCAACCCGTGGCCCGAGTCCGAAACGCGTATGCCAATGGAATCATCGTCGTGATCTTGGTCCGATTCCCCGACCATTTCCAACCGCACCTCGCCTTTCAAAGGGGTTGCTTCCAAAGCGTTCAGTAGAAGGTTGAGTACCACCTGACGCAGTTGAACCAGATCGGCAATCACTCGCTGGTGCGGCGGAGGCGGTACGAAGACGATGGCAATCCCCTGTCGATCCGCGCGGCGAGCCATCAGGGCCAGCGGCTGCTCGACGATTTCCTCAAGGCTGACTTCGCGTTTCTCTGCCGGAGCGGGTCGAGCATAATCGAGAAGGGCCTGGACCGACTGTTCCAGCCTTTCGATTTCTTCTTCGAGAACGCGGATGTCCTGCGAACTGAAATCCTCGGGCCGTTCAGCCAACTGAACGATCGTCTTCATGGAGGTCAATGGGTTGCGGATCTCATGCGCCATACCCGCCGCCAACTGCCCCATGGCCGCCAACTGTTCGGCACGCAACGTCTCGCGCTCGCTGGCTTGAAGCCGTTCCACCACGGTCGAAACGTGCCGGGAGACTGTCTGAAGGACCATTTCCAAATCGTGAATCCTGGGATTGGCGGTCACCGCCACCGGTCCCACGACTTTGTTCAGTTTGCCCGCCACGTCGCCCAGCGACACGGCAACCTCAACAATCGTCCGTCCCACCCGCCGCGCAATGGCATAACCAAGCAACAAGCCTGCCACACCACCACAGGTGCCCAGCAACAACAGGCCGAACATCAGACGATTGGCCGTCGTTTGATTCCGCCGACTGCTGTGATCCACCTGTTGATCGTTCACCGCGATATAGGCGTCCAACTCGGCAAAGAGATCGTCGAAAATCGCACTGTTGCCCAATTGACCGGCCGCCAGGGGGCATACACGGCCGTCGGCCGTCGAATCCATCTTCCCGAAAGCGGTGGAAAAATTGTCGATGCCCGCCATGATTCGGTCGATCAGTGGGCTGGCTTCGGCGGTTTGACTCAGCGGCGTCATCTGCCGCTGTCGCAGGTCGGCCTCTCGGGTCAACCGGTCGATTTCCTCCAAATGTCGCTCGTCCCCCGTACTCGAGAATCGTTTGAGACGGTAGCTGGCCTGCTGAATGGTCGCTCGCAGTTGTTCAGCGCGGCGGATACCAGCCACGTTCTCTGCGACAATGTCGGCACTGCGTTGGTGCAGACGATGCACGCGCCATGCTCCGTACAACCCGATGGCCAACAGCAAAGCTCCGACCATCGCAATCGGGAGGGTTACCTGCATGAACAGACGCCGTTGTACCCCGCGATCTGACCGATATGCTGTCCACTTTCTGATCACCACTGTTCAAAAGCCCCACAAGCAAAACCCGAGCATGAAAGTCGCTCCTTACCCACGTTAACCGAAACAGCCTCTGCCGAAAAGAATACCAGTAACCTTACAGCGATTCCTGCGCCGAACGCGATCAGTGGCACGCCACTTGCACCCCGATCATCACCAAGCAACCCCCGAAAGTCTCATCAACCCCAGAAGTCGAATGCCGGGTTCATTTCGACGTGAGAGGTTCTGATCAAGCGTTTCAGGATACTTCATCTGGGCTCGAGCATGTTGAACCTGTGAGTTGACGCTTTGATCAGCGAACGGGAAGAGACGTTTTTCACTTTCCTTTGAGAGGACATGTTTCATGCGCAACGGAATGAATGTCGCACTTGGCTCCATCGCAGTTGCCCTTTTATTCTCGATCCAGGCGGTCGGGCAATGGAATGAGCCGGCGAACGAGCCCGCACAAGAGCCGGCTTTTCAACAACCGCCGACGGAGCCCCAACAGACACCGCCCCAGGCTGCTCCGCCTGCCCAGGTTCAGCCGGCGCCGCAGCGCGATCTGATCGCCACGGTCAACGGGGACCCGATCCCGCGGGGCGAATTCGAGCAACTCGTTCAGACCAGCATTCAGGCTCGCCAACACCTACAGCAGCAGGAGGGTCAGCCGGACCTTTCGCCCCAGAACATCCAGCAGGTCCGGCAGCAGGTGCTCGACAACCTGATCGAGGCCCGACTGGTGGAACAGTACGTGCGCGAGCACGGTCCCGATGTCGCGGACAAAGAGGTGGATGCCCAGTTGAACGAGATCCGGCAGAGCTTGAAGGCGCAAGGAGCCTCGCTCGAACAGCACTTGGCCACAACCCAACAACCGATGGACGAACTGCGACGGCGGATCGAGGGCTCGCTGGCCTGGCAACGGTACCAACAGCAACAAATGTCTCCCGAAAAGTTGCAGCAATTCTACGAGCAGCAACGAGCGCGATTCGGCGAAGCCACGTTCGAAGAGGTCCAACCGCAGATCGTGCAATTGTTCGCCGGGCAGATCTGGGAACATATCGTCAATCGGATGAGGCCGCAGGCCAAGATTCAGATGGCCCAACCTCAACCCGATGCGGGCACGGCACCGGTGCCACAACCGCAAGTGCCAAAGCCCTAGGCTTTGTCTGTCGAAAAGTGGTCTGACCCTCGTTGGGCAAATCGTATCTGCCGGTTTTCAGCGTGCCCTCCAAAGGGTCTGACCGCTTTAGACAGAGCTTCACGGTTCCGGGGGACATTTCTCAACTTCTTTTCGTGGCGGCACAGCTCGAATGTGCCATACTTTCAGGGTGCTAGTTCCTCCAGATCCCTATTTCCCAGCGCAAAAGGCGCCCTGCTCCAG
>SKKK01000415.1 GCA_007121535.1 Planctomycetaceae bacterium | reverse complement strand
GCAGTATCGAAGGTCGGCCGAATTGCGATCACCGGAGCACCGTATGGCCCAACGTCCAGCGGGAAACCCTGCGATGGCATTTGGGTGGCAAGCATCATATCGGGTACCAGCAAAGCGAAACCTACTACATCCAAGGCGACTGTGGATTTTCCCATTAACAACTTCAAGCATGTATCTACCCATGACAGGGTAAAATCAAAGGAGGCTAGACTCATGAAGGGGAATGAACATCGAATGCGGCTGTTGCTGGCCATCGCCAGCGCAATTCTTGTCATGGCGACCGGATGTCAAGGTTGGAAACACCAATACTATGATCCAACGCCTGCTCCGCTGGGCGCCTTGAGCGACCCGATCTTCGATAATCAGGTAGCCAACGCCGAGCGGTCGGATTTTGTCGTGTACCAGCATGAGTTCCAAGGTGACACTGAGTTCCTGAATACGGGCGGTGAGGATCACGTGAAGCAGATTGCGTACCGACTTTACCACGGTCAGGACGCGCAGGTGCTGGTCGAACGCAGCATGATGTCGGCGCGGGAGGATACGGAGTTCGGTTACCGCGTGCATCCCAATCCAGAGCTGGACATGCGACGACGGGACATCGTGGTCCGATCCCTGCTGGCGATGGGCGTTTCCGATGCCGACCAGCGGGTCGTTGTCTCGCCCGCTTTGACGCCGGGCATCACGGCCGACGAGGCCGAATCGGCTTACCGCACCGGCCTGAGCGGCTGGGGACGAGGGCCGGGCGGCGGATTCGGCGGATTCATGATGGGCTTCGGCGGAATCGGTCGCTGATTGCAGGAATCGACATCGACGTCTTCGCAGGGGTTCGGCTCGAGTCAAGCGTTTGGCGCGGGCCTTGCAAGATCTCGATGGATACGGCTGCAGGCTGTACCGCAGCAGCCGGAAAACAACAGTGGGCAAATCGTACGACCACAGTGATCGGGTCATGCGAAGCTCGCCGATGCTTACCGCTGGGCAAAACTACCTGAGGGTGTTAAGATGGCCAGTTTGTGTGATTTGGTCCGCGTTGGCCCTTGCGGTATCGAGAATTGCTTATGTCCGACACTGGCTTTCATGATGGTCCCCCCGCGTTATCCGCCTCGCCTAACGAAATCGAGTTTCCTTGCAGCAATTGTGGTCGGATTCTGAAGGTACCGGCGGTGCTGGCCGGCCGCAAGGCTCGTTGCCCGCAGTGTGCTTTCGTCCAAACCATTCCCGATCGCAGCTCGCCGCAGCCCACGGCGACCGAGGATGCCGCCGATTTGGCGCCGGCCACGGTCGTCGGGCCCGAGCCGGGTCAGCCGCCTGAGAATCGTCCAACTGCCGTGCCGGCGACGGCCCGGGTGATCTCGGAAGCTCGGCAGTTGCCTTCGGCGGGAAGCAACACGGAAACGGGGCGTCTGTTCCAGCGGATCTTCGACGAGATCTCGAAGGTGTACATCGGCCAGCACGAACTGGTCTTGGGATCGTTGGTGGCTCTGTTCTCCAGCGGACATATCTTGATCGAAAGCGTGCCCGGTTTGGGCAAGACGCTGTTCGTGCGAGTGTTGGGCCGCGTGTTGGGCTGCGAATTCGGGCGAATCCAGTTCACCGCCGACCTGATGCCGTCGGACATCACGGGGGCGCCGATTTTCGATCTGAAGAATCAGGAGTTCCGCTTTCGCGCCGGGCCGGTGTTCACCCAGTTGCTGTTGGCCGACGAGATCAACCGATCGCCGGCCAAGACGCACGCGGCCCTGCTGGAGATCATGCAGGAGTATCGGGTGACGGTCGACGGGAAGAGCCACGAGTTGAAACGGCCCTTTCTGGTCATGGCGACTCAGAATCCGATCGAATCCGAAGGAACCTACAACCTGCCGGAGGCTCAGTTGGATCGGTTCATGTTCAAGCTGGTCGCCGATTACCCGCAGGCGGAGGAAGAGGCCAGGATTCTGGAGATGCACAGCCGGCAGATCGATTTGAACCAGCGCTTGATGTCCCAGGTCTCGCCGGTCACGACTCCCGAACAGATCATGCGGATCACCCGCGCCAGCAGCGATGTCCGGGTGGACGGTCGGTTGATCGACTATATCAACCAACTGGTGCGTCTGACGCGGCGGTGGCCGCAGTTCCACATGGGCGCGTCGCCTCGCGCGGGAATCGCCCTGATGCAGGCGGCTCGAACGTTGGCTGCTTTCGCCGGGCGCGACTACGCCGTGCCGGACGACGTGGTGCAACTGGCACTGGCGGCCTTGCGTCATCGAGTGATCTTGACGGCGGAAGCGGAAGTCGAGGGGCGAAGCGTCGATGAGTTGTTGAAGGAATTGATCCGCTCGGTCGAAGTTCCCCGGTTGTAGAGGACATGGCTGTGGACGCGTGGTTTCCCTGGTTGCTGGACAGCGCGGTCTGGTTGCAATCGCTACCCTGGCTGATGCTGGCCGTGCTGCTGATGCCGTTGGCGTTTCTGGGTTTCCAGCGGCAGATCTATCCGCACACGCCGCTGGTCCTGCTGTTGCTCGCGCCGGCCGTGCTGTCGATGGGCACGCTGGTCTGGCCCGAGATCTTTCTGGTCGTCGTGGCGATCGACCTGGCGCTGCTGGTCGCCGCCGTCGCGGATCTGACCACGTTGCCGTCGGCCCGATCGTTGAGTGCCGAACGTTCGACGCTACGTATCGTGTCCGTCCAGAAGCGGCACCCGGTCACCTTGACGATCCTCAACCGTTCGTCCCGCAGTTGGCACGTGGTGATTCGCGACGACGTGCCTCAGGAGTTCACCGCCACGCCCGATGAACTGGTGCGGCGTCTGCCCCCGCGCAGCCGCGTAACGCTGCATTACGAGATCCGTGCCAGCCGCCGCGGTTCGTTCTCGATGGAACAGATCTACCTGCGGGTCCGCAGCCGTTTGGGATTGTGGCAACGCTATTTGACGTACGCGGCATCGTCGGTGCTGTACGTCTATCCGGACATGAAGCAGTTGAGCGAATACGCCATTCTGGCGCGGACCAATCGGCTGAGTCTCATGGGAGTACGGCGGATGCGACGGGTGGGCCAGGACCATGACTTCGAACGGTTGCGCGATTACACGCCGGACGACAACTACAAGCACATCGACTGGCGTACGACCGCGCGGCGCAACAAGCTGACGGTCAAGGACTATCAGACCAGCCAGAGTCAGCGGATCATCTTTTTGTTGGATTGCGGGCGGATGATGACCAACCAGGCCGCCGGGCTCAGCCTGCTGGACCATTCGCTGAATGCCATGCTGATGCTCAGCTACGTCGCGTTGCAGAAGGGTGACTCCGTGGGGCTGATCTGCTTTTCCGACGAGATCCATAATTTTGTGCCACCGCGCGGCGGGATGAGCCAGATGAATCGTCTGCTGCACGCATCGTTCAACCGGTTTCCTCAACTGGTCGAGTCACGTTACGACCAGGCGTTCTTTCATCTGGCATCGCACTGCAAGAAGCGGTCGTTGGTCGTGTTGATGACCAACGTGATCGACGAAGTGAACGCTCGGCAAGTCGAACGTTATCTCAGCACGCTGGTCGGCCGCCATCTGCCGTTGGGCATCCTGATGCGCGACCATCAGTTGTTCGACGCGGCCTCGGTTTTGCAACCGCACGGCGCCGCTCTGTACCGGGCCGCCGCCGCCGCGCACATCCTGAACTGGCGGCACCAGGTACTGACCGACCTGCAACACAAAGGCGTGCTTTCGCTGGACGTGTTCCCCGAAGAGATGACCGCCCCGCTGGTCAACCAGTACCTGGAGATCAAGGCCCGGCACCTGCTGTGAGTGC
>SKKK01000531.1 GCA_007121535.1 Planctomycetaceae bacterium | reverse complement strand
GCCAGCACCCGGCCAGGAGTCTTGTATTCAATCACGTTAAGCTCTGTCTGAAAAGGGGTCAGACCCTTTGGAGGGCACGCTGAAAACCTGGAAACACGTTGTGCCCGGAGAGGGTCTGACCCCTTTTCAGACAGAGCCTAGGGTCGGAGTCGGGAGGCCGCGACGGGGGTCGGGAGTCGTTTTCGGCCAACGATCAACCCTATGGAAACGGGTTTGTCCGAAACCGACTTCCGACTCCCTTCCGCCGATTCCACCAAGAAACACATGGCCGGGTGCTTACAGTAGCCACCTCCTCGTAGCACGGAGAGCGCAACATGCGATTGTTGATGATGGGAACAGGGCCGTTCGCCGTCCCGACGTTTCGCTGGCTTTTGGATTCCTCGCACGAAGTGGCCGCACTGGTCACCCGGCCCGTCCCACCGGCCAAGGGTCGACGAAGGACGCCCGCCAATCCGATGCAAGATCTGGCCATCGCTAGGGGCGTCACGATCATGGCACCGGTCGACGTCAATGCACCGGAAGCCCGAAAGCCGCTGGCCGACTTGGCTGTCGATCTGCTGGTCGTTTGCGACTATGGCCAGATCTTGTCCGCCGAGACGCTTGAGGTGGCTTTCAAGGGAGGCATCAACCTGCATGGTTCGCTGCTGCCGGCATACCGAGGCGCCGCTCCGATCCAGTGGGCCATTCTGCAGGGGGAACGCGAAACGGGCGTCACCGTGATCCACATGACTCCCCGATTGGACAGCGGCCCTTGCCTGGTCCAGTTGGCGACCCCAATCGGTGATGACGAAGATGCCGTGCACTTGGAGCGTCGCTTGGCCGATCTGGGCGTCGAGGCCGTTCGTCAGGCTCTACCGATGCTCGAAGCCTGGGATGGTCAGTCCCCGATCGGCACGGTGCAGGATCGATCGTTGGCCACTCGAGCCCCTCGATTGAAAAAAAAGGACGGTTGGGTCGATTGGCATCGTACGGCGAAACAGATCCGCGACCAGGTACGCGCGTTGAAGCCTTGGCCTTTGACCTTCACCGACTGGCTCCGCCCCGACGGCTCGGCGATGCGATTGATCCTGGATCACGTCGACGTGGTGAAAGATCCGGCGCCGGAAGGTACGGCACCCGGGCAGATCGTCCGGGTAGAGAAAGACCGGGTCCTGGTGGCAACCGGGCAGCACCTGTTGTCTTTGCAGCAGATTCAACCGGCGGGAAAGCGGGCGATGGCCATCGACCAATTCCTTCGCGGTCATTCGATGCAAGCAGGGCAACGAATGGGCGGTCGGCCGACGGAATCATCCGCCGCACCACCGTGACCCCTTTCTTCGAAATCCGCTGCCTGCTCGCGTTCGCCGCAGGTCTCCCCGTTCGGCCCCGTTCGGAATCCCCACGTTCCGGACACCGCGGCTACGAAGCACACGGCGCGTGCCGGGTGACCAGCGAGGCGTCGGAGCGCACCAGAACATTGACCCATTCGATCTGCAGTTCGTCCGGTGTTGCCTCCAGTTCGAGCAGCACGCTTTGATACGCGCCGATTTCCACCGGCTGCAGCTCGTGCGAGACCAGCCGAGCTGTCAGAGGCACGGGGCCGCGGTTTTCGATCCGGACGAGGGTCGGGCCGTCGCCGCCACATCGGTAGGTAACGCGTGTCAGGCCTTCGACCAGCATTTGGGCAGCGGCCTGCGGGGCCGCCAGCATTCCCGCGAAATGACCGACGGTCCGACCGGCCCGCAGAGCTTCCATCACGCCTTCCGGCGTTCGTTCACGCACCAATACCAGCGTGGCCGATTCGTCCTCGTCGGGCGCTCCGGAATCCTTGCGCCAGCCGTGGACATCCGAGTTGGCGAAGACCGTCAAACCGTGCTCGACGGCCCAGTCCAAGGCCATCGGGTACCACATCGTACCACGGTCACGAACCACTCCCCAACCCGCGCGGACCAAGTGATTTCGGATCTCGATGCCATGCAGCAGTTGCTGGTCCAATCCCCACTTGATCGGCTCTCGCAACGCGTGCTGCCAGGGAGTCTCCAACGGCTTGCCTGTCTCGGCCATCCATTGGCCCTCGGGGTCCGTACCGACGTGAGGATGCGCCAAGAACATCAACGCTCCGGCGTCGATCAGCTTGGGCCATTGCTCGCGGTAATGTACGCGAGGCCCGTCCAGCTCGGTATCCCACGAGTGTTCGTCGCGCGGCGTGTAGTCGGACGCGAATCCCAACGCGACCATATGTTCCATTCGGTGCAATCCGGTCTCCATTCCTCGGATCAGGATCATGCCTAATCGATCGGCAACCGGTTGAGCTTCGTCATGGGCCACAAAATTGCGATGATCGGTGATGGCGATCACATCGAACCCGAATTCCCAACTCTCGAGTACGCGTTCCTCCGGCGTCAGTTTGCCATCGGACCGAATCGTGTGAATGTGAAAATCGCCGCGCAAAACTTCGTATCGTTCGGGGGGTTGGCCTTCCACCTTCGGTGCCACCACGATCTCGGGAAACGGTGGTGCATGCCGCACGCTTGCCTCTTCCGCTCGTACCACAAACGTCACGAGCAGACTGCACACCATCGCCAGTAGACTTGTTGTTATCCGGTTCATCGTTCACCTCGCTTTCCAATAGGGAGTTCGTTTCCTGTCGATTCTCAAACGGTTCTTGCCCTTTGTCAACCGGTTCGGGGGCAGCGGATTTTCGTACGACGTCTTTGCCAAACTGTGGATACTCGACGTCGCGTTGCGGCTTTCGATCGCTAAACCGACCTATGCAGCGTCGTGCTCGTGCTCGTAATCGTGTCTTCGCGAACGAGCACGAGCAGCAGCACGAAGATGCCCAAACGAATGCGTTCGTGATCTGCGGTTTCATCGAGATGACCGGTAGGCACGGAAAAATCACGGTGCAAGATGCGTCCGGCGTGTGCGTATCTTCGTTCGAAAACTCGGAGCAACCCGACGATTGATCTTGACGGCAACTCTTCTTGTCGGTAACCACAAGCCACAGCGCGATTTGTACGGCGCATGCCTGCGGCGACTGTCAATCCATACAAGTCTGAGAAACGGCGCAATCTGCGGCGGTTTTGACTGAAAAAAAGAGTTTAAGGGTTGTGCCGGTTAGGGCCGATATAAGTCCGGGGCCGTGGCAGTGGACCGTCATTCTCGTCTTTTCATGCCAATTCGGAACATCCTTGTGAAATACGATGCGAGTATCACGACTGCAGGAGAGAGACGCCGATCGGCGACCGGGCGTTGGATCCTCGGCATCTTGTCCGTCTTGCTGGCACTGCCAGTCTCGTCTGCAACGGCGCTGGACGGACCATGTGGTCCCAGCGGGTGCGCCATCGATGCTTCTTGTGATGTCCGATGCAGGTTGGGGAACTTCTGGTTCCGCGGCGAAGTCCTGCTGTGGTGGACCAACGGAGCGGGAAATGCGGCACTGGTCACCACCAGTCCCCCGGAGACCCCGCCGGAGTTGGCCGGGCGATTGGACCAAGACACGACCATCCTGCTGGCCGCCGGAGATCTGAACCCGGGCGTTGCGTCGGGCGGACGATTCACGGTCGGCTGGTGGTTCGATGATCAAGCCGCAACGGGGCTGCAGGCCAGCTATCTTCGCGTGGGCAGCGCCAGCAGCCGGTTCCGGGCGGCTAGTCCCGATCCGTTGGTTCTGGCCCGACCGTTTACCGATGCAGTGACCAATACTCAGGATGCTTTGCTGATCGCACATCCCGAATTCCTGGCGGGTGCCATTGATGTCGACTTGGACGCTCGCTTGCAGGGCTTCCAATTGGCGTGGCGAATGGGTGTGCTGCGGGGTTGCAGCTATCGCACGGACTTTCTTGTTGGCTATCGACTATTTGAGTTCGACGAGCGGCTGCAAATCAACAGTTCGGCGGAATTCACGGAACCACGGGGCCAGATCATCGTCGGATCGACACAACAGCATTTCGATCTCTTCGATGTCAGCAACCGTTTTCACGGTGCGGAACTGGGCTTGGTCCACGAGCATCGTTGGGGTTGCCTGACGGCCGAGCTTGCGGCTCGAGTCGCCCTGGGGGGCACGACGGCCGACGTCGGCATCGACGGCCGCACGATCAATACCGTGCCGGGGCAAGAATCCTTCGCGTATTCCGGCGGGTTGTTGGCTCAGTCGACGAACATGGGCTGGTATCAAGTGTCTCAGTTCGCCGCGGTTCCCGAGTTGAACGCCCATCTGGCGTACAACGTGACGCCGAACCTGAGCTTGATGTGTGGCTATTCACTGATCGTCTGGCCTCGGGCGCTGCGAGCGGCCGACCAATTGGACGTGAACTTGTCCCAACTGCCGCCGGAACCGCCCGGCCCCGGTCGTTTGCCTCAGTTTCCCGCCAGCCAATCGACCTTCGTCGTCCAGGGCCTGCAATTGGGCTTGACGCTGGTGTGGTGAAGTCTTTGGACCGGCGGACGAATCGGCGTCGCGTTTTCGGGTGAGCGGAATGGCGCTAGCCACCGTTGTTACCGTCGTTTTGGAAACGGTGGCTAGCGCGTTGTCCAGGCGAAAAATGCGGATGATGAGCGGCACGGCGCTAGCCGCCGGTGGCGTCCAGAACCGGCGGCTAGCGCCGTGCCGCTCACTCATCACGACCCCAAGATTTCGCCTGGACAACGCACTAACGCCAGAGATCGTCGTCGGCGAAGGGATGCAAGGGCCCCAGGGTCTTGGGCTTTGGCATGGCTTTCAGCGCATGGGTCGCCAGATGCAGATCTTCTTTGGTCGTGATCTTCAGATTGATCGGGGAACCTTGGACGATGGTGACCGGATGGCCCAACCGTTCGACCAATTGCGCGTCATCCGTCGCCACAAAATCACCCCGGGCGGCATAGGCGTCCATCAACAGTTGCCGCTGGAAGACTTGGGGGGTTTGAGCTTCCCAAAGATCGCCTCGCGATACCGTCTCGACAATCTTTCCGCCGGCGACTCGTTTCAGCGTGCCTCGGACGGGTAGCGCCAAAATAGCGGCTCCCGATGCTGCGGCCGCCTCGAACACCTTGTCGATCCACTCCGAGGCCAAGCAGGGTCGAGCCGCATCATGCACGGCGACGTATTCGATCTCGGGTCGCACCTGAGCCAACGCTCGCTGGACCGAATCCGGACGGTGCTGGCCGCCTTGGACCACGTCGATCCCCAGAACGGCGACGTTCGCGGCGAACTTCGCCGCGAATTCCTCGCGATCTTGCGGCGCGACGACCAGAATCAATTGCTTCACGTCGTCCCGGTTCAAGAAGCGTTCGGCCGAATGCAGCCACACGGCGCGATGGTCCAACGGCGCGAAAGGCTTCCGATAGTGGCGGTCCTTGAATCGGCTGCTCTTCCCGGCAGCAGGCAGGATCACGGCGAATTGTGCCACGGCAGACTCCTCGGTCCAGCGGTTTCACTTCAAACGGATTCGACCAACTCCACGGCTTCCGTGCGACGAGCCTCGGCGGGGGTCGTATCCAGTTCCAATTGCATCGTGACGCTCCAACGGCCCTGGTGATCCGCGCGGATCAACCAGTGCGGCATCACCGCGACCGACTGGTGCACCAACTCGATCCCCGATTCGGATTGGCTGACCGTGGCGATCGGAAACGTCCAGAACCGCGTGGGACGATTGGTCGTCAATCGCACGTCCAGCCCCAACCACTGGTCGACCAGGTCCAGTCGCTCAGCGTCGTGCAGGTCCAGCTTCTTGCCCAAATCGCCCAGCACCCGATCGTCGCCATCCGTGAAGTGCCGCCCCTCGGCCTTCCAAGGCATCCCGGCGAAATTGAATTCGATCGCCAGATGCAGCTCGGATTCCGCCGGAAGCCCCTCGACCAGATAAGCGATCTCCAGCAGGCTGCTGTCCGCAACCAGCTTGATGCCCTTGGTGATCGTCAGCGGAATTCCCCACGCGTTGCCTTGGCGAGTCAATACGGCCTGGACGCGATCCGCACTGCGACGCAGTTTGGCTTCGTAGACGCCCGCCGCAAAGTCGCCTCGCTCCATCGCCTGGCCGCTGCTGACCGCGTCCAGCGTCACGTCATTGTCGAAGAAATGATCGACCATGCTCTTGCGCGGATACAGGTCATATTGCAGTTCACGCTCCAGACCCTGCTGCTTGAAGACCACCCGATCGTGAATACTGGCGCAGGAGTCCTGGTCACCCAAGCTGCCGACCACCACCTTGCGATGATAGGCTTCGGGTCGCCGAGTCAACGTGGCCAGCAGATTGTGGCAGATGGAACGCACGTCCAACTCGTACAAGTGTCCGCCGGTGGCCGGAGCCAACAGCGCGACCAGGCGGTTGTTCACCAGACGCACCTCGCGGCGGCCGTCGAAGTCGAAATCCGCATCGTCG
Source organism: Planctomycetaceae bacterium (assembly GCA_007121535.1). GTDB lineage: Bacteria > Planctomycetota > Planctomycetia > Pirellulales > Pirellulaceae > SKKK01. Next base: position 7,067 of record SKKK01000531.1, on the reverse strand, counting down.
ATCGCCATCTGAGTCTCGCCGACTCCGAATGCCCGATCCAGCAGGTTGTCGGCAGCGATCAGATGGTTGTACACGGCGTTCCGGAGATGCGGCAGGTAGATTCCCCCGAACGCGCCATGCCAATAACTGCAATTGCATTGCCCTCGATACAGCTCGCGCCGCGCCCAGTACAGTTCCTCGCCGACCACGCCCTGCCGCTCGGCGCTCGCCACGCGACGGCTGACCATCATCATGCGGCTGTACATCTCGTTCGCCTCGGGGTACTTGACGCGAAAATTCCGCCAGAACCCGCCCCGCACAAACGGCTTGATCTGTTGCCAACGCGGATCGTGCTGCAACTCGTGGAGGGCCTGGTCGTAGGCCAATTGCTGAGTCACCGGTAAAGCCCACTCGGTCATTTCTCGATAACTGGCGTCCGGCAGGAAGATCTTGCCGATCGGCAGCACGTGATCCGCAGCTTCGCCCAGCGTCGTCGCGCTCAACCAATCGCGGTTCGCCGTCAAGGCGTCGAAGAAGCGACGGAGCCAGCCGTCCTGGTAACAGTGTTTCTTGGTCTCAGGCCACGTCCCGAACTTCTCGCCGTCATCTCCAAAAACCATCACCGAATCCGGGTGCTGGTCGGCGATCTCACGCAAATAATCGATCGTCTCGTGCGGATCGCGGAACGGGATCAAGTAACGCAACCGCTCGCTGCCGGGGAAAATGCTCAGGATCTGCCCGTTGTCCTCGGTCACGTAGTAGCCGTGCAACTGGTCGCCGGTCAAACCGGCTCCTCGGAAATGGAAGTCGTCCAGCACCGAGTACTGGATGCCCGCCTCGGCCAGATCGCCGGTCAGCGATTGCTCCCAAACTCGCTCAGGCACCCAGGCACCACGCACCTTGCCACCCAAGCGGTTCTCCAGCCAATCGGTGTACGACGTGATCTGACCGACGCGATCGCGAGCCGGGATCATCGTCAGGATCGGCTCGTAGAACGCTCCGCCCACGATCTCGATGCGGCCCGCTTCGACCAGTCGAGCCACGCGGTCCAGGTATTCCGGATGTCGCTGCTGCAGCCACTCCATCAACGGTCCGCTGGTGTGCAGCGATATCTGCAGATGCTCGTAGCCCTCGAACACATCCAGGAACGGCCGGTAGCTGTCCCGGTAAGCATGCTCGAAAACATCATCAAAATTGCCGATCGGTTGGTGATTGTGCAGCACCAGACACAGACGTATTCGGTTACTCATCGAACGTAGGTTCCATTCCAGCGAGTCGCATGCACGAAGGCTTCAAAAACGATTCAGCGTCAAAGTCATCCGAGTGCGTTGTCCAGACTGAAAATGCGGGTTGTGAGCGGCACGGCGCTAGCCGCCGGTACCGGCCACCACCGGCGGCTAGCGCCGTGCCGCTCACTCATCGCGCCCCCAAGATTTCGCCTGGACAACGCACTAGCTGCCGCCCGGTTCCATCGCCGATCGTAGTACATCAGCCGCCTGTTCGGGAGTCACCGTGTTGATGTAATCGCCAGCTCCCCACTCGAAGCCAGCCGTCCTGGAAACCCGCGGCAAAATCTCTACGTGCCAATGGTAATGACGCAAATGCGTCGAATCGAACGGAGCAGTGTGAATTAAATAGTTAAAGCCCGGATCGTTCAAGACATGTTCCATGCAGCCCAAGATTTTTCGCAAAATGGCGGCAAGTCCTACAAGTCGCCCATCTTCCGTAAATTCAAAATGGCTGCCGTGTTGCCGAGGCAAGATCCAGGTCTCGTACGGAAATTGGCTGGCGAACGGACAGAAAGCCACGTATTGTTCCGTCTGGTCAACCAGCCGAACCGGATCCGCCAACTCGCGGCGCAGCATCTCGCAAAATACGCATCCGCCGTGTTGCCGGTAGTAATCCTCCGCTCGTACCAGCTCGTTTTCGATCTGAGTCGGGACGACGGGGGTGGCGATCAATTGGCTGTGAGCGTGCTCGAGCGACGCGCCGGCCGTCGCGCCGGAATTCTTGAAGATTTGGGCATAGGCCAAGCGTGGATCGGCCCGCCAATAAGCCATTCGGTCTCGGTAAGCCTGGAAGACTAGGGAGACCTGTTGGTCGTTCAAGTGAGAAAAGCTTGTCACATGATCGGGGCACTCGACGATAACCTCATGCACCCCCACTCCGTGCCGTGAGTGAAAAAAGTCATGCTCTTGGGACCGTTCTCGGCGAACATCTTCGACCGCCGGGAACTTGTTGGGAATGATTCGCACCTGCCAAGGTCCCTGCTGGATCAATCGGCCGGTTGCCGAGTACGCAGCGGTTTGCGCCGGCGTATCATCTTCGTGCCCCCGACAAAAGGGGCATCTCCCCGGCGACCGCTCGATCGCCCCGACATCGAACTGCTCAGGACGCTCAGCGCGATTCGGTGCAACGATCACCCAATGATTCGACAACGGATCTTTACGAAACTCGGACATGCCACCACCGCCCATCATCTTTCCCACAGCGGGCCGCCACCCGCAACCCGAGTAGCTTTCGTACTCCCACTCGTGCTCGTGCTCGTGCTCGTAATCGTCTCCTCGGAAACGAGCGGGAGTACGAGTACGAATGCCAGCAAGAGCACCACGATCTCCGTCGACTGAACGAGTTCGGCTCGGTCATCGACCGGCACATCGCCGCAGATGTGCCTTATGGCAGATTCTACCGACTGCCGGTACGATGACGAGTTAGCATCCGGCCAGATATTTTTTGGTGGAATCGGGCGGAAGGGGTCGGGAGTCGTTTTCGGGTGCCCCGCTTCCCATGTGGTAGATCGCTGGCCGAAAACGACTCCCGACCCCGTTGCTTCGACCCCGTTGCTTCCCCGTGCAAGGCCACCTCAATCGGCAAGAAGCTTCGCCTCATATAGTCTAACGCGCCAGCCGCGTTAACGCTGTCGTTCGTCCCCAACTCAGGAATTCGATGCCAATGATTGGCCTGATGCGGTATCTGACGCTTGGGGAACTTATCGAACTGCATCGCCGGATTATCCAAATGCCATTCGCTGGCAAAGATAGAGGTACAGATGGGTGGCAATGCGGTTTCTATGGATTCCAGTTGCCCACCAATTCCAGGGCCATATCGTGGGCGTGTTGCGTGGCTTGGTCGATGCCTCCGGCGGACGAGATGGCGCGCACTCGCTGGAAGCGGCGCGCGAAGACTTGCATGCCCGTTTCGTTGACGGGTAGCTGGGTGCTTAACGAAGCCGTCTGAGCCGGGACTGCCGGGGGCGGACCACCCGGCGTGGGATCGCCGGCGACGAACGTATCGTTGCGAGGTGAATCCTGCATCACGATCCGGTCGTTCTGCCCGCTGCCTGCGTCGATCCAAATCGTCGGGGCTCCGACGACTTCCATGCCGTAACCCTGGGTGATCGGCACATCGTCCCGCCGTAAGACGGCGTAACCCGGTGCAGTATAGGCTGTGTCGGGGGCCGGAGTGCCGACCAACGTCGCCGTGCTGGCACTGGTCGGATTCTCCAGTGCCACGATGCGTGCTTGGCTGAACGGGATCGTCTGAGCTGGTTCGTTGTTCACGGTGACTTGAAAGGCCTGGTCGTCGAGCTTGGGTTCCACAGTTACGCTGGCCGAGGCGACTTCGATCACCTTGGTAGGGACGCCTTGCCGCGAGCCGGCAATCTCGCGAGGTTTGGGAGTCGAGGCCAAGAACATCCGCTTGTTGATGTTCGCCATCCGTTCGCCGAAGTTGTAGTCGATGCCGTGCTCGCCCGCGTCCAAACGGATGTTCGAGAACTCGTCGTCTCCGACCTGGCCGCGGGCCTCACCGCTCGGCATCACAATGCCCAGAGTGTCTTTGCCGTCCAAGAATGCGGCCGGTTGCTCTTGCCGGATGTGGTACACCCCCGGGGTAAGGTCGTCGAACTGATACCAACCGCCGGGCCCGGTGTCGACCGTCTGAAGCGGCGTCGTTTCGCCCTGGCGATACAAGTGGATCGTGACGTTCGGCAGACCGATTTCCAACGGTACCCCGTTGGGGTCGACATTCCTGATTCCGTCGTTGTTGGCATCCAAGTAAACGAAGCCGGAGAGACTGGACGTGCTTGGTTCTCGTACGATCGTAATGCATCCTTCCCTCGAATTCACCCCGTCCAACACGTCCGCATCGGCAAAGGACATTGAACCGGCCAGCACCGCGTTGAAGCACACCGTCACCGGTTCACCGTTCGGCAACAATGCAGCGCGGAACTGCATTTGACTGAAAGCTTCCGGCTCCGTCGTGCCGATCGCGCTGCCCTGGCCGGCATTCGGCAACGCGGCGGCTCGCATATTCGTAAAGCTGCCTGTGCTGCCATCCGTATCCACAAAACGCTGGAGAGGGAAATTCTCGGTGATCAGCAGGTTGTTTTGCTGGACGCTCAAGGAAACGGGGTTCGGTCCCGTGACAGGGGCCGCTCCGGTGTACTGAATGCGACGATGGTTCACGAGCGAGCCGCCGTTCGAGCGTGTACCCCAATTCACCGTGACGGGCAGCGCGATCACCCCGGGGGCTGGGGCCGTTGCCGACGCCCGGCTGTCTTTCACCCGCAGTTCGGCCCAGAAATCCGCACCCTCGGGGATGGTCGCTGGCTCGGTCATCACGGCTCCCGGCTGACCGTTGGCATCATGGCGGAACACGAACTCCATCTCCAGCGTGGCCAACAAGCGGCGGTCCTCCAGCGATTCGAAGCGCAGCCGGCGTTGGCTGAACCCGGCTGACCGCTTCTTCCGGTGGCTGGTTCGGGACCGTCTGCGGCTGCGATGGGCTAGTCGGGGGTTCATGCCGATGTTCCTGCGAAATTGGGACAACTACGAAAAGGGTGGAATCCAGGTACACTCCTTTTTCAAGTCTACCGCCAATCTGGAGAAATCCCGGTTCTCAACGGCGCCGTGTGCCCGGATGACCACCTCAAGGGGAACTACATCCGTTATTTTCCGTTCGACCGGATAGGGAAAGTGGGGAAGCTGGGGGGCGTTGTTTCTTATTAATACCTTGGCGACAGCTTGTCGGATCGCTCCGCCAGATTGGTGTTGCGATGCGTTACGAAATCGACTACGCTGCCGCCCCGCGCTAGATTCGCGCGGCTCGTCGTTAGTTGGATCACTTCTTGCGCAGGGGCCATTTCGCTTGGTTGCATTTCGAACCCATCGCAGGTTTTCGGCTGACCATCGCGTAGATCGCTTGGCAAAGCCATTGATTCTTGGAACCGGAGACGAAGAGATGAACTCCAGGTTTGTCGCAACAGCCGCGAAACCAGCTCACTGCCTTGCTGATCGCATCCATTCGTTTGGCGCGCTTGTGGTACGAACCTGGTTGCTCATCCTGCTCGTCGCCAGCTTGCTTCCAGTCTCGGGATTCGGGCAAAGCCGCTCGACGCCTCCGTCCGCGTCGGGCCGAAAGCCCGCTCAGGAAACGCACACGACGCAGGCTGCAACCGTGGCCGCCCGCAACCGTGTACCTGCATTAGGCTCCGTGGAGGGTTCGACCGTGGCCATGCCCGTGGAATTCGCAGCGCCGCGGATGACGAGTCCATTTTCGATGATGTCGCCCGGCCTTGATCCAGCGATGTTCTACGGCGAGATTTATGACCCTTGGCGAGTCTGGGCGCGTGCTGAGTACCTCATGTGGTGGGTCGACGGCATGGACACGCCACCGTTGATCACCAGTAGCCCTGCGGGAACCGCCCGCGACGTAGCCGGTGTCTTGGGGCGGCCTACGACGACAATCCTCTACGGCGACGACACTCTGGTGGATGCCATGCGACCTGGCGGCCGGTTCTCGGCCGGGTATTGGTTCGATTGGTCGCGGTTTCACGGCGTCGAGGCGACATTCTTGGGTCTGTTGTCCCGCGATTCCAACTTCGAGGCTCAAAGTCCCGGCAATCCGATCCTGGCTCGACCGTTCACCAATGCGGAACCCGGGTTCCAAGGGCCGGATGCAGAACTGGTGGCATTTCCAGGCGTGTTGACCGGGCGGGTCGAATCGACAGCCACAAGCAGCTTGTTGGGCGTCGAGGTTCTCTATCGGGGAGCATGGTGGCAGGTCTGCGAGAACTGCTTCGACTTCCTGGCTGGTTGGCGATACTTGAATTTGGACGAAAGCTTGCGTGTCGGCGACTTCAAGACCTCCATCGATACCAGTCCGGATACGCTTGTGCCGATCGGGACGACGCTGGACGAAGTGGACGTGTTTTCCACCAAAAACTATTTCCACGGCGCCGAAATCGGGTTGTTGGCCCATACGCGACGGAAAAACTGGCGTTTCGAGGCGCTTGGCAAACTGGCGTTCGGAAACACACGGTCGAGGGCGACCATCGATGGCAGCACGACGATTACCGTTCCGGGCGAGCCTGCCAGTACCACTCCGGCCGGGCTATTGGCTCAGGAAACAAACATGGGGACTTATCAACGGGATGTCTTTTCCGTCGTCCCCGAATTCGGTCTCACCGCAGGCTACTACCTGACGCCGAACGTCCATGCCCGCATCGGCTATACGTTTATCTATTGGAATCGGGTAGCTCGTCCCGGCGACCAGATCGACACCAACTTGAATCTCAGCCAACTGGAACCCGGCGGCCTGGTCGGCCCCGCTCTGCCAGCATTCCAGTGGGTCGATACCGGTCTATGGATTCAGGGCATCAGCCTAGGCCTGGAAGGCCGTTTCTAACGTCGTTTTGATTGAAGCTTTCTTGGTGGATTCGGGCGGATGGGGGTCGGGAGTCGTTTTTGGGAAACTTACCATAAATCGTCCAGGTAAAGGCATTCGATGCGATAAAAACCGTAATATCTTGATTGATCCAGCTCTTCACAAGAAAACGTTTGACACCCGTTGTGACATCGTATAAACTGGTGGTGTGTAGTGAAACGTCGCCAGCAGGACGGCCTGCGGACGGTTGACACCACCCCATCAACGGGCAGTCAGAAGGGCGAGATCAATGCCAAAGCGTACCAGGAAGACGTCGAAGAAGCAGCAGGCACGCCAAGATGCACGACCGTTCGCGCATCGTACTGGACGCTGGGCCAAGAAGTGTCGGGGCAAATTCATCTACTTGGGCAGCATCGCTGACG
>SKKK01000225.1 GCA_007121535.1 Planctomycetaceae bacterium | reverse complement strand
TCGAACGCCTTGGCCTCTTCCAGCGGCTGGAGATCCTCGCGGAGGCAGTTCTCGATCAGTTGTTCTTCCAGAATCTGCGACTCGGACAAGGCTTGTTCGTGGAAATAGCAGTCGATGGTTGTCAATCCGGCCCGCTCCGTAGCTCGCCAGCGGCGCTGGCCGGCCACGATGATCCACTTGCCCGCTCCGGCCGACCAGCGCACCCGGATCGGGCTCAGTTGGCGCTTGTCGCGAATTCCTTGGGTACGTCCGGATTGCTTCTGCGCAGTACAGCATCTCTTCCGAGTCCATCACCTGAAACCCGTTCAGTGGGAAGTTGACTTTGGAAATCACGGCTGTCTTAGCCGTTGGTTTGCACCCCACCAGAAGTGCTGTGACGCAAGATCCACTCGATACCTGGACGAATCACCGTCCAGAAGTGGGCAAGTTGCCGTTGCAACCGCGTTGGACCGAAGGTAGATTCTTGTCGGGTTCTCTTCCACAAAACGGAGAATTCGACACAGAACGACCTCCTAACTTGTTTGAAGGTAAATACTTGCGACGATTTGCAGAATCGTTTTGCAGCATGTTGACCCGGCCTCATCGGCAGTGCTATAATACTACAGGTGGTATCGCAGGATGAAACTTAAGAAATGCATTCTCCTGTTGCCGACAAGTTACAACGATGGCAGCGAGGTGCCCGCCAGTGTGATCTCCGGCATCCTTCGAAGCATTGACGAAGCATTCGATGGTCAGTTGCTCGTTTGCTGAAGCAGGAGAGCATCTATTTCGAGGTGACTGATGCCGAGGTCGAATTTGTCAGACCCTCGGCAGAGTCAGATACGGGAGGTCTGCTATGAATAGCGTCAATCAAATCCTTGAAGAAGCGAAAGATCTGGCCAACAAGTGCAAGAACTGGGCGGATTTGTCGAATGTGTTCTTCGACCCGCTTGATGGCCTCGTTGTCAAGCATTTTCCGCTTCCCAGCGACCGGGCGGCTTTTCGCAAGTCCGACGACTACGATAAACTCCACAAATTGGTGGAGGAGAAGATGGAGCAGACGGGGGTTGTTGCGGGTTCCGAGCCCACGAAAAGCGGCCGCTTCGTCGTCCGGGTCCCCAAGACCTTACACCTTGCGTTAGAGCGCGAGGCGATAGCGGAAGGGACCAGCCTGAACCAACTCGTGCTGGCGAAACTGGCGGCTCGCCTGAGCACGCTCGTGGGGGGCGGCACTGCTTCGCTGATTCAGGCGTTTGCGGAAATACGCGAAGGATTCTCCGCCGATCGAGTAATCGCCGATCCCCAACTTGACCGCCGCTTCTTGCGACGATGCCGAGAACTGGGGCTGACTGGGACGGACTACGAGTTGAATTGGGCTTTGCTGAATGCTCGAAAGAACGGCTTGATGAGTGACTTGCCGAAGACGAAGCGTTTTACTCTCCGGGAGACAGACGAATTCGAGTATGCTTCCGAGTTGGCAGTTCGGCATCTGCAATTGATGAGACATGTTTCGCTCGACCAAATCATTTGCGACCCGGACCTTGCACTCGAGTTCGACGAATACGCAAAGCGTCTTGCACCCGGCTTTACGCCACTGGAGTACCGTTGGGTTGCACTGGGGCTGCGGAAAGCAGGAAGGCTACAGAACCAAAAAGCAGCGGAATTGGCCTCCCCCGAGTTGCGAGTGGTCAGTAGTGTTCCCAGACTTAAGGTGTCTTCACTGCCTCAAACAGAGGGGCTCTACATGTTTGCCAGTGGTGCCGATCCTGTCTTTCTTGGCCAGACCGATAACCTGCGGCATCGTATCGAACGGCATATGGACGTGAGCAACTCTTGCGGCCTGCCAGCTTGGCTGTGGGACCAGGGGGCTCTGGATGTAGCACTAGTGGAAACGCCTGGCGTAACCCGGGCAGAACGTCAGAGTGCCGAACTGCTCCTCGTGAAACGACTTCATCCAGTTCTCAACTACCAGCGAGTGGCTGCATGATGGGTTCGGAAAGGAATGTTCGGCCCGGTGGCAAAGTGAAGTTGCGACCGCCTGTGAAATGGCACGGCGGGAAGCACTATCTAGCCGAACGTATCATTGCTTGCTTTCCGGCCCATCGGGTGTATCTGGAGCCATTTGGCGGGGCAGCTTCCGTGCTTCTCAACAAGCCGCCTGCCGAGGTCGAAGCTTACAACGATCTGGATCTTCGGATCACACGGCTGTTCCGCGTGCTGCAAAAACAGGGTTCCGAATTCGTATCGCGACTGCAGTTCATCCCCTATAGTCAGAAGGAGTTTGATGACGCGGCCGAATACCCACCTGACGCTACGGATCTGGACAAAGCGGTTTGTGATTTTGTTCGGTGGCGGCAGTCCTTCGGAGGAAAGGGCCGAACCTGGAGTTGTACCACGTCTCGTGCTCGAGGCGGCATGGCAGGCGATGTCAATGCGTGGTGGACGGCGATCGACGGACTACCGGACATTGTCGAGCGTCTCCGCCGCGTACAGATCCTGCACCAGCCCGCGTTGCAGGCCATTCGCCGGTTCGATGGCCCCGACACTCTGATTTATTGCGACCCCCCCTATCTTCACGAAACACGCGACGCGAATAGCCGCGACGTCTACGGGGTCGAGATGTCCGAGAGGGAACACCGCGAACTGCTTGTCGTACTGAACGAATGTGATGGTACTGTCGTCCTGAGCGGCTATCCGTCGCCACTTTACGAGTCCCTGCTCGGCGCCTGGAGACGGCTTGAGTTCGACATCGCGAATCACGCGGCTGGCGGTCGAAGTAAATCACGAAAGAAGGAAGTCGTGTGGACCAAAGACTCTTGCGGACGGCTGGTGGCAGGCACACCCGTCCCGTCCGCAAGTGACGAGCGCTGACCGGCCCACATTCCGCAGCGGACTGCGGCCGATGTCCCGTTGCTGGGGCACCGGGCTGAGCACTGCTCTGGCCTCCTGCCGCCGCACTCCAGAGATTCGTCAAGCTGGTCGCCGATGGCTGCCAATCGTCGTCGTGTGTCCATGCCTGTCCTACGCTACCTGCCGTTTTTTCGGCTGCTCGGCCACTCGTTCGAGTATTTCCCGGCACAACGCCCGCGTGGCCTGGGCCGCCTTGCAGCGCGGGCTGAAATGGCCCACCGGCTGACGGCAAGCGAGGGCCACTTTGAAGGCCGATGCCTCCGGGATGACCGTCTCCAGCACCAAATCCCCATACAGCGACCGCAAACGCTTCTCGTAAGCCTGATGCACCAGCAGCCGCCTGTCGGCACGTGTCACCACATGTCCCAACAGCCGCAAACCGCTGTTCAATTGCCGGGCGTTGTCCACCGCCTGATGCACCACACGCAGCCCCTGAGTGCCGAAATCCTCCGGCGGAACTGGAATCACGATGGCATCGGCGGCCAGCATCGCGTTCCAACTGCACAAATACAGGTTGGGCGGGCAGTCGATCAGCACGATGTCGTAGGGCTGCAACCGCTCCAGGTGGGCACGCAACGTCTGTTGCTTGAGCCCCGCCAGCTCGGGCGATGGCGAGTTGCAGGCAGGTGAGCGTGTGATTGGCCGGGATCAGCGAGATCCGCTCGAACGAAGTGGGCACGGGAATCGCGCCGGCTGACGTCTGATGACAGCCATCGTCGAACAGGACTGCCAAGGTCTCTTCGGCCTGTAGTTGTTCGATTTCCGCGGAACCAAAGAACGCCTGACTGAGCGAGCCCTGGGGATCGGCATCGACCAGCAGCACCTCGAAGCCAAGCTCGGCCAAGCAGCCCGACAGATGAAAACAAGTCGAACTCTTGCCGCAACCGCCCTTCT
>SKKK01000060.1 GCA_007121535.1 Planctomycetaceae bacterium | reverse complement strand
TCTCCACTTTGGGAGCCCCCTGGATCGTCTCCGCAGTTAGCGCCGAGAAACTCCACCGACCCCGGTATCGGTCCCCCAATCTCGTAAGCTCCCAGATCCGTTGCATGGAAGCGTGGATGTCGGGCGTTCCCGACCCATCCGACTTCTGGACGCCGCCGCCCCTCAGCGTGCTTAAACCCATCACCAGCGGGTCGGGGCAGAACGCGCCGCCGCCGTCGGGAATCAGTGTGACGGTCAACAACGCCAAACGACCCTCGGATCTGTGCGAATCAACCAACAACAACGGCAGACGCGCGGTGCGTGGAAGCGCTGCTGTCAAACGGCCCGGCAGCGTGGTGATGGCCAGCGGATGTCCGGTATTGTCATGTGTCACGCCTAGCAACCGGTCGAACAGATCCCAAGCGGTCCAGAATCCGACGGTCGCGGCCGCTACGCCCGCCGAGTAAGCGGCGAAGCACGGATCGTCGACGATCGAACCGGTTGCCATCTTGCCCGGCGGCGCGGGCCAGGCGCGATCGAACGCCCTCGCGGCCTGGCGTAGCTGTTCCATCGCCGTCGTCGGATCGTCGCGTTGCTGGCAATAGCAACAAGCTGCCAATACCGCCCGAATCGCGCCCTCGGCCAACTGCAGGCCCTGGTCGGCCAACGCATTATCCAGGTAGAGACATCCGAACGGCGCGGTCAACAAACGCTTCAGCGGCTGGTCCAACACGCCGATTCGGTCGGCCGCCAATGCCTCCCAGAAGACCTGCGGCAAGATCCAGTCCTCGCCAAAAAAATCCTTGGAGATACCCGTACCGGACCACGGACCAGTTCCTGCGACCAACCGTTTGAGCCGCCGGAAGCGTTCGCCGGGTAGTTCATCCTTCGGGGAGGTCGTCATCCTCGTTCTCCTGTTGGCGTTCGTTCACCAATTCCAACAACAACTCGATCCGCTGCCGCAGCTCGGCGCGGTCCTGCACTTCGGGCCGCTCAAGCAGTTCAGCCACCTCTTTGGCTGGGAACCAGGCCAACGTGTTCTCGAGCGCCGGCTGGGCGTACCAGTTTACCGTACGCGGATCGCGCTCGCCCACTACCCGCTCGACCATGCACTTGTTACTGCGGATCGAAAATTCACCGCGGGGATCGCCGTACTTGATCAGCGGCAACAGGCATGTGCCGACCAATTGGTCGTTAACTTGCGCCACGATCCGCACCACGCCATACGGCACCAGTTCGGCGGGAACCCGCACGACGATCTGATCGCCCTGGCGATCGATCCAACGGTTCTCGTCTTCCTGTGGCGGTTCGGTTGCTTCGCCGTTGTTGTAAGCGGACGAGGGTTCGTGGACGGTTTCGCTCGGAGAGGCTTGGCCGGACGAGGAGGTCCGTCGTATGCGGGCAGCGGACGGGCGGGGGCCGTCGTCGCTGGATTGTGCCGCCAGCGCCGCGGGCGACTCGGCCGCGAGCGACGCCGGGCAGCGCCAAGCGTTCTGCCACCTTTCGCCCAACTCCTGCACCAACGGCGCCGTCACGGACACAGGCTCGTCCCGCCCGGCATTGACCCGCCAGAATTCAGAGAACAGCCAGACGATCTGGTGGTCCACCTCGGTGGGCTGGCTTGCACCGCCTACTTTTTGGTCGCCGAAACGCAATCCTAGCGGCTGTGAATTCTCCTCATCCATGATCGTCAACGCGAAACTGAAATGTCCGCCCGTTTCGGTCACGCCACCGCCGATCGACCGCCCGTCATGATCCGTCACTTGCCAATGGATGCCCGCAACGTCGTCCTGGGGTGGGAATCCGGTCATCACCAGCCCCGTGTAGTAGCATTGCTGACCGTCGCGCCGCACGCAGCGCAGAAGCACCGTCACCTGTTCACTCTCGTGGCTCACATGCAGTCCATGTCCTGGTTCGAACTTCAAATCGACAGCCAGCCCATCCAACAACTCTGCGATGGTACGCCGCGCCAAATCGTCGATCTTTCGAGACAGTTCTTTGAATATGGTTGTCATTTCTTATTCTCCCAATCTGTAGTTCTCCGAATACCACTGCCCAAGAACATCCGTGGTCTGATCACCGATCATCCACGATGCTTCCCCAGTTCCCTGAGTCCAGTTCGGCTTCTATCTCGAGAAACCACCTCTTTAGCTGCTTGATGGCGCGATTCCGTTCCTCCGGAGGCAGTGAGTCGAGTTGCTGCTGTACATCACGTCGCTGCTGTACATCCAAAGGTGGTTGATAGTAGCAACGAACGATCAATTCTTCCGTCGAGCCGGGTGGGACGCGTTGGCATAAGATCCGCACGGCTTCCTGCTCTCGCGCACGCTGAATCACTTGTTCCGGTTCGGCTTCCGAACCGCTCGACCGATCATAAATCGCCGGGGCGTTGGATTCCTGGTCCTGTTGCCAATCTGGGGCTTGCTTGAATCCCACGTAACGCTCGGCCCCGTCTCGCTCGACTTGATCGCGTATTCTGCTCCAAAACGTGGCGCCTTCGGACCAATCCCCGATCTGCTTGCAGTTCGGACAAGCATAAGCGGCCACTTGGCTTTCCTTTTCCAGTTGTATTCGAACCCGAGTCCACTCCGCCTCGCTACATTTGGACATGGCCGCTTTGAATTCCGTAATCTCTCGCCGCGTGATCGCAGGGGATTCGGTCGCGGCGTCTTTGATGCTCACCTGTTCGTCCAGCACCTTCAGTACCACCGTGGCACGCTGACGACGCAGCTCGCTGTCGCGCAGAAAGAAAAAACGCCCGCACCCATTGCACTTCCAGGTTAGCCGGGGCGACCACTGAGCCTCGTTCACCAATCGGAACATGCGTTCGTCGCGTGATCTACCGTCGGGCAGCCGAATGTAAGCCCGGATATGCGGCACATGCCCGTCCGCACAGCCGCCACACGTATTATCTGGCCGGACCAATTCCTTTCCCCCGCACGTGGGACACTGACATGCGGCCACGGGTCGGATCAGCAGCCGCTCGGCCTCGCGCTGGTCGACGGCGGAATAGGTCGCGGCCGGGGCGAGCAGCGACGTCTTCAGACCGTACCATCGATTGGTGATCTGACCGAACGTCATCCACTTCTCTGAACCAATACAGGCGGTGCTCAGGAATTTCTCGAACGGCACGTTCGCGAAATCCCAGTTGCTCAGCCGATGCCATTTTTCGCCGTACGCCACCGCGTCGTCCCGCCGGAACTTTTCTCCGCGAAAATCCGCCCAGCGATCGGGAAAACCAGCTTCCCCGCTCTCTTGGCATAGCACACTGGCCAACAAGCCCGCACAATGGATGATCTCGCCGGGATGGTAGGGATCCAGACGCTTGTTCTTCTTGCATCCTTCGTCGGCATCGGACGAGTGAAGTGTGATGCGCGCCTGCCGCTCGTACAGCCATTCTTTGAGCAAGTCCTCGCGCTGCGTTGGAATCCCAAATCCATACACGCCCAGGTAACGCAGCCCCGGCTCGATTCGTGCCCGGCGCGTCAGTTCCTCCGGGATGGGATGAGCAGCTCCCGGTGGACTCGGCGCCAGCGGACTGGCCAGACGCTGCGCTAACGGCTCGATCATGTTGATCCTGATCGTCGGACCGCCGTCGTGTCTTTGAACGACCACCGTCCAGTGTGGCGCCCGAGAACTGCCTTTAACCTGAAGTGAGCGGACGTTGTTTTCGGGGATGCCCGCCAACAGGCAAATCTCCGCACGCAACTCCTCGGCCGCACGCTGCATGGATTCTTCTTTGGTCATGACTCCTCCTGGATGTTTCCGGTGGCAAGAAACGACTCCCTATCGTTAGACAGGCAGTTGT
>SKKK01000328.1 GCA_007121535.1 Planctomycetaceae bacterium | reverse complement strand
GTCGGACGCCCTCTGACCGCGAAGCGTGCTAAACAGGATCGGCAGCTTCTCCACGAACGATTCATCTTCCAGGATTTCCGGCGGAATTCTGCCGGTCTGAGCCGCCGCCAAGTCGAAAAAATCTACCACTCGTCCGAGGCCTTTTCCAGCTTCAAGAGTCCCGCGTAATGCTCCAGCGTTTCGCGACCCTGGGGCGGCGGTAGCAGACCGCGTTCCAACCGGCTGCCGTTCCCGGGGTCCAGTCCATTACGGCGGCAAAACTCGCGCAACGAAGGGCACGCACCTTGCGATTACAACACGTGCCGATGGACGAAAGACCTGTGGACGGCTTCAATAGATGGGTGGCACCTATTGGCTCCATCCGGCCGGATGGACGAAAGACCTGTGGACGGCTTCAATAGATGGGTGGCACCTATTGGCTCCATCCGGCCGCAACCTGGCATTGGCGCTGCACGATGTACTGAGCGATCGTTGAATTGTCTCGGCGTCGGTTGGAGAGTTCTCGCAGGCTTTGATTACTCGAGTCATGGTTTGCCGGGATAAGGGCATTCCCAACGAATTAAGGAATCAGCGAATAGGGGCTCGCAATTCGTTGACGCCTTCATTCGTTGGGGTGGTTTCTGGCGCACGGCGTGGGCACCATCCAAGTCCCACAACCGGTGAGGGAGTTCTGACGACATGACAGACGATGCGATTTCTCGCGTCTCGGATGAACCGATTGACAATGCCTTGCGACCACGTCTTCCTTTCCCAACCGATGCTGACGAGAGCAGCCGGGCCGCGGCATCGCCGTCAATCCGATCTGGTCACAACAACGTCGCCCCCTGGCCGGTGGCACACCACGGCGGTTACCTAACCCACGCCCGAACCGCCCAGCGGTCCATCACTGCCCACGATCCCCATCGAGCGCATCCGGCCCGGCGATTGGGCCTTGGCGCACAATCCGGAGTTGACCGACGAGCAGGATGGGCTTCGCAGGGGTCTGGCCTTGTGTTCGGTGTTCGACGGGTGATTGTTCCCGCCTACTCGTTGTTCAGCGGAAGGATTGAAACGGGTGGTGGTTGGTGTGCATGTTCGGGTTTCCAGCAGATTCAGGGAGGCCAGCAGATGGGGAGCTTAGATGTGTCTGAAGGAAGCGGTCGGCGAGCGAAGCAGAGATCGACGTGGGGACGGGCGCAACGCTCAGCCAAGCTTGGTCCCCCGACCTGATCCCAATCGGACTGCCAACGCATCAAGGAATCAACGAATTCCCAGCCGGGATTGATTCGCTCACGCCAAAAAGATCTGCGATAGGTGGGTTGCCCCAAACGCACTGGATTCTCAAAGCCGACAAAACCAGCTTCGCGATCTGCCCGCCAAAAGAATCTTGAGAATTCACATGCTTTTGACGCATCCATCATCATTCCTGCATATCGCTTCTTATCATTTGTCGTGAACGATGCAAATGGACGGCCTGGGATCTTCAGATGGCACGTGAACAACGGCAGCCATCCGATCCCGGGCGGCACGGTGAAAGTCTCCGCGTACCGGTGCCCGTCCTCGTCCTTGCCCGATGTCGTACCAGCGGAATTTACGCTGCCCGGTGCCCGCCAGTTCGGACCGAGACCAACCCGGCGTGCTCAGGCGATCGGCTATGCCATTTCGGACTATAAAGCAGCGGGAGGAAGCTGCTATGCTGACGATGACGGCATGATGATGAAATTGGCGGAGTCCCCTGGCCAGAAACCGATCCGGTTTGCCCAAGTCTTGGACGGACTTTCGAATACCTTGATGGTGTGCGAGTCGTCTTACGTCTCGGCCATCAGTGCCATTCGCGGACTCCGGCCGGAAAACATGATCGATCCGCAACGCATCGAGGATTGGCCCACGTGGATCGGCATGACGGGCGACGACGAGGCGGTGCGTGTCAACGGGCGCACCAGTTCGCCCATCAATTGCCGCTGCACCCCGACGACGATGGCCAGCGCAATCAACGATGATTGTGCCTTCAGCCATCATCCCGGCGGAGCGATGTTCGCTTTGGGCGACGGCTCGGTACGGTTCATCACGGAAAACATTTCGATGATTACCTACTGCCACTTGCACAGCATCAACGATGGGAACCCCATCGGCGACTATTGAAGTCCGCTTTGAACGATCTTAGGAGGAACGGTCACATGACGAAGTGGAGCATTTGGGCTGCAGCCTGTGTTAGTCTCGCTGCTTTAGGCTGCGGCGGTGGTGGGGATTTTCCAGTGGCAGGAACAAAGAACGAATTCGAGGTCAATCTACCCAAGAAGACCGGCAGAGAACGCCCCGCGGTCGGCCGCGATGATGACGACGACGATTGAATAGTTTAGAGTGATGGCAAGCAACACCGGCCGGGGACCGGAAGAACGGGCGCCGGCCGGTAGCAAACGGAAGGGGTCGGGAGTCGTTTACGGATTTTTGGCGGCCAGATGATCGCATGGTGCGCACATCTTCGTAGGGGACTCTGTCCCGATCGGGTCCGGTCCGGGTTGGTCGGGTCGGAGCTCCAACCTACTTTGTTAGCGACCGTTGGGTCGGGTTCGAATCACTGATGGACAGGGGATTTTGCATGTTGAAGCAATTCTTTACCAACTGGTTCCTCGCACTGGCGGTCACCGCCTTGCTTGCTCACAGCGTCATCTCGTTGGCTCCCGGGTTGTCAGCCGCGCAGGACGACGCGACGGCCGACGTCGATTGGCCGATGTTCCGTTACGATGTTCACCGCTCGGCGACGACCCCACATCAACTGGACCATCCCCTCCATCTGCACTGGGTGCGTCCGTTGGCGCCGCCGCGACGAGCCTGGCCTTGGCAGCAGGACGATTTCGAGAAACTGGCGTTCGATGCCTCGTACCAGCCCGTGGTGGCCGACGGCCTGATGTTTGTCGGCTCGATGACCACCGACAGCCTGACGGCGTACGAGCTGGATTCGGGCGAGGTCCGTTGACAGTATTGGACGGACGGACCCGTCCGGCTGGCGCCGGTTGTCTGGCGGGGTCGAGTGTACGTCGGGTCCGACGATGGCTGCGTGCACTGTGTGGATGCGGCGACCGGTCGACAGATCTGGCGGTTCCGCGCCGCGCCGAACCAGCGCATGGTGCTGGGCAACGGGCGGATGATCAGCTTGTGGCCGGTGCGTGGCGGGCCGGTGATCGCGGACGGGACGTTGTACTTCGCCGCGGGCATCTGGCCGAACGAAGGAGTGTTTTTGTACGCCATCGACGCGGAAACGGCCGAGGTGCGTTGGGTGAATTCGGGCAGCTCCAGCGATCTGGTCGAGGACTCGAAGAGCTACTTCTCGTTCGGCGGCGTTTCGCCGCAAGGGCATCTGGTCGTGGCCGACGATCGGCTGATCGTGCCGGGCGGACGCACGGTGCCGGCCGTTTTCGACCGCCATACGGGCGCCAAGTTGTACTATCACGTCGCCGGACGCGCGACGGGCAAAGCGGCGGGAGGACACCAGGTGTTCTTGCACGGCGACTGGTTTTTCAACACCCGCGACCAGTACGTGACGGACATGTACCACGTGGCGGACGGAGCCCAGTACGGTTCGGTGCATGTGGATCTGGCCAATGAGCAAGCGTTCATCGGCGTCGAGCCCGCCGGGGATCGCATCCATGCCTACGCTTCGACGGTAGCCCCCACCGACGGGCACCGGGAACCGGAGACGGCGGAAGCCTCGATCGGACGGCCGATTCCCGATGCGGCTCGCGATACCATGAGCCGGTCCACGACCATCCGCGGGCGGCTCGAGCGGGGCGCGATCCGCGATGACTACGATTTGCAACCGCTGTGGACAGCGGAGCTGGACGGGATCGAACGGCTGCACGTCCAAGCGGGTTCGATGCTGTACGGTAGCGGCTCCGGCGGCCGCATCTTTGCCTTGGAATTGAATGATGTCCGCCAGCAGCCTGAATTACGCTGGACCCATCGCGTCGACGGCACGGTGTTCAGCATGCTTGCCGCCGGGGATCGGCTGCTGGTGGTTACCGAAGAAGGCGCTATCTACTGTTTCGGACCACAGCAACGCGAGACGATCGTCCATGAACGGCAATCGGAGCCGCTGCGGAGCGCCCGAGACCGCTGGACGGATCGAGCCGAATGGATCCTGGAGCAGACCGACGTGCGGGGCGGCTTCGGCCTGGTCTTCGGTGTCGGTTCCGGAAGGCTGCTGGCCGAGCTGCTGGCCCAATCGGACATGCATTACACGGTTTTCGAGCCCGATCCAACGAAAGTAGCCGAGCTGCGCCAGCGGTATACGCGCGGCGGGCTTTACGGCTTGCGAGTCGCCGTGCACGAGGGCGACGCGACCAGCCATCGCTTGCCGCCTTATATCGCCGGTCTGATCGTCGCAGAGCAGCCCGAATCGGCGGGCGACATGGCCAGCGCCGGCTTGGCCCAAGCCATGTTTCATCCGCTGCGGCCGTACGGCGGAATCGCGATGCTTGTGCTGGACGACGCACAGCAACAAGCCTTTGCTGCCTCCGTGGAACGCGCGGACTTGGAGAATGCCGAACTGGCCTACGATTCGGCGGCGGTCCTGCTGCGTCGGCCCGGCCCCCTGCCGGGTTCGGGAACCTGGACGCACCAGTACGCCGACGCAGCCAACAGCGCCTATTCGGACGACGACCGCGTCAAGGCCCCCTTGGGCATCGCGTGGTTTGGCACCGAGTCGAATCACAAGACCCTGCCGCGGCACATGCATGGTCCGATTCCCCACGTGGTCGAAGGCCGCTTGATCCTGTTGGGCCCCAATCACGTCTCCGCGCGGTGCGTGTACACGGGCGTCGAACTGTGGGCGACGGAATTGCCGCAAGTGGGCGCGAACTTTACCAGTTGGGAGCACGAGCAGGAGATGGCGTTGGGCGATCGAACGGTCTACTTTCCCAACCATCCCGGCGCGAACTTCATCGGCGCCCCGTTGGTTTCCGCTGCGGACAGCATCTACGTGCTGCACGACGACCGCTGTTTGCGGCTGGATGCGGCGACCGGCCAGCAGTTGGCCGAGTTCGAAATGCCGTCGCCGGAGCAATTGCGTCAGCAGATCCGCGATCCTCTGACCCAACGACTGCTGACATCCTACGCAGCTCGGCTGCACGACGGCCAGCAACTCCGCTGGGGCAATATCCGTTACGAAGGCGACTTTCTGATCGCTGCTGCCTACCCGCACATGTTCGACGACCGGCAGCCGGGCCGGGAGAAGAACTGGAACGCGACCTCCAGCGAGTTCCTGGTCGTGATGGATCGCCACACGGGCCAGATCCGCTGGGTGCAGCAAGCTCGCTACGGATTCCGCCATAATGCGATCGCCGCCGGCGGCGGCAAGGTGTTCGCCATCGACAACCTGTCCGAGGAAATCCTGCAGATCCTGGACCGTCGCGGAATCGAACCGGGCGCCCAACCCGCGGTGGTTGCCATGGACCTGGCGTCCGGCGAGTTGCTTTGGACGTATCGCGAGGACGTATTCGGCACGTCCCTTTCCTATTCGGCGGCACACGACGTACTGGCTCAATCGGGCCATCCTGGGCGGCGAGCCGCTTTGCCCGACGAACCGCGGGACCGGTTGGTCGTGTTGCAAGGGGCGACGGGAGAGCTGCTCTGGGCCGACTCGGTCACCCAGCGCCGCGCGCCCCTGGGCATGCACGACGCGTTGGGCCATATCGTCGGCAGCAGCGGCGAAGGAGCCGCCGACCTGCTGACCGGCCAGCCGCTGACGCAATGCCACCCGCTGACCGGCCAGCAGGTGCCTTGGACCTGGATCGGCGCCATCCGCTGCGGGACTCAGAACTTCAGTCGGCATCTGGCCCTGTTCCGCTCGGGAGCCGCCGCGTTTGCCGAGTTGGATGGCTGGCCTACCACGGCGAACGTCCCTGGCGTGCGCCCCGGTTGCACCAACAGTCTGGTCGTCGCCGACGGCATGTTCCACGTGCCCGATTATTCGCGCACCTGTTCTTGCAGCTACCAGCACCAGACATCCTTCGGCCTGGTTCACATGCCCGAGGTCGAGATGTGGACGTACAACGCGATGCCTGATCCGGAAGCAGGGGGGATACGGCGAGTCGGATTGAACTTGGGCGCTCCGGCCAGTCGTCTGGATCGAGCCAGCGAGACACTTTGGCTGGAGTATCCGCCTCAGGTGATTCCCGCCCCGGAGGTGCCTGTCCAGGTAGAAACCGAAGACGACGCCATCTGGTTCCACCAGCACTCGTCGATCATCCAGCAGGACAACGGCGGCCATCGTTGGGTAGCGGCCTCGGGCGTGGAAGGCGTGCGAAGGATCCGCATCGGCGGATTGGCAACCGAGTCCGAGACCAACGGGAAACTGGTGTATCAATTGCGGCTGCACTTCGCCGAACTCGAAGCGATCGAGCCCGGTCAGCGAATCTTCGACGTCGCCGTCCAGGGCCAGCGGGTGCTCGACAACTTCGACGTCGCCGACCGCGCCGGCGGCCGCAACCGAGTGGTAGTCGCACGGTTCGAAACAAGCCCGGATGCTGACGGGAGCATCGAGATCGCGTTGGAGTCCCGCGACGGCAGCCTCCGCAAACCCCTGCTCTGCGGCATCGAGGTCCGGGCGATAGAATGACGCGAGCATAACCAGCATGAATCTACAGGGCTAACATCGAAAGGGAATACGACGGTGACAGCCCTTGACGACTTCGTTAAGGCAGCAGATCCAACGAATAGACGGCGTTGGGCAGCACTTCGCATTCGGCCCAACAGCCCGGACAACGGCGGACCCATCGCCATTGCTCGGCGATCCCCTCGCTCCGCCAAAGCTGGGTGAACGGTTGCTCGCGCAGGTTTCCAACGATCCGGCTGTTGAACTGGCAGGTGGGCACATCGCCGTTGGGAAAGATTCGCAGATGGCTGTTCAACGCGGCGCAGGCAGGATTGGGCGCAGCTCGGTCGTGCAACAAGCGATTGCGGATGCCGCGCAGGTAGTAGCGTTTCGCACGACGTTCCCAAAACGGCAGTTCGCCCGCGTCACGGTCGGCCTCGTCTAACCACGTCTCCAGATCCCGGGTGTCGATTTCGCCGAAGGTGGTGAACTGACCGGCCTGTCGAGGCGCCAAGTCCACATCCGCTTCGACGTGGTAGGTGGCAGAGGTGTCGTAGGCCAGCACCACTTGATGCAGGACTCCCAGCTTCTTCAAGACGTCTCGTAATAGGCCGTAGTGCTGGATACCTTCAGCGTCCACGATCGTCTGGTTGACGGCCAAGCGGACATTCCAGCGGTGCTGCATCGGCGCGATCGTCTGCAGCGTTTCCAGGACTGAGGGCCAAGCCGATCGGTTGCCGCGGATCTGATTGTGTTTCTCGCCCAGACCATCGACCGAGATCAGCAGGTGCAGCC
Organism: Planctomycetaceae bacterium; assembly: GCA_007121535.1. Classification (GTDB taxonomy): domain Bacteria; phylum Planctomycetota; class Planctomycetia; order Pirellulales; family Pirellulaceae; genus SKKK01. The sequence continues at coordinate 6,072 of SKKK01000328.1, read as the reverse complement.
TGGGCTGACCGCGTCGAGACTCGCAGAAGCGGACGATTCGCTCCGTCAGCAATCCGTTGCTGGTCACGTGCAAGACCAGGGGGCGCAACTGTCGGGTGGCCAGATCCGCGATCCCGGGCAGATCGCGCCGCACAAACGGCTCGCCGCCGGTCAACCGTACGACGTCCAACCGGGGCAGTTGGGCGAAGATGCGTTCCAGGTCGTCCAGCGTCAGCTCCTCGCGCGGCGGCATCTTCCACGAATCGCACATGATGCATCGTGCGTTGCAGGCGAACGTGACGGTATAGGTCAGCATGCGAGGTGGCAGGGTCAGGTTGAATCGCCTCTGCAACGCATGTGAAACCAACGAGATACCGCGAAAGATCATGAAATTGTCCTTGGTTTTTGGGATCGGGGTGGGCGTCGTGCGGCGATCAGGCCGCTTGGTGTGCTACGCTCGGGGCGTTGCCGCCCAGGATCGCCGCAAGTTCAGCTCGGATCGTCTCCAATGCCTTGGTATTGCCCACGATCGACTCGCTGCTGATCTGCCTCCGGTAGACTGGCACGCGATCCAGGAAACGCTGCAGCGCCGGGGCATCCAATTGTTGGCATGGAATCCAATCGCCGCCACGGCTCTCACGGACGAAGTGGGCATTGATCGATTGTTCGAAATTCCCGGATTCGGGCAATGCAAGAAACGGCTTCTTCAAATAGAGCGCCTCGCCCACCAGTTGATTCCCCGTGTTGGAGATCACCGCGTAACAACCGATCAGATCCTGCAAGAATCGCCGTTCCTCGACTTGGCAGAACTCGATTCGATCCAGCGGCGGACGCGGCTCCAACCCGTAGATTTTCACAGGACGACCGCAATGCCGCAGAGCTTCGAGCAGGTTGTCGTTCAAGAATCGCCGCATGTAGACCAGCACCGATTCTCCCGACACCGGGTAGCTTTTCAGGATCTCGGGACGCAGCAGGACGCCTGTCTGCGTCACACGGCCGCCATGCGGCTTGAGCGGCGGTTGGTAGAACGACGACACGATGGTGTGTCGCTGTTTGCGGTAAAACAAAGAGACCGAAGCGGCCAGTAACCAGGCCTTCCAACGCAGAAGCCACGGCAGTTGCGACAGGTCATTGACCAGCAGGCTGTGTTGATGATCGAAACTGATGTACGGCACCCCGCAACGCTCGGCTGCGCGGGGCAGCAGGGGCTCGAAATCCGTGATCGCCAAATCAGGTCGTTCTTTACGCAACAACCCGGCGATGCGATCCGTCCAGCTCCGCATCCGCCACAAAAAAGGGACTGCGAGACAACAACTCCGCAAGTAGTCCAGCCGTATTCCGCGATACTGGAATTGCAGACCTGGAATCTCGTGCACCGTCACACGATCGGACCCTGCGTAAGCTGCAGCCAACAAATGATAGGCCACGCCGGGGGCCAGCACAATGACCCGATGCTCACGCTGCAGAGCCTCGACCACCGTGCGTGTGCGAGTGGCGTGCCCTCGTCCCTCCCCCGCCAAACTGTAGATGATTCTCGCCATCGGACATCCCTTCCGTGAAAACCTCATGGGCAACCCGCTTTTCTGGAAACACGCCCGATGTTAACCGAACGCCATGAAGATTCGATGACGACGCCACGAAAGTTTGATGAGCATTTATCGCAGAATCTTATCGGTTTTTCGCACTTCCTTCATGCTGTCTGAACACTGGTCGTTCACGATGCGGCTTATGGATTGGATGCCCTTGTGGAAGCATCCACTTTTTTGATACGGAGACTGCGATGAACAAGGGGTTGCAAATGGATACGATTTACGTCCGCTCGATCTTTGTCAGCGACGTACACTTGGGCTGCCGCTATGCTCAAGCCGAAGCGTTCCTCAGCTTTCTGATGCAGCACAACCCGGACTATGTCTACCTGGTGGGCGACGTCATCGACGGCTGGGAGCTGAAGCGGCGTTGGCACTGGCGTCCCGAGTACAATCAGATCATCCATCGATTGCTGGAACTGGCGCGGGGGGGGACCCAAATCTGCTATGCCCCGGGCAATCACGATGCCTTCCTCCGGCATTTCCTGCAGGATTTTGGCTGGGTCGACGTCGCTGATCAGTTCATCCACCGGGCAGCGGACGATCGTCGCTATCTGGTCCTGCACGGCGACCAATTCGATAACGTCGAGTTGCGGGCGCCCTGGTTGTCGGTGATCGGATCGATCGCCTACGACGTGCTGCTATGGGCGGAGTGGCAGGTGAACCGGTTGCGCCGTTGGTGTGGCTGGCAGCGTCGCTCTTACAGTGCCCCGGTCAAAGCCCGCGTGAAGGGCGCGATGCGGTTTGTCAGCCGATTCGAAGACCGGCTGGCCCGCCACGCACGCGCCGAAGACTGTGAGGGCGTGATTTGCGGGCATATCCACACCCCGACGATCAGCGGTCATCAAGGCATCACGTACTGCAACACAGGCGACTGGATCGAAAACTGCAGCGCATTGGTGGAACACTCGGATGGCAGCATGCAGATCCTGCGATTCGGCCCGGAATTCCCCGGCGTCCCCTTCCAGAAAGACGGACCGTCCAGTCAGAAACCAGCCAAGCCACCCCAACCCCAGATCACCGCCGCCTGACCGACTGTTGCCCGGGTGACGCAACGGGGTCGGGAGTGGGCTGTTCAATTTGTGCGTGTCAGGGGCGTTTGCTTTGATCTCGTTCTTCTTCCCGTCTCCCGGCATGCTGCGGCTTCGAAATCCTCGCCGCTCGCCGGCGAGATCATTACGCTTACTGGCCACGGGTGGTTTTGGCAGCAAGCATCACGTTATCGCCTTCACGGAACTCGACGAATCCATTACAATACGGCCGTGGACGTAGACCAAATTCTCTCAACGATGAACGGCTGGCAGGTCGAGTACCTCCTGATCGGCGGCATGAATTTCTTGCTGCGGCATCAGCCGGTACTGACATTCGACGTCGACTTGTGGATCAACGACCGGGAAGCGAATCGACGGCACTGCGAACGTGCTTTGGAATCGCTTGACGCGGAATGGGGTGAATCGGACTCAGACTGGGGAAAAGTGGCCCGGCGATGCTCCAGGTGGCTCGACCGTCAACTGGTGTTCTGTCTGACCAGCCCAAGTGGCGCGATCGACATCTTCCGCTCGGTTACGGGGCTGCCGGACTGGGCGGCGAGCCGGGAGCGGGCGTCGCGGGAGCGAACGGCCAGTGGTACGCCTTATTGGGGATTGAGCGACGAAGACATGTTGCTGTGTCAGTTGGCTTTGGAGCCGCCTTATCAGAAATCGCAAAGAATCGCGACACTCGAACGTGTATTGCGGGAGCAGAACCGTGACGGAAATGCATGACTGGATCGCATCGGAATCGGCCAAGCGACTACGCAACTGGGACTCGGCCGAGCAATGGCGAGTGTTGCAGCAGACGATTGCCTGGGCTGAACGACAGGCGACCGTGCAGCGCAATTCCCCGGCTGCCTGCCTGTGCGAACAGCAACGAAAGCTGTCGCAGATGCGTACACGCGGCGTGCAATAGCACGTGACGGTCGGGTGTGGCTGTTGCAATCGATGGGACGATGCTGTTTGCTGCTCTCAATCAGGGTATTCGATCGCCGCGAGATGACGCTATGCTCTGTCAGAAAAGGGGTCTGACATGGGGTGTTCCGTTTGTACTTGTCAAGGCCAATTGGTTTACTCCCGTTTTTGTTCCCGTCTCCCGGCGTGCTGTGGATTCGAAATCCTCGCCGCTTGCCGGCGAGATCGTTAGGTTTACTGGCCATGGCCGAGGACGGGCAAGGCTCCCAACCGATCTTGCTCTTGGCCTGCGAACCTGAGAACTTTCGCCCGGCAAGCGGGGAGGATCTTTTCTCGCACCGGAACGGAAATCGGCACTCCAACAAATGAAAAACTTGGCGAAAACCAAACAAGCTGAACACGCCACTCCAGACCCCTTCCGCCCGATTCGACCAAGAAACATCTGGCCAGGCGGATCTCCTTGAATCTCCTTTTACAAACGGGGTTTTCCACGGGGAAGCGAGTCGATGTCGATTTCCGGGCGGTGGTCGGCGGTGGATTGGCGTGCAAAAACCTGGCCGGGGGTGGTGGGGGCGTGGAAGAAGCCACAATTGCGTAGGAAGAAGCGGTCCCTTTCGGCGCCGCCGGCGAAGTCCAGTCGATGGCGGCCTCGGCCAGTGGGATCGACCGAGAATCGCGCCTCGGTGCATTCGTGCCACTGGCCGGCGACGTCGCGAACCCATACGTTGCTGTAGAACGCCCGCCGCCCGAGATGGCCGAAAGCGGGTACGAAGCTCTCCAAGAACGCATGGAAACCGCGCAGATGGGTGTCCGTCGCGGGGCGACGGAAACTGGCGATCAGATGCCACGCATCTTCGGCCTGGTCGCCGAACCAGGCGGTGTACACCGTATTGCCTTGGCCATCGGGTTTCACCTGGGTCAAGAACCGGTAAGTCGCTCCGGCTTGCCATGAATAGACCAGGTAACTCTGGCCGCCCGACCCTTCGTTGCCAAACTCGCCGACCCGCACCCCCGGGCCGCTGCCGAGCGCCACGATCCGCTGGTCCTCGGGGATATCTCGCGGATTATCCGTCTAATAGGCTCCACACGGAAAACAGCACTCGCCGCTCCGTGGGACCGTTCACTTGGATGCCGAAGTAGCCTTCGCCGAAGCCGTTGGCCATGAAGAACGAGCCGATCGGGTCTTGGCCCTCCGGCACCGTGATCTCGCTGTACGCATATTCCAACCGGATGTCCTGCGGCACCTGGTACCGCAGGTGCACCGAGGGCCCGCGCCGCCCCCAGTAGAACATGTTGCCTCGGTTCGATTTCACGTAGTCCAGCTCAAGGCCTTCGGTGTCCGAGGCGACCATCAGATCGCGGATCTCCGCGTAAACCCGGCCCTCGCGCGCTGTGCCCTGGAGATCGACGCGGACGTAGCCAGCCTGCGCGATTTCGACGCGCCCCAGCGGGTGGCGCCCCGGTTCCGCGCCGGAGATCGAGGCTTCCAGCGTCTGATCGCCGACGCGTGCGACCAGACATGACTGACCCTCAGGCACGCGTGCGCTGAGCGTCAGGTCAAGCGCGGCGGGCCGATCCACGTGGAAGAAGATCGAAAACACTCCCCCGGCATCGGACCAGGCGATCGCACCATCGCGCCGAAACCCGCCGGTCCCCGGCGCTGGCGCCGTGCGAAACGCATTGCCCGCCACCGGCACCGACCACTCGGCCGCACCGGCAACCAGACCGAACATCGAAACAACCAGGAACGCCAGCAGAGAAAATGTGTGGTTCATGCTGGAATCATAACCTGATTCATGGGAAAGAGCCAGCATATTAGGCTTGGTTTGAAAAGGGGCCTTCGTTTAGGTAGAAAGCGTCGGCCAGGTCCAATGGCAACGCCCGGTTCGTTTGTTTCGTTTCCCAGCGGCAACGTGAACGGCGTCGGGAATGGTGTTCTGGCACGGATCCACCCTGGGATAACACGCTTCCCCGAAAACGATTCCCGCCCCCTTCCGCCGATTCCACCCGGTGGGATGGAATGGCATTGCGTCGTACAATCGCATGGAAACGGATGCACAACTTATTCCGACGATCGACATCGAGAAAGGACGAACCCGAATCATGAGGCCACGACGTTTTTTCCCATCATTTCACGGACTTCTGTTCTGGTCTGCCGTCGTCCTGTTCGGCGCCGCGTCTGCGCGGTCTGAGCCGGTGCGGCAGGCGGAGGTCGTACCGGGGTATCCCGAGCGGCCTTGGTTCGTCTTCTCCACCGACCTGTCCAGCGACGTGGACGATGCGGCGGCGTTTGGCTTTTTGTTCGAGGCGTTGCAGCGAGGCAGGGGCCGGTTGGTGGCCTGCGTCACCGACTCGCCCGTCGCCGCCGCCGCGCCTGCGGCGCGCGCGATCCTGGACGCATGGGGGTTCCGTTCGGTTCCCCTGGGCGCCTACCAAGGGGATTCAGGCGACTCGCGGGACGGTCCGTACGCCCGGGACGTGGCCGACGCTTTCGGGCAGCAGGGCCGTACCCGGCAGGACTTCGAAAGCGACGTGGCGGTGCTGCGGCGAGTCTACGCCCG
>SKKK01000407.1 GCA_007121535.1 Planctomycetaceae bacterium | reverse complement strand
CCCGCGCTGGGTGACGTGATGCGGCATGCCCGGAATAACCACACGTGCTCGTCGAGCCATGGCCTGATCATAGCAAAATGCCCCCAAGTGGGAAAGAGTTACGTATGGTGTCCCCAGAACTTCCACCCACGATTGTGGCACGAACACCGGAAGGGCGTGCAACGGTCGTTGCGTTAGACCTGAACAGTGAGTTGCGGCTAGAGGCTCGTCGGCTGTGGTTCGATGCCGGACTGCTGCCTTAATGCATCCGGCCAAACGGAAATCCGCTGGCCAGAAACCGGTTGGTGGGTCAACCGCTACGCCGTTGCGGACAGCGGCGGATGGGTGCATCGCGCTCAGTTGATCAGTCCGTAGCGGCGTGCTTTCCGGTGTACGGATCGAACATCGAATCGCTGTCCTAGCGCAACTCGTCGCGGGAAGGCTGCCCGAGTTCAGCTTTTTGAAATACCAGTATGAACTGGCGGATGTGCTTGCCAAGACTCGAACAGAAAAGATCCTGTCTTCTTGGCAGGGCCAGGCACGGGCTGGCCGCCACGTAGCCCGCGCTGTCAATGCGTCGGATGTTCTCCGGACTGCCGGCCGGTGCCCCTTAGTTCATCGGCCGGTAGCGACAATCCGTAGACGGTGGTACAGCGTTGAATCCCTCGGGCAATCCACCACCAGATTGATTGTCGAAAAACTCCTGGCCGGGTGCTTGGACCAGCGGTCGGGGATCTCAAAACGCGTGGGGCATCTGCGTTAGGACCGTTTTGGGCAGCAGACGCAGATGGGGCCGGGTCCGCTGCAGCGTTTCGCGGCCCGTGCCGGTCACGGCGCAATCCAGCAACAACAGGCGGCTCAGGCTGGGGAACTTGCCGAGCGTTTCGACCGCGGCGTCGGTGAACCCGGGGCCGTACAGGGTCAACCCGGATAGTCGGGGCAGGCCGCTCAGCGCCGGTAGGGCCGCGTCGCTGAAAGCGGGTTCGCCTGCCGCTGCTTCCAGACGCAGATAACGCAAGTTGTTCAACGTCACCAGATGGCTTATCCCCGCGTCGGTGGCACGCGTTTCTTCGATGCAGAGCGTTTCCAAGTCATGCAATTGGCCGACGTGCTGCAATCCCCGGTCGGTCACCGGCGCACCGACCAGGTACAGATCGGTCAAATGGTACAAGTCGGCGCACCAGGCCAGCCCCTGGTCGCCGCCATGCCAGGCGCGCGGCACGTAGACGACCGTTCGCCAGGTTGCGGGCGACTCCGGCTCGCCGCGCGGCGGGCCGTACTGTCCGCCTACCTGCGCACCCGCCTCGCGCAACCGCGCAGCCGCCCGCCGATGCCGGCTTTGCCATGCTTGGGGGACGTAGTCGTCGCGGGGAACCATCGCGTGCCGCTGGTCCGTGACTTCCACGCGGTGCAGCCGCTGGCCGACATTCCAGGCGGTCAACCCGAGCAGGGCCGAACTGGCGTAACGTTCGAACCGGTCCTCGGGCGACAACGCACCCTCGTTCAAGCGTTCGATCCGTAGCGAGTGCGGATCGGCGCGCCACCATACCGGGCCGGGCCGGTAGATCCGTCCGCCGTCGAGCAGCAACTGGCCGTGCTGCGGCGGATCGCCGGGTTCCCGCCGTGACAGCACGGCGCGCGGCCAATCGGGCGCCGGACCCAGCGCGGAAAACGTCAACGGACCGGCCACGAAGATCCGCCCCGCATGGCCCAGTCGCGGCGTCTCATCCTCGCCAAGAATCGACAGCGGCGCGGGAAACAAGTCGACGCTCAGGTCGTTCAGATCGACCGTCAGCGGTGGCCGTTGCTGACGGGTCGTCGGAAATACCCTGCGGCCGATCAACAACTTCCGCGATCCGTCCGCCGGCGCGTACTCGGTCCACCAAGCCAGTGAGAATGCGGTATCCACCGCGTCGCCTTCGCTGCCCGACTTGTCCGCTACGTGGATCGTCCGTACCCTGAATTCCGGCCGATCCGCCGGCGATTCCGGAGAAAGCCCGGCCACAGCGAACCAGCGGCGCAACCGCGGGCCGTAGACGCCTGAGATCAAGCACTGCCCGGCGGCGACCGGATGCAGCCACAGCGTGCGTTGGGGATGAGCGCTCAGCAAACGAGCCGGTCCAGATCCGAGTTTCGTGGCATCCGGGCGGTGCGACCACGTTTCGTAGGGCGGCAGTTTCGCTGATGGGGCCAATTGGGCCGTTACGGGTTCACCGGTGGCTAGCGCCATTCCGCTCAGGGGCAGCGGTTCCGCCGACGGGTCCAACTGGACCGCTTCGGGGTCACCGGTGGCTAGCGCCCTTCCGCTCAGGGGCGGCACCGCTGATGGGTCCAACTGGCTGGCTACCGTGCCGTCGAGTTTCAGGATCAGCACGCCGCGATCCGACGTGGCGGCCCAGATGTATCGCCCGTCCCAGACCACAGAGGTCAGCCAGGTGGGCGGCGTCGCTTCGAAGATCGTGCGCGAGACAACGACCTCCCGCGATTCGTTGCGTTCAAGCACCTCGACGGACGTTGGCGACCAGAGCACGTCGCACGTATCTGCCGGGATCAGCTCCCATGCCCGCATCGGCCCCTCCAACGGCGCCGGCGAGAATCTCAAGTGCGTCCATTGGCCGGCCGCCGCGATGGGGCTGGGCGTCAGCGGATGGCCTTTGGGGGGCGTTTCCGTTCCGGCACCTGCCGCCGAAGCGCCTTGACGGACTTTCGCTTGGCGGGTTGTGCCGCTACTGGCTGCCGTCGGTAGCCGGTCGGTTCCCAAACGGCGCGCCATTTCGGTCTCGGCAATTCGCAACATGACGCTCAAGTCGGGCCGATCCCCGCAGCGCTCGCGAAGATGACTCAGCAATTCCTCCGCCTCGCGTCGCATTGCTTCATCGCCGGGCTCGGCTTGTGCTTGCCGGCACTCCCACAGACCGAACCGCCCGTAGAAGGCCAAGAGCGGCGAGTCGCTACGGGCCAGCCGCTGGTAGAACGCTTCTACGTCATCGCGCTGCAGCACGCCGCGGCCGATCAAAAACGGCAGCCCGCCTGGATTACGGGACAAGATCATTTGCAGGACACCGGGCAGCGGTGCGTCGTTCTCGGGCAACTCGGCCAACAGCCGCTCGATGTTATCCAGCAGCGGTCCGTAATCGCCGGTATTCCTCCCCGAGGCGAACAGCGTACCAATGGTGGGCCAATCGCGCACCACGCAACGCAGCGCGGCGTCTTGCCAAAACAGGTCCTGCTGGTCCGCGGACCAACGGTCTTCATCGCGCAACCCGGCCGACCGGCGCAGGGGCGGTGCCAGGCGACCGTCGCGGAGCTGGTCGTCCAAGTGCGGGATCTGCCGGACCGCGTCCCAGAGAAACGTCTCCAACAGTTGGCGGGTGCGCCGCAGTTCCTGTTCGGCGCTGGCCAGAGGCAGTGCCGAAGTGCGCGCCGAAGTCAGCAAGAGCAGTTCCCCTGCCTCGCGCGGATTGACGCCTCGGCGGCGGATGGCCTCGCCGGCGTGGTAGACCATGTTGCGGGCCGGTTCCCACTTGGCGGGGAACCATGCCTCGCGCGCCCGGATGCGGGCCTGGACATCCGGCGCGTCCAGCGAACGTAACTGTTCCTGCACCGTATCGTCCAGCCAATGCCGGTAGTCGACCACCAGCCGCAGCCGCTCGTCGTGCGCTTCGGGTTCCAGCAACAATGCCGCTTCGCGCAGCGCCGCGGCATGGCGACGCGCGCCCAGGTCGGAGAAGGCCCGCGCCCGGGCGGCCAGCAAATCGAACTGCTGACGCCGCGTCAGCGGCCGGACACCGGTGTCTGCCGAGATTCCCAGCAACTGCGCCGGCAGTGTTCGAGAGACCAGCAGCGTGGCCTCGTCCAGCGTCAAACCGTCGTGCTCGCTGTGCCGTCGCACCGTCTGCCCGTCCGTCAGGCGGATCTTCAACCGTACCGACGGCTGCGGAGCATCGCCGCGGACCGTGACGTGGAAGTCGCCTTCGACAAACAGCGGCACAACGCGGCGGCCCAGTCGCCCGTCGGCCCCCAGTTCGGCCCGGATGGCACGCGCCTCTTCCAGCTCGACTACGGCTACCCCCGGGTATCGGCTGCACGCGGCCTCGATCAGCGCCGCCCAACCGGCTTGGAGGTGATCGTAGTCGTGGGTCAGGTTTTTCGACAGGAACGGCGAGACGGCGAGCACCGTTTCGACGCCGTCAGCGAAATGCCGCCGCGTCTGCCGGACCAACTCGACGCATTGCGCCGCCAGCTCGTCCACCCGTTGCTCGGAAAAACCGGCGAACGCTTCCTGACGCAACCGCACACCGGTGGTGCATTGTGCGATGACGATCCGCAACGTCCGCTGCCGCTGGAGCTGCTCGACGGACAACAACACCAGCACGTCGGCGCGCACCAACTGGCCCAGCCGCATCCGCTGCGGACCATCCAGCGGGCCGAAGCAGGCGGCCAGTTCCAGTTCGCGCAGCGCCGCGTCCAGCCGGTCGCGCTCGACCAGTTCGATCTCCGGCTCGTCGGGCTCGTGCCGCGACAGCCGGGCGGTCAGCAGATCGCTCAGCCCCGACTCCTGCACCTCCGCCGCGGCCACGATCGCCCACCGCTCCGCGGCGCCCGCCGGACCACATGCCGCCGCGGTCAAGCACCACCCGGCCACACACCGGACCGCCAAGCCAAGGATCGGCCAAAAAGCACCCGTCCGATGTCCCCTCTCCCTCGGTGAGAGAGGGTAGGGCGAGGGGGAAAGGCAACGGTTCATGGTTCGTGCTTCCGATCCGGTCAATTCGCCTTCTTCCCCGTGACGCGCGCCGCTTCGGCCAGTTGCGGCAGGATGCGGGGCGCCAGTTCTGCGGCGGCTTCCTGTAACGCCGTCTTGCCGGCGATCTGCTCGGTCAAGTCGACCGCGACCGTCGTCTGCCGGCCGATGGCCAACACGCGGCCTGTCCGCCGTTCGACGGCCTTCAGTTCCAGGCGTGCCCGGACCGAAACCAATTGGCCGTGCCGGGCGGCAAACTCGCTGAACCCTTCGCCGGTCAACAGCACGTCGGCTTGCCCGCGGTCGCCTTGCTCGCCGTCGACGACCGCAAAGCCCAACTCGCGGCAGAACAGAGCCAACTCGGTTTCAGCCGCCGGATCGATCGTCCGCTGACCCACGTGGCGTTCGGTCACTCGGATCGCCACCGTGGGCCGCGGGCCTTTGCCGAGCTTCTCTCTAAGCATTTCCAACCGGTCGGTCCGCGTCACTGGTTTGGCGACCAAGTCGGCTGCGCGGCTCTTCACCGTGTTTGCGACTTCGGTTGCCAATTCGCGGGCCAGGCGATCCAGATCGTCGTCGGGGCGGCCTTTGACGCTCGCGCCCAGCACGCGGCTGGTCTCGGTGCCGATGATCTTCGCGATCACGTACAGATGACCGCCCGCCTGCAACACGGAACCGGTGATCAGGATCTTGGCTCCGGTCAGATGTCCCACGTCCACGGCTTGTGCGGGGTTGACCAGTCCGGACAGGTTCAGTTCGAGTTCCTCCAGCACCTTCGTCAGTTCTTCGCGCTCGACGAGAACCAATTCGGGGTCCGTGACCAGTTGAACGAATAGCAGGTCCGTCATTTGCGGTCCGAGCCCCTTGACTTCCGCGCCACGTTCCTGGAACGGAAGCACCGCAGCGGGATAGACGGCCGGCGTTTTTTTCTGAGCGGCGGCGACTTGCGGCCACAGGGTCAAGCAGCACCAGGCCAGACAGAACACGACCCGCCACAGGATGTATTGTTGGGACATGAGTTGATCCTTTGCAATGACTAGAGATAGTTTAAGGGAGTTGATGCCTACTCGGCAAGATACTCCAAGATTCGGGCCAGCAGAAACCGAGGGGCGGGACCAGCGTGCCAATGGGCGACGATTCCGAACCCGCACACGACGCACGTAGCCCGCTGTCCCGGATACCGGATTTCGTACCACGGCCAGACGTCGCCGTCTGTGTGGACTTCGGCCGCCACGTGGCCGCGGGCGCCGATCAGGCGTACTCCCGACGCCACGAGTTGGCCGTCCGGCGGCCAGCCGTCGGCGTCAAGCCGCTTGTCCAGGGCACGGATCGCCCCGGCGCGTTTCCAAATCAGACTGACGGGGCGCGGCTCTGCCGAGTCCGGGGCGTCCTCCATCCCGGGCACGGGCCATTGGCCGTCGGCCGGAGCCAAGCACAGCACGGCTACGCCGGCGGCAGCACGCCGCAGCAGCGAGTCGGCCAGACCGCGATGCGCGCGGAACGAGACGCCTTCCCCGACCAGCACCAGCCCCTCGCGGACTTCATCCAGTACCGCCAGGCGATGGATCTCGCGCAGCGGCACGCCGGCCTTTACCAACACGTCGCGCGTGTGGCCCGGCGGATCGAACAAGGCGATCTGTTGCTCGGCCAGCCACGCCGTGCGGCCGGCGAACGGATCGTCGGGAAAGATCCACAGCGGCTTGACGTGCCGGGCCACGGGTTCGCTGCCGGAACCGAAGATCTCCACCTTCAATTCGGCCGGAAAGATCACGCCGTCCCGCACCGGCGGCACGGCCAGCCGCACGGACACCCGCTCCGGACTTCGGTCCCATGACTGTCCGCCGCGCGCGATGGTACGGTTCTTTGCCGAGAACACCCACGTCAGGCGGTCTAACGCTCCATCACCGTCGACGATCTCGAACGAGAACTCCTGCTCGCTGCCGCCAAACACGCCGGACCACGGTTCGCAGGGCTCGATCGAAACTTCGGCTCTTGCCAAGCCAAGACAGCCCGCCACGATGGCCAAAGTGATCAGGACCCGCCGGAAAGAAACCAGAAATCGCATCAATCCACCCTCAGTTGCTACGAGTCCAACACGGACACGCTCTGATAGACTTCGTACTCGACTCCGTCGCTCCGCCATTGAAAGACAACTTGCGGCACGCCCGGCCGCAACAGGTCCGTGTACCGGGCGCGCGGCAACTCCGGCCGCTGCGGCCACCGGATGTCGCCGTCGACGGCCAGCAAGCCATCCGGCAGTGCGTAGGTCCAGACGGCAACCTCCGCTCCCTCCGCAACGTCCGCCGGCAAATCCACCAGCCGTTCTTCACCGGAGATCAGGTCGACCGCCCAGACCGGCCGCGGCGCCGCATCGCCCAGCCGCTGGACCAGCACCAGGCGGATGGCCAACGCTGCGCCGCCCGCGTCATTCCCATTCAGGCCCAACCGGATCTGGCTGGCCGTCTCGGCGACCCAGGCGATCCGGCCTTCGAAAACCCGCTGCAACTCGGCCAGCAACTCGCGTTGGGCATCCACCCGGGGCGGAGCGAGCCATGCAGGCGCCGGTGCGGGACCATCCGGCCGCACATCTCCTGCGGACGGTGCAGGTAGTTCCGCCAATTGCGTTCCGTCTCTCCCGACCAGCCATGCGAATCCGACCGCGAGCAAGGCGACCGCCGCGGTTACGAATCCCCAGGCGGCCATCCGTAACGGGCCGAGCGGTTGGCGTTGGCAGACGCCGCAGTCCGGGGCCGATGCCAGTTTTGCAGCTTTCTGGCGCAAAGCGTCCAAGTGCTGCGCGTCCGGCACACGCGAATCGGCCCAACGCCGCAACAGATCGTCCAACTGCCGCCGATTTCCCGTCATTGCAAGTAATCCTCCAACCGCCGCTCCAGAAAACCTCGAGCCCGATGCACGCGCCAGTACAGCGTCGCCCGGCTGCACCCGGCAATCTCCGCCGCTGTCTTACCGTCCAACTCCTGCAAAACAGTCAGCACAATCGCTTCACGCCACGCCGCGGGCAATTCCTCCAGCGCCGCCTCAATCTTTCCCTGCAATTCGGCCGACAGGACAACACATTCCGGCCCGGCAGCCGGGGATGAGGTTTCAGCATCGTCGCCCAGCGTCTGCATCCTGCCCGAATCCCGCCGACGATCCGCCAGCGCGTCGCGGGCGGCGTTCACGGCGATGCGATAGAGCCACGTCGAGAACTTGGACCGCCCACCGAACCGGTCCAAATGCCGCCACGCCCGCAGAAAAACCTCCTGAGTCACATCATCGGCCAAGTGGTCGTCCAGCACCAGTTGAAACACCATCGCCCGCACCCGCGGAACGTGCCGCTGGAACACCTCGCCCAGCCGACCGCCGTCGCGCGTCCTGACGTACTCGGCGATCGATTCCTCGTCGCTAATCACACTCGTCCTACCCGCTTCGCCAAACTCGGAACTCACCCTTAGACACCCCGCCAAGCGAAAATCTTGGCATAATTTTGCGAAAAAGTGGATAGCCTACCAAAATTTGGGTCAGGTTTTATTCACAAGTGAGTAATTGCTGCTACCGCTCTCGCCTCCGCCGCCCAGACGACGTTCCGGGTTGTTGCCGAAGACCGCGGTTCGTAGAATGTGATATGAGCGGAAGGGATCGGGAGTCGTTTTCGGCCAAGGCGTGTTCCAAGTGGTTGATCGTTGCCCGAAAATGGCTCCCGACCCCGTTGGCCTCACCCGTGCAACGCGAGCTTGTTCGACAAAGAAGTCTTGGCCGGGTGTTTACGAATGGGACCGGACGCGGCGCGATACCGAGCGCGGAGTGCTATGGGCATGACAGTGTGGTATGTAGGGCGGTCGAATGCGAAGGGCTGGTTGTACCTAGCGTGGATGGCCTGCGCGGTTTGTGGCTGTGTGCCGCCTCTGGACAGCCCGCATTCTCGTTCGCAGATCTCGGGTACGACTTCCGTACAGGACTTGCCGGACGAGCGTTTCGAAGTGACCGAAGTTTCGCCGGATCGCGAAGCCGAAGAATTTGCGGCCGTTGTGCGTTCGCTGCAGGAACGGCGGTTGGCCACGGATGCTCGGGGCACTGAACCGGCGGAAACCGGCGATCGGCCGGTGCGCTGGGCGATTCTGGGCACGCCGGCGATGCAGGATGCCGGGTTGACCGATCTGTTGCACGACCGGCTTGCCTCGCTGGACGGCGTCCAACTGGTCGAACGCGAACGCTTGCAGGCCATCGTCGCCGAGTATTCGCTGGATGCGTTCGGAACCGCCGGCGCTGTCCGCCAGCGTTTGCGGTTGGGAACGGTCCTGCAGGCCGACCGGCTCCTGCTTCTGTCACGGATGGCGCTGTCGGAACCGGCGGACGAGACTACCGACGTTTTGCGGCTGGTCATCGCCGATTGTGGAACCGGAGCCCGGATCGGTCACGAAAACTACCCGGCCGACATCAGCCCGGAGGACTTCCTGGATGCTGCGACCGCCGCGGTCGACCGGGTGCGGCGCCGGTTTCCGGCCGGAGTGAAGCAGGTGGTGGGGGTCAGTCATTTCGTATCCAAGAACCTGGTTCACCACTACGATCATCGCCAGGCCGGCTACGGATACCTGCTGCAGCACGCGCTCGCGCTGCAGCCGGGGACGGCGGTGTTGGAGATCGAGGAAGCGCGGGCCATCGCGCAGGAACTGTCGCTTAGCGGGCCCGATCCAACGACCGCGCTCCACCGCCGCGCGGTGCCGGTTCTTGTCGATGGAGAATTTACCGTCGCCTCACAACCGACCACCGGCCCGCCCGCGGTCGATCTGACTGTCTTCGTCCGCCGCGGCAACGGCGTCGAGGAGATTCGCGAGACGGCACTTGCGCCCGCCGACGTGGTGGCGCTGCTGACCGGCGAGGTGGCACACCGGATTCTGGAGCTTGATAGCGAAGAATCCGTCTTGTTCTCGCCGGCCGAGCAGCGTAATTGGTTGATCGCAAGCGCCGATCAGTTCGGGCGGGTGGGAGCATGGGAACACTCCATCGGGCTGCGCGAGGCGGCCCTATTGATCGATCCGGACCATGTGCCGTTGCGGTTGGCGCTGATTAGCGAGTACAGCCTGCAGATGCGCAGACGGCTTCCCGTACCGGTCAGACCCGAGCAGGTGCCGACGGAAGAGGAGCTTCGCGAAATGTGCCGGCAGAGGGTCGCGGCATTTTTCGCGCGGCTGGAGCACTTGGAGTTCCTCGTCCGCAACCGGAAAGTCCGCGCTGACGAACTCTTGGCGTCTCAGAGCACCAATGGCAGCCTTTTTTTCGGTGTCAGAACGATCCCCAGTTTTGGATCGTTTCAGTGGCTTTCCACGCAGAATCTCTATCGGTCCCTACCCGATAAGATCGTTTTTGACGTTTATGCTCCCCGGGATGCGGAGCGAGCCCAACAGTTCATTCGCACGACGGCCCGCGAGGAGTATGCTGTGGCGGACGAGCGCCATGCGGACTTTATGGAGTCCGTCTTTCCGCGCATCGCTTCGCTCCGACGCTACGGCTATCATGAAGGGCACGTCGCCAAGCAGTGGGTTGCCTATCTGCTGGACTATCACAAACCCGGGACGATGGCGCGTCCGGCCCTGTCCGCAGAAGAAGTGAATGCGATCTATCGCACGATCGTTGAAGCGCTCGATCAAGGTACCGGGCTCAGTCGCGATGTCCAGATGCAATGGGCCGAGTACCTGCTGGCGCATCACGAGCGCCGGGCAGGCGGTGACGCTCTATCCGCAGAAATGCTGGACGATGTGTTTCACGTCATCACGGAAGTGTTTCCTCGAAGCACTTTTCTCCATAAGCCGTTGATGGAACAATTGGCACGACTCGTCCAGCGAGACATGCGATATTGGAGCCAACACCTGAGACAGAAAACGGCTGGCTGGTACGCCGAGTATCGGGCCGCGCCCTTAGCGGATTTCCTGGACCGGTTGGTCGAGAACGACCAACCGGTCGTCCAGGTCTACGGCCGTTACGGCCAACTGTATCGCCGCTGGCTGCTCTGGGAGAATCGCCGGAGCCATCCAGAGCTTTTCCGCCAGGCCCGGGAGCAGGAAACGTTTGCGACGGCCTCGGAGCTTTCCGATCAGGACGAGCAGACGGCGCTGCAGGCCGAGTTGTTCTCGCTGGCGGAAGAAGCGAAACAAGTGGTGGCCTTCTGCATGTCAAGCGGCAACTCGATTCAAAGCACCGAGGCGTCGCGCATCCGGTCTTTGAACCGTTCTATCGAAAGGACGCTGCAGTCTTCGACCGCCCCTGCCCGCCCTTCCTCCACCTGGAGGCATTACACGCCGGGCGAGGAGGATCGGTTGGCGCGGGTCGAGTTGACCGGGCAGATCGACATAACCGTCACGGCGTTGACGGGCCAGTCGTGGCGGGTGGACGACGCCCGCTGGCAAGGGTTGCGGGACCGTTGGGGCCGGGCCTATCGATGGTCGATCAACACCAACTGGTATCCGATCGTCGGCTGGCGGAAATGCACGGAAACCCTGGATGTCCTGTGGAACGAGTGGGCTGTGCTGATCATGCAGGAAAAAGGGGCGGCACGCGAGATCCTTTCGGAAACCGAGCCGCGGTACCTGGACGTCAAGTGGGACGGCCGCCATCTGTGGGTGCTCACTCAGCATGACGGGCTGCGCGTCGTTTCGCCAAGCGGCGAGGTCGTGTACCGCATCGGCGAGCGCGATGGATTGCCACCGTACGACCGCGGCGTGGTGATGCACCCGATCCAACCCGACGTCGTGTTTCTGAGCGGTTCGTTTGGCGAGCATTATCGTGGCTGGTGCGCCATCGTCGACGTGCGCAGCAACCCAGCGGTGCAAGTGATTCACCAAGCGACGGTGGTCCGTCCGAACGCTTCGGACTTTGGCCGAGACCTGGCGGCCCGGGTCTACACACCCATCTATGTCCATGAACATACCGGCGACGATCCCGCGCAGCGTCTGCTCATGATCGGCCAACGCAGCCCATCGGGGCAGCTCCTGGGCACGCTGTTCATAGACCTCCAGACATGGGAGGTGCAGGCTTCACAATTGACTTACTGGCACCGCGCCTTGAATCGGGACGCGGACTTCCATTTGTACAGCGGCCAGGGGCGGCTCTTCTACGCGTTTGGTACGGATCATCGCCCGGGGGTCGCCGAATGGACCGGCCCTTCGCTGCTCGATTCACACACCCTGTCGCGGCGTGAACTCTGCCCTGGTGGGGGCGGTTGCCGATACCTGCTGCCGTTGGGACAGTGGGTTTACGTACCGGACAGCTTCCACTGGTATCGCATCCACCGCGACACGTTCGAGGAGCAGCCGGTCTTGTGGCAGCGCTTCGCCAGCCATTCCGTGATTCGCTCCACAACGATCTTCCGCGTCTCCGCGCACTACGGAATTGTAATGACCAATTGCCACGACGGCCTGCACTACGGGCCCTATCGCCAAATACGGATCCATGAGCCACCGTAAGTGATGTCACGACCATCATCCATGCCGCGCAAAGCTCGGAAATCGTAAGCGGATGCCTAAACAATTCCGAATACACTGGGAGTCCAGCATGCAATCGATCAGGTCCCTTCCAGCCGTATGGTCGCGGGCGATCGCTCTCCGCATCGGCTTGGTACTGGCCGCACTGCCCGCGTCGCAGCCCCCGTTGACGGCGGCGGCCGACCAGGGGCCGCTGGAGCGATGGGCGATCGTTGCCGATCGGGCGACTGAACAGACGGGAATCGCCGCCTTGCTAACAGCATCGCTGACCGGCCTGGAGGGCTTGACGCTCGTCGAACGCCAGCAGATCGCCGCGATCCTTGACGAATGGGAACGGACGGTTACGTTGGCGGCCGAGGCCAGTGAGAAGCGGCTGGAACTGGGCCGCGTGCTGAAGGCGGACGCGATTCTGACGCTTTCCATGGTCGACGGGGAAGACGCTCGGCGCGTGCCCGACCGCGAGTCGGCCCAGCGCCACATCCAGGTGGTTGTGAGCGAGAGTCGCTACGGGGCGCGGCTGCGATTGGAGTATCTCGCTTATGACCCGCAGCAGCGAGAAGCCATCGCCGCCGAGCTGTGCCGCATGGTCAGCGAGCTGCGCCGGCAGTTCCCGCAGGGCGTGACGCAAATGATCGCCGTGCCTCATTTTCTGACCTCGAATCTGCTCCGTGACCACGATCATCTTCAGGCCGGTTACGCACGATTGCTCCAGGCGGCGTTGCTGGGCCGGCACGGACTAGCCGTGTTGGAAACGGAAGAGGCCCGGGCGATCCGCCGCGAACTGGAACTGGCCGGTGAGTCGCGAGTCGGGCAAGCCACCGTGCCTTGGTCTGTCGAGGGTCAATTCGAGGTCTCGCCGGCAACCGCTGACGCCGAGCCGACGGTGCGGCTGACGATCCGGGTGTCGGACGGCCAAGCGGTGCGTTGGGAAACGCAACGCGACGGGATGCCGCTGGCCGAGGTTCCCGACTTCCTTGTCGGCACGGTTGCGGACCAAGTTGCGGATCTGCCCGCTGACGGTCCTCGACTCGACCGCCGGAAGCTTTTCACTAGGCTCGCCGCCCGCGCCGAAGCGTTCAGCAGTTTGGCAAATTACCAGCATGCCGCCGAACTCCGCGAAGCCGCTCTGTTACTGGAACCATACGACTTCGAACAACGGCTGGGGGTGATCGGTGACTTGGTTCACTGGCGTCAACCGGCGGACCGCGAGCAATACGAGCATCAGCGGCAACAGTACGGGCAGAGCCGGGCGGCCGAGTTCCT
>SKKK01000160.1 GCA_007121535.1 Planctomycetaceae bacterium | reverse complement strand
TGATTCGGTCTCCGGTGATTCGGTCTCCGGTGATTCGGTCTCCGGTGATTCGGTCTCCGGTGATTCGGTCTCCGGTGATTCGGTCTCCGGTGATTCGGTCTCCGGTGATTCGGTCTCCGGTAATTCGGTCTCCGGTAATTCGGTCTCCGGTGATTCGGTCTCCGGTAATTCGGTCTCCGGTGGCTCGGTTCCCGACGGTTTTGCCGCCGCATCGGGTGACGGAGCGTTGGCCTCGGGGGCAGCATCGGGCGGCGCTGGCAGCTCGGTTAACGCGTTCGTCTGCTTGGCGTAGGCTTTCAAGAAAACTTGATCGAGCGATTTCATAGGGGCCTCCGTTTTTTTAGTTTCTTCGGATACGGTGGCTGATGCCATTCCGCTCACTGATTCGTTTGCCGCTCCTCAGGCCGCTCCTCAGCGGATCGGCGGGGGCTCGATTCGCGGTTGCAAGCGCACGGTGCTCGGGTGCCAGCCGTAAATGCTTGTTCCCGGACGAGCAATCGGGTAACTTTCGTCGGTGATGCCTTTGGCCGCGTTGCTCAACAGATTTTCGTAACGCGTTGGATACCGGTACATCGAAGGATCGGTTCTCGGATACTTCGATAGATCGCACGCCGGCTCTGCCGTTGTGTCTGGCACATTCTGCGTCTGCTGAGACGTCATTTGCATTTCGGCACTCGGGGGCGTTTCGTCCACGAAGGCTGTCGGCGGCGGACCCTCTCGCTCGCTTTCAACATCTTCGGGTAACGGTGTTGCAGAGGTCGAGGGCTGGTCAGCAGGAGCGTCTCCCGAGCTGGTCGGGGGATTGTCCGTCGAGGACACCGCCAGCGAATCTTCCGCGCCGACCGGTTCTTCGTTGCTCGTCATCGGCTCCAGCTCCGGTGCGTCAAGTTCGGCTACCTGGTCCTCCGGCGTAGAATCTGCCGACTTCTGTTTCGCGGGTTTGTCGAGGGATTCCTTAACCTCCACCGGTGCATCCGCGACCGCCAATTCCTTTTCGGAGCCATCGGTCGACGTTTCCTCTTTGGATCTTTTCGTGTTCGATTCCTCGTACCCGAGCGTGGCAGACTGCTTTTCTTTCTGGATGATTTCATTGGGTTTAGGCGCCAGGGTCAGTCTCGGAGTCGTGTCCAAAGCTCCGAATCCACGGCCAGGACGTTCTGCCGGCGAAGGTTCGATCGAAGTCGGCGATACCAATTCGGTATCACGGTCAAACGCACCATTCAGCAATGCCAAGGCAGCAAAGATCAACACGATCGTCACGGCCAGCCCAGCCACTTTCCAAGCCGTAGGCGAAATCCGCTTCTTATACGGTGTCTTCTCGAATTCCGAAAACGCTCGGACAACATAGGCTCGCAACTTTGAGACCACCGAAGGGGACCTCGGTGTCCGGCATCCATTCGATTTCGGTGTCCGGCATCCATTCGATTGTTGCTGGCTGTCGGTATCCGTCCGTTGCGTGCTGGTCGAAACAGCCGGGCCGGGATCACAGACAGCGCGCTGGATGGACGCACGTGTGGAAACCTGCCGTTGTGGCAAATAGGGCAGTCGGACCAAGACCACAACTTGATCGAATTCGGGCGTTTTGCTTGGGTTCGCGCCGCTTTGGGCAGCACATTGTTCGGCCGTTTCGGCCCGCGTACCATTGACAACTGTCATATCCTATGCCTCATTCGAGGGGATCTAAATTCCGCTGCATCTTCCGCGCATGGGGGGACGGCTGGTTGTCAAGGAATCTTGACGTTGCGCTTTTATCGGCATCGATCGTGCCGGTCTTGAGGATTAACACGACTTTTCCAGATCGAATGAATTTGACGGCCAGTCAAAACAGAGACGCTCGGCGATCCCGACAGGCGTGAGCAAGGTCACAGCGATAAAATCGCTAGTGCGTTGTCTAGGCGAAATCTTTGGGTCGCGATGAGTGAGCGGCAAGGCGCTAGCCGCCGGTGGCGTCGAGGACCGGCGGCTAGCGCCGTGCCGCTCACAATCCGCGTTTTTCGCCTAGACAACGCACTAGAATCTGTCGGCGGTCGGCGTCGAAGCCGCAGTAGATGGGGTAGCCGCGATCCAAGAGCGGGGGATTGGCCCAGATTTCAGCGACTCGCAGATACATCAGCGTCTTTTTCGATACTGAAATCCGTTGTCGAGGTACTTGCTTCCGAGGTTGAACGCGAACTGCCGCGACTTTCTTCACGATAAAGCTCGTAGATCCAGAAACAGGCTTCAAAGAATACCGGCACGAAAGCCAAGAACGCCCCGTTCCTCAGGAAGATCAACCGGTATTCCGGGTTGCCAAACACGCTGGCCAGAAAGAACTTCTGGTCTTCCGACTCGAACAGCGTGCCGAGTGCCGCGACCAGCAACAGGACAAATACGGCGCCCGGCATGAAATCCGCATAGTCCTGGGCGTACGGATATCGTACAAATGCCATCACGCGTGCCGAAAAAGGAATCGCCAAGGCCAACGTGGGCAACAGCAGCAGATTTCCCTGGTCGATCGGCAGGTCGACGCCGGCACTCCATGACACGAAAAACAACGCTTCACTAAACAATACCACGTAGATCCAGCTCATAACATAGACGAACGAGAATGAGAACAACAACGAACTGACTCGCGTCGGGCAAGTTGCGTCGGGATGGGGCTGTTCCTCGAAACGGATGATCTTATGGAAGAACGTCGCATAGCGGCCTTCCTTCAGATCCGTGTAAAGCAGATCCTCGATGATCCGAAACGAATAGATGTTGGCGATGATCTGCGTGTAGAGCTTGGTGAAGGAATAGACGAACACGATCGCCACTCCGATGCCAATCGTCAGAAAGGCGCCCATCACAAAATCGTCGCTGATCGTGTCCACGATGGCGAAGAAGCTCCGAACCGGACCCAACCCCTTGAGCAACATGTTGTACAGATACGTCCAGGCAAAGATGATCAGCAGGATCGCCATCCTCTGCCGATTGTGATTGGTTTGCTGCGGTTCGCCTGGCATGACGTGCCCTCCTTGCCAACAGTCCTAGAGAAGGTTGGCAAATGAATCGGGTAGGCTGTAGATGAAGGACAGAACGATGGGGATCCAGAAGCCCAGCCAGAGCAACCGGCTGTGCGACCAAAGATAAAAGCCCTCGAACGGTCGGATCGGGAACGAGTAGACAAAGCAGTAGGTCAGGAACATCGTCCCGGCGAACAGGGGCAGCGTCGATCCGGTCCAGTCTGCGACGGCACTGAGGAGCAGGTGCATCAAATATAGCGAGCCCAGGGCAACGGCCGCCACGCAATGTTTCGATTCGGCCGGTCCCTCATACTCGACATCCGTTGTCATCGGCAGGAAGGAACCGGCGCCGGTGAAATACCCTTGCAGCAGCAGGCCGTCGACGGCCGTTTGAAACTGGATCTTGACGCCCCAGATTCGTCCTCCCAGGGAAACGGCCGCTGCATACACCAGCAAAGGAGTCCCCGCCAGTAGCGAGGCCATCCCGACAGAGAGTTGTCCGGATTGTGTGATCGTCATCAGATCGTCGTAGGACTGGAGCGAAAGCACTCCCCAGAACGAAAGACAGAGGGCCACAAATCCAACCAGCAGTCCAACCACGGATCGCCAAGGCGAGTCCGACGCCGCGCCATCGTCGCCTTCCGCTTGATCGGGCTCGACTCTTACCAGCAATCCCATCAGAATGCGAGTGGTCGATTTGACGACCCGCCGCGTCAGCGTTCGGGCAGAGGCTCGAGAATACGTTCCCAATGTGGTGCGCAACAGATTTCGCGAACCGGCTCGCAGCCACCGCCGTATGGTGGCTCGCAGGACCACCGCGATCCCCACCGCGATTTCGCTGGACGGCCGATCCACCACCTGAATGCTGTCATGTTGATAGAGATAGATCAACCACAGTGGCAAAAAAACGAGCCCGACCAAGCACGCCAAGGCCAGCGCGAACCCGAGTCGATCAAAGGTTGCAGCATTCAATCCGCAAGACTCCTCACTTGGTCAACGATCCTGAGTCGGGATCGCTACAACTTCTTGGCAACGCGGACCATTTCACTGGTCGCCTTGTCCAAGCCCTGAGCGGGAAGATCCTTCATGGACTTGACGGTGGATATATCGCGTTCTAGGGGTTTGCCCCAGGCATCCTTCTTGCCGCCACTCGTACCCCATTTCTTGTATTCGCCGAGCATCTTGGTGACGATCGCCGATCGCTGGGCGACCAGCTTGCTCAGTTTCCGGAGTTCGTCAAGGACCTTTTGAATCGCCTTCTTCTCGTTCTGTTCTGCGTCCTTCTTGAGCTTCCCCAGCGACTTGAGTGCTTCTTTGTCGGCCGATTCCAGTTCTTTGCGATACTTTCGCAATTGACTGTCCCATTCATCCAATTCTTTTACAATCTTGCGTGCTTCCTCGATGACGAATTTCTTCAACGCCCCGCGCACCTCATAACCGAAGTCGACCAGCGTTTGGTCGATGTTGTTGTCAACCGTCTTGACGCGCTTCTCTGCGGAATCGCCGGCTTTGTCATTCCCCTGTTCATCCTGCTTGCGCAACACGGTCAGGTCGTCCACCAATTGCTTGAGCTGCTTCAGCAAGTCCTTCTGGATGGCATCCGCCTTGTCGCGCGCCGCCTTGATCAGTTTGATTTCCAGGCCCGCATTCGTTGCGACGCCGGCAAGGTTGATCTCGGTGGCGACACACAGCGGCGAGATCTGCAGCAGTTGCTTGCTGGCCGGCGTCCGGGCCGCTCGGATCAAATCGCTGTTTTCGACGATCAACAAGTTTTTCTTGAATATGACCTTCGTGTCCGCCATGGGAATGCCTCCTGGAAGAAGAAGCCTAATCGAAGCAGTAGGCGAATTCGCCGTTGTCCACAGATACATGCACCCCTATCGTCGGCGAACCGGCCACCATGCGGTTCAGCAGCTCGCGGCTGATCGCGGGCAGCACGGTATTGGTCAGGATGGCGTCGATCATCCGGCCACCGCTTTCCAGTTCGGTGCAACGGTTGGTGATCAGATCAATCACGTCGTCATCGTAGGTGAAGGGGATTTCATGGTTTTCGCCGATCCGCCTTTCGATGCGCCGCAATTGCAGGCGGGCGATGCTGCCGATCATCTCGTCGCTCAGGGGATAATACGGGATGACCACCAAGCGGCCGAGCAGGGCCGGCGGGAAGACTTGCAACAGCGGCTGCCTCAGGGCCTTATTCAATCCCTCGGGATCGGGCATCAGTTCGGGATCCTTGCACATGTTGGCGATCAGGTCGGTCCCGGCGTTGGTCGTCAGCAGGATCAGGGTATTCTTGAAGTCGATAAAACGGCCCTCGCCGTCCTCCATCCAACCCTTGTCGAACACCTGGAAGAAGATCTCGTGCACGTCCGAATGGGCCTTTTCGACCTCGTCCAACAGCACGACGCTGTAAGGCCGGCGGCGTACGGCTTCGGTCAGGATACCGCCTTCGCCATAGCCCACGTAGCCGGGTGGCGCGCCTTTGAGCGTGCTGACCGTGTGCGCTTCTTGAAATTCGCTCATGTTGATCGTGATCACGTTCTGCTCGCCGCCATACAGCGCCTCGGCCAGCGCCAACGCCGTTTCGGTCTTGCCCACTCCCGACGGACCGGCCAACATGAACACACCGATGGGTTTCTGGGGGTTGTCCAACGCGGCTCGCGACGTCTGGATGCGTCGGGCGATCTGTTCCAAGGCATGCCGTTGGCCGATGATCCGTTCGTTCAACAGATCGGCCAATCTCAAGATCGTCTCGATCTCGTTCTTGACCATCCGGCCGACGGGGATGCCGGTCCAATCCTGCACCACCGAGGCTACGGCCTGCTCGTCGACCGTTGGCAAGATCAAGGGGGTTTCGCCTTGCAGTTCGTGCAATTCACGTTGCAAATCCTTGAGTTCCGCGAGCAGCGTTGCACGCTGTTCGGCGGACAGTTGCTCGTCGTCGCCGTCGGCGTTGTCGTCGCTGTCGTCGCTGTCGTCGCTGTCGGCCGTTTGCACGGGCGTCGCAGCGGCCGCGGCGTCGGCCGCTTGTTCCAGTTTGCTGGCGGTACCTTCGACCTTCCCCAGATTCCCTCGCAGTTGGGCACGGAGATCGAGCACTTTCTCGACTAATTCACGCTCGCTGGTCCAGCGGGCGTCCAACTGCTGCAAGTGCTCGCGCTGCTCGGCCAATTTCGCTTCGGCGGCGGCACTGCGCGCCGCCGTTTCCACTCCTACCACCGTCTCGCGTTGGATGATCTCCAATTCCGTCTCCAAAGCCTCGATCCGCCGGCGGCAGTCGTCCACTTCGGCCGGTACCGCATGTTGGCTGATCGCGACCCGTGCACAGGCGGTGTCCAACAGACTGACCGATTTATCGGGCAATTGGCGGGCCGGAATGTACCGATGCGAAAGCCGCACGGCGGCCTCGATGGCCTCGTCCAACACTTGGACCTGGTGATGTTGCTCCATCACCGAGGCCATGCGGCGCATCATCAGGATGGCTTTTTCCTCGCTGGGTTCGCCGACCTGTACGACCTGGAAGCGGCGGGTGAGTGCCGGATCCTTTTCGATATGTTTTTTGTACTCGGCCCACGTTGTGGCAGCCACGGTCCGCAACGTACCGCGGGCCAAGGCCGGCTTGAGCAAATTGGCCGCGTCGCCCGTGCCGGCCGCGCCGCCTGCGCCGATCAGCGTGTGCGCTTCATCCACGAACAGGATGATCGGCTTCTCCGACGCTTGGACTTCGTCGATCACCTGGCGCAGCCGTTGTTCGAATTCACCCTTCATGCTGGCCCCGGCCTGCAATAATCCGATATCCAGGGTCAACAGCGAGACGTCCTTCAACGGGGGCGGCACGTCGCCAGCGGCGATGCGCAGGGCAAAGCCTTCGACGACGGCGGTCTTTCCCACCCCGGCTTCGCCCGTGAGTATCGGGTTGTTTTGGCGGCGGCGCATCAGAATGTCGACGATTTGCCGGATCTCTTCGTCGCGGCCGACGATCGGATCGATCTCTCCCTTTCGAGCCCGATCGGTGAGGTCCACGGTAAAGCGCCGCAGCGCCTCTTGCTTGCCCATCGGGGCCGGTGGCAGCGCACCGCTTGCCTCGCCCGGCGCCGCGCTGGCCAGTTGCGAACCGTCCGCCGCCGCCAATTGTTCCTCGGGCGATCCGTCCACGACCTTTCGGAAACGTTCGGTCAGTTCATCCGCATGAACCTTTTGAAACTCTTTGGAAATACCCGTCAATGCCAGGGCCAGGTTGCGGGTCTTGAGCATTCCCACCAGCAGATAACCGGTGCGCACCTGGCTGTCCTGAAACAGCAGCGTGCCGTATACCCAACCGCGTTCGACGGCATCCTCGATTTGGGAGGAGAGATCGGAAATCGAGGTCGATCCGCGCGGCAACCGATCCAGCGACTCGGTCAGATCTCGCGCCAATCGGCTGAGGTCCAGGCTAAAGTGCTTGACGATGCGATGCAGGTCGGAATCGGGCAGTTGCAACAACTGGTGGAACCAATGGACCAGTTCCACATAGGGGTTGCCTCGCATTTTGCAGAAGACGGTCGCTCCCTCGATGGCCTTGTAGGCGATCGGGTTCAGCTTGCCGAACAGCGAAGTGCGGGGGATATCGGGCATGAATCAATTCTCCGGAGTGATAGGCGTAGACGCCCGGACATGGGATTCCATCTCGTCATCGTGCAGTTCGGCCAGATTGCGAGCCAGCCACGGGGTGTGCTGCAGGTCTTGTTCCAATTGCGGGTGATACCAGAAATCGTCCGCGTCGCGGACCAAGCCGTCCGGCTCGATCCACGCATTCAACCCCAAGTGGCCCTCCGTTCCCAGACGCACCCGAGGGACCTGCTCTTTCAGCAGGATCAGTTGCAATTCCCAAATCAGTTCGTCGTTCAGATAGTTGCGGACCAGGTCGACCAACTTGACCAGGCTCTCACCGCCCGGCAGCAGCCGCCGGTAGTCCGACCACGCGACGGGCCCGATCACGATGCGAAAGGTTTGCTGGCAGTCCCAAACGTGCGAGCCGATGGACGTGTTCCTGCCCAGCATCGGCCGACTGGTTTCCGATCCCAGCATGCAGCGGCATTCGGCCGGGATTTCCGTCCACCGGCCGACAAATTCGTCCAACCGTACCGGCAGGCCAAAGTAATCCTCCAGGATCGCTTGCAACCCGCCGGGATGTCGCGGTCCGGCTGACATCAAGCCGGCGAAATGCAGTTTGGCATGGTCGTCAACCGTGTCGCGGTTTTGGGCCGCCGGACTGGCCAGACCGATCAGCGCACCGACGCTATTGGCAAATCGATCCGCGTCCGGCCGGTCGAGATTCACCGTCGGTTGGGCATTGGCCCAAGCTCGGAAAAAAAGCGATAACAGGCGATGGTGAAAGATATCCGCGAAACGAGCGAACGTCGCGTCCCCATGCTGCCGGATGCGGTCTCGCGCATATTCCGTCAAATGGAACGGCAACGGGCCGTTGGGGCCGAACAGGCCCAAGAACTGAACTTCCAGTCGAGGCGGAACGTCATCGGGCCCTCGGACCACGGCTTGGATGGTCCGCGGGGCGAAGACGAGCGAAGGGTCTTGACTCAAACGAACCGGATCATCCTTGGCCCGCGCACTTTCGCCCAATCGAGGATGATCCGCAGCAGCGCACTCCAGGCGGCGCATCGCATGGAAGAAATCGAATTTGTGCGGGGCACTGGCAAGCTCGTTCCAAAAAGCTACAAGCTCTGCCGCTGCCCCATCCGGACCGGCCATCGTTTGATCTCTCCCCGATCCATCGTACGTACGACGGTCTCAGTAAACGAATTAATGGAAACGTAACGCGCAAAGAATTCCTCCAACACCGCTCCCAGGAGAAATACGCCGGTGCCTTCGAAGGCCTCCTCGTCCAAGGTCAGCGTGACCTGCTGACCGCGCGCAAAAGCCAGCGGACCGTCCGACACAATCGACCGCGTCACCGGCTTGGCGACCGCCGACCGGACGCCATCGATCTGTTTCCGCACGTGTGGTTCCGCCAGATCGGCGTATACGGCCAACAACTCCCGCAGCGCCGCCGCCCCACCTCGCCGAGGATCGTCGACCAGGGATGCGTAATTCAGGGATAGATGGTTCAGTAACCTCCAAGCGACGTCTCCCGAGCCGTAGGACAGCGGCGGCCGAGGCCGTGTCGGTCCGGCCAAAATGCGGATCGACCGCACCGGCAGACTGGATTCGGAGGTAAAATCCGTCGGACCGACGCCGACCGGCATCAGCAACGGCAGATCGCGGTTGGTGCACAGCAGCGACACACCAAGCTGTCGCAGGTCACTGGAATAGGGCGCTTGTTGGACATCGACCAGAGCGATGAACATTTCGCTGCCGATATAGCTGGTACGGGCTCCTACATCCCGCTGTTTCTCCGACAGCACGCGAAAAGTACGCCGCGACGTGTAACAGGCCGTGCCTCGACTTCGCCGTTCCGCCAAGCCCTCGCGCCGAGGCCGGTCGAACGCGGCGAAAAACGGGCAGAACGTCTGCTGTTGGTCGCCTTCGCCGTAGCCGATGACCTCCATGATCTGGTACGGCTCGTAATCCAACGGACGCGTACGGTCCGGTACAATGTGAAATTCGTAGTGATGCTGGTCCAGGTGAATCCGGTCAGCCCGCCGGGGAAAGAGGTTGACAACCGGACAACAGTGCAGGGCCAGCAGCGAGACATCGACGCGATTCTCCAGCACTCGATTCGCGCGATCGAACAACACGAAGATTTCCAATTCTCGATCGGGACATCGCTGCAGCGCAGGAGCCAGCCCTCCCAATTCCACGGACAGGAAGCGTTCCGGCAGCGCGAAGTACTCGTGTAGCAACCGATACCCTTGGAACGAGCGCGGACCGAATGGCAGCATCGACTGGTCGTCCCGAAAGCCGACTCGCCGGATTTCGCGCGGATCGATCGCCAGTTGCCAAGCCTCCGGCGACTCTTTGGGCCGGACGATCACCGCCACCGTGTTGGCCAATAGCTGTTCGTACAAAGCGACCGTCAGATCGCCCGAGCCTCGGAGGAACAAACGCAGACGTTCCAGGCTGATCTTGTCGAACGTCAAACCACCGGTGGCGCCCAGGACCATCCGCAGCCCCGCCCGCGTGCCGGCCACGTCCGGCACGTTTCGCAACGCCTCGTCGCGAGTGAAGTAGTCCAGGCGGCGAACCTCCAGTGGCCAAAGCAGCGTTTCGTCGGTGGTTTGGTAGCGGCACGCCGTCTGCTCGCCTCGGCCGATCTGCCCCCGCAACATCGTGCCACGCGGCACACGGACGCCCTCGGCCAGCGCCCCCTCGTTCAGGTCCGGCTGGAACTGGACCACCGCCATCGACGGAGTGGGGGCGACGTAGTGGGGGTAGACGATTTCGAACAGATGTTGGGCAAAGTCGGGATAATGCGAATCCAGTTTCAACTGAATGCGGGCCGCCAGAAATGCCATTCCTTCCAGCAGGCGTTCGACATAGGGATCAGCGCACTCGAATTCTTCCAAAGCCAAGCGTCCGGCGATCTTCGGGAACGTACGAGCGAACTCGGCGCCCATTTCGCGCACGTGCTGCAACTCCCGGTTGTAGTAAGCGAGCAGACGGGGATCCATCGGATCGATTCTCCTTGGCTTGGGACACCGGAGCGGGCGACGATCAACGACCGGACTCTTCCCGTACGTTGACGTATCCGGTCTCCAAGTCGACCTCGGTCTTCATAAACATCCGCAACGGGATCGGTTGGGCCCAGAGGGTCCCTTCGATCACAAACGTCACCGCATTCAAATTCATCTGCTGTTCTTCTCCGATCGCCCGCACCGTCAAGCTGTCGCGGAGGATGCGCGGCTCGAAATCGAAAATGACCTGGCGCATCATGCGCGCCAAACTGTCCAGCAATAGAGACGAAGCCGTAATTCCCGACAGATCGCGGGTACCATAGTTGACGACCGAACGGGCAACTTCCGGGTAGGGCTCCAGATCCTCGGTCTGCGCCAAATTGCCCGTGTTCAGCAGCCAACTCAAATCCCGCAACACACCCGCTCGAAGCCGCTCGAGCGAAATGACGCGTTGCTCGCGCGACTCCGACTTCTTCTGCGGTTCGTCGTCCGTCAAACGATCCAGCAGAGACGGTTGCAGCCGTTCACGAACCGTCAGTTCGGCCATCCTGCACCCCACATTCAATCTGGCGGATATCCAACAATGGAAAATCGTCCTTGTCGGTGGCCAGCATCCGCTGGCCCAGTCCCAACTGCCCCCCTCCGGCATCGATCCACTGGGTTTTGCGTGCCAGTCGCACCAGCGGGTCGGTGCTGTGCTCGGACCCCGGATATCGCGTGGGGATCAAACCGACGGCGTCACCACCATTGGACCAGGTAAACTGCGCCGGCATCCAGACAACGTCGCGAAGATCCGTCGGCGGCTCCAGACGAATGCTGTTGATGTTTTGGACCGGAATCCAGAAGTATCGGCCCGCGACGATCGCTTCCAGGACCGGTCCCATTCGCGGATCGGCATCGGCGATCCACTCGAAAGGCTGTTCGTCGATCGTGCCGGCCGTGGCCGGAGCTGCCTCGAACGCCCGATCGCGAAGTTCCCCGGCGGCATCATGCCGGTTCTCGGCCGTCAAACGCAACGCTTCGACCAGCCACCCGATCCAGGCAGGCGGCTCACCGAAAATCAGCGGCGATCGTTTTCCCGCGAACACGTCAGCGCGAAAGACCTCGCACCGCAACGCCTCGCGATACATCTGCGCCATGGCCAGCGCGATGGGATCGAGTTCGGCCGCCGTGTTCAACTGGACCAACGCCCGATCCCATTGGCCCTGGACCGTCAGCAATTGGAACAGGAACACGCGCAACGATGCATCGGCAGGAGACCGTCGGATCTCCTGTTGCAGTTCTGCCAACGCCTGGTCCAGATCGCCGTCTCGAAGCGCGTCCAGCGCTGCCATGGTAAGACCTCGTTTCTCTTTCGGCTCGATGTACATCCCGACAAGCAGGCTGCGAGCAACCGAACTGCCGCGCCTTCACGGCATCGGCACAGAGCCCATCGCGTTTCTCCACAGCCTGCTTGATGCGTACCGCGGGATACGCCTCGTCAGGCGTCCCAAGCTTTGTGGCCCAGGCGGTCCCAGCCTCGCAGGGGCACGTCGTCCAGGAACTTTTGACCGTCGAAGGGCCGATACTTCAATTGCACCTTGTAGTACCAAAGGCTGATCGTCTCAGCGGGACGTTCATCCTCACTCCCATCGATACTCCAACTGGCCAGGATCGGATTGAACAAGCGGAACTTCAGGTACCAGTTGTTCTGAGCCTTTTCCATGTCTTCGCCCGTGGTCAGCATGTGGATCTCGGCATAGTCACACATCTTGCCGCCGCCGCAAGCGAACTTCATCAACTGCACGGAGGATTTGTCGAACGATTTTTGGATGGTAATAGGCGGGATGTCCGTCACGCCCGTGAAAAGGTCCTTGCTGCCAGCCTTGGCACTTTCCTTGAATTCGCGAGTCAGGGACCAATTGATCGAAGTGCACGCGATCCACTCCTTGTAACCTTCGATATCACAGTCACCCTTGATTCCGGGAGAACCCTCTTGCAAACCGAGCAGGATCATGGCCTGCCTCCTTTCGTAACAAATTGGAGAAAAAACCAGCTCATCGACAAGGCCGCGACGACCAGGCACGACTCGAAGGCCGAGCCCCGCCGACGCGGACGCATTCCTACTTAACCTTTGGCCGACGGCAGTTTGGAAACCAAACGCAACGATACCGTCAGACCTTCCAACTGATAGTGGGGCCTCAGGAAAATCTTGGAGTTGTAGTAACCAGGATTCCCCTCAACTTCCTCGACAACAACTTCCGCCGCCGCCAGTGGGCGCATGGCCTTGGCTGCTTCGCTGGCTGTCGACGGATCGGATTCGACGTATTGCGAGATCCAGCGGTTCAGCCAGATCTGCATATCATCGCGTTCCTTGAACGACCCGATCTTATCGCGGACAATGCACTTCAGATAGTGGGCGAAGCGGCACGTGGGAAACAGGTACGGCAGCCGCGCCGCCAGATTCGCATTGGCCGTGGCATCGGGGTCGTCGTACTCCGCGGGTTGCTGCAGCGACTGAGCACCGATGAAAGCCGCGAAGTCGGAATTCTTCTTATGGATCAGCGGCATAAACCCGTTCTTAGCCAACTCGGCTTCGCGGCGGTCGCTGATGGCGATCTCCGTCGGGCACTTCATATCCACGCCGCCGTCGTCGGTGGGGAACGTGTGTGTGGGTAAATCCGTCACCGCACCGCCCGATTCGACGCCCCGAATGCGGCTGCACCAACCGTAGAACTTGAACGACTGATTGATGTTCAACGCCATGGCATAGGCCGAATTGGCCCAGCAATAGCTCTCGTGTACCGCACCCTCGACATCCTCCTCGAAAGCGAACTCGTCGACCGGGTTGGTCTTCGCTCCATAGGGTGTGCGAGCCAGAAACCGCGGCAGGGCCAAGCCGATGTAGCGAGAAT
>SKKK01000331.1 GCA_007121535.1 Planctomycetaceae bacterium | reverse complement strand
GTCCAAATGCCTTCCGGCGCTTCGGCCCAGACCTGCTCCTGCGTCACCAAGTCCTCGTCCAGCAATTGAGCCGCGCAGAACTGCTGGTGACGGTCCGGCACGTCGACCAGCAGCCACGGCCGGTACGATCCGTCGGAGTAGTACAGCAGCTTGAACAACATCTCCGGGCTTTGGGCGATCACCGGCTCGCCGTCGCGGCGTTGGGCCAGGAGACGTTCCACCGCCGCCGGCATGCCCGGATGGTGCATCCGTCCCAAGATCTCTTCGTGCTCGACGCACGACACGGCCGACCAGAAAACCAGCAGCAGCCCCAGACCGATCCGCAACGGCCGATCATGGGGCCGACAGACCAACAGGGCAAAGGCGATCAGCCAAAACGGCTGGGCGAACGCCAGGTACCGCGCCGTGAAAATCGACCGCATCGACTGGGTGGAATACAAGAGCAGCAACAACGGTGGAACGAGGCTCATCAGGACCACCAGGGCGCCCGCGGGACCTCCCCGCCAGGCCGTCAAAGCCAACACGCCCAACAGCACGGTCAGCGTTCCGGCCGCGAACGGTAACGACTCTTCGGGAATGCTGTCCGCCGCCGCCAGCAATGCGGACGTCGGCAGTTGCAGCAACTCGGCAGGCCGCAGAGACCGCGACCAGGCCGTTCGCAAATTCTCCGATTGGGCAAAGACCCTGGGCACCCACGGCAAGTAGCCGACGATCACCACGGCCGCGGCCACCAACGCCCAACGGCGCGCCAAGCGGTACCACATCGCCGGCTCCGCGACTGCGGCAGCGGCGGAACCCCGGAACGGGAACAGGATCGCGGCGGCGAACAAGCCTTGAGCCAACACCGAAAACAGGCCCAGATGGTGCGTGTACAGGAACCCCAACACCGACACGGCATACAGCAGCCAGGCGGTCATCGTCCTGCGCGGCGTTCGCGCCCGCAACGCCAGCAGCAACAGCCACGTGCTGACGATGGCCAGCAAAATCCCCAGCGTGTACGGCCGAGCCTGATGCGCCGCGTGAATGTGGTACGGGCTGATCGCGACCAGCGCCGATGCCAACAGGCCCGCCGAGCGGGATCGCGCCGCAACGTTTGCGCCGCGGAAGGACATCGCGGCCAGATCGCGGGCCAACGGGTAAATGGCCAGGGCGGAGAGTACGCCGAACAGGGCCGAGGGCAACCGCAGCGCAAAGTGCGAGTCGCCGAAGAAAGGCGTCCAGACGTGCAGGATCACGAAATGCAAAGGCGGATGAACCGTCGCTGCGGAACCCGTCCGCTCCAGCAGCAACCCCAGCGGAAAACTCTGCAGACGCCAGGACAGCGTCTCGTCCAGCCACAATGGTTTCGCGTCCAGGCCGTACAGCCGTGCCCCGGCAGCCACCAGCCCGATGCCCAGAAGGAGCGCGCCGGTCAGCATCCATGATCGATCACCGCTCACTAGGCACGACCCTTTCGCTTCCTGACCAGCAAAACGCCGGCGGCACTCGAACCGCCCAGCACCAGCACTAACAGCATCAGCGTCAGCCACCACATCGCGAAACCATCGTCGTCGCCCACAAAGCGGTCCGCTCGGATGACCGCGCTGCGGAAGAGCACCGTTGCCGGGATCGTGTCCCCGGCCCCGTTGCGGTTCAGCGCCATCCGCGCCAGCGTCACGTCGGCATCGGTGAACTCGGTCTCGTGGAGCATCCGCCACGATCCGTCGCTGCCCGCGACGGAATACTGCAAGCGGTTGCCGATCCGTTCCAGCCGCAATTGCCCCTGGTCCGCCTCGGTATCGAAGAACCGGACGCTCTGTTGCCGTGAGCCGTCACCATCGCTTTCCCGCGCTTGGTGAGCCGTGAACACGTGGCCCTCCTTCACTCGGAACACCCGACCCAGCGTCGCGGCCTGACGGTCTTCCGAGGCCGTCATCACATAGATCCCCGGCCCGACGCCATATCCCTGCTTGGGCCGCGTGACATCCACGATCTTGTAGTCCAGCGTGATCTGGAAATCGCCCCGTAAGGGGAACCGCGGCGCGAACCCCACTTCGTCCAAAGCAGTGCCCGCCGGAAGCGATACCGACAACCCTTCCGCCGCCGGCTTCAGCAGCGCGGTCGCGCCGGTACCGATCAGCCGCAAACGGCGATTGTCGAAGCTATGATTACGGAAATCCAGGGTATACTCGGCGGCCCCCGAACCGCTCGCAAACAGCCAGCCCAGCAACACCGCCTGAAGTGAACGCGACCAATACTTCGTCTGCATGGAATATTCGCTTTGATTTCGTGCAATTCGTGTGATTCGTGGTTACTCCCGTTCGAGTCCCCGCCTCAATCGATCGTCACCGTCTCGGCGCCCGCGATGGTGCCGAGGGCTGCCCACACCGCCTGATCCACGTTATCAGCGACGAAGCGTACAGCGCCGTCCCCGAATACGACGTTCACCCCGCGCACGTGGCGACTCGAAGCCGGCATGGCCACGCCGTCCCAGGTCAGCCCGTTCTTACAGGCGACCCGGTTGGGTGGAAGCAGGTGGTTGTACCGGGTCCAATTCATGTTCCCTTCGAGCCACGTCTGGCCCCCGTCCGCATTCTGGGGATAGGTTCCGGCGGACTGGGGCGTCAGCATCTCGCACGCGCTGCGAAACGTCTCCTCGGTCCAGATTCCGGCCAGATCGGCCAGGTCGCCCAGCGGATCGAACCAGTTGTGCGTCCACGAACCCTTGACGCGCTCGCTGAACGCCGCCGTCTGCGACAGCCCGTCCTTGATGTCGGCGAACGAGATCCGGCTGTACTGCCCGAACATCCCGTCCCCGCTGCGTCCCGACCACGTGCTGCCGTTGCACGAGCGGTAGTTGTTCGGGCCCCAGGGACTCTCCAGCCGGTTGCCGTCCGAAGGGCACAAGAACACCGCGATCTCGATCACCGCCGCCGCCCCGTTGACCACCAGCGTCTCGGGATCCGCGTAAACTTCGGGCCTGCCCATCGCCGCGTTGCCGTACGGATGAAACGGGGCCACGCGGAAATCGATCAAGGCATGCACGGGCCGTTGCTCCAGGAACGGAAGCAGTTGCGAGTGTGCCGAATAGCGGCGATCGTCCGCGTCGCCGATCGACGAAGTGACGACGTCCCGGTCGGCGCCGCACCCGAACGGCAGCACGCGATGCGTGTCGTGGTACGCATGCAAGGCCAAACCGATCTGCTTCAGGTTATTGGCACACTGCACCCTCCGCACCGACTCGCGAGCCATCTGGACGGCGGGAAACAGCAAGGCGACCAACACCCCCACGATGGCCATCACCACCAGCAATTCGATCAACGTCATTGCCGATCTCATCGGACCGCTGAAACTGGCCATTGTCCTCAATCCTCTCTTGCGCGAAGCGCCTGCTACTACTTATATAGAGACTTCCAAAGTGCCTTTTCCGCCAACTATCTTGCGAATTCGTCAAAAAATTGGCGAAATCGTACCAGAATGACTGTACGAATAACTTTAATGACTAACACGTATTCACCATATTAAGGATCATCTGGGAAAGGAATGGCCTCACTCATTTGATCGACGCTTTCTGCCAGGTAATGCGCAGCCCACGGATCCTTCGCGGAACTGCGAGAACCGTTCCTGGAGCGAATCGATCGTTCGTCGCACCGTCGAGGCCGGCAGGTCGAGCGAGCACGCGATGGAGGTCGGGCAGTCCCCTTCGACCAGATGCCTCAGCACTCCGCGATGGACGGGGGACGTGAGGCTCTGCCGGAAGGCGACGTACTCGTCCCATGTCTCCACCCATTGCAGTCCTTCGTCTTGGTAGCCTCGGTCATGGACCGCCAACGACGGTCGTTC
>SKKK01000311.1 GCA_007121535.1 Planctomycetaceae bacterium | reverse complement strand
CACCGGCGAAGAACAAGGCCCCGATCGAAACGCCCGCCGTAACCGCATAGATGATCGCGGGGATGCTGGGCGGCATGATCGGTCCCAGCATGGACGAAGCCCCCGTCAAACCCAAGGCGAATCCATTGTCGTAGCCCCGTTTGCGCATCGCGGGAACCAGGATCGAACCCAGGGCCGCAGCATCCGCAATCGCTGCACCACTCATCCAGGAAAACATCAGGCTGCTGCCGACGTTCACGTAGCCCAAGCTGCCCGGAACCCGGCCCAGCAAAGCCATCAGCCACCGGAACAGCCGATCGGCCAACCCGGCCGCATTGCACAGGTAGCCGGTCATGATGAATAGAGGAACGGCCAGCAAGGGGAATGAGTTCAATCCGGCAACGATTCGCTGCTGGGCCACGCCCAACGAAATGTCCTGCGAGACGGTGACGTAGACCAGGCAGGGAATCAGCAACGCGAACGCCACGGGGACTCGAAGCGCCAACAGTCCCAGCATGCCGAGAATCAAGAACGTCAGGATCATGAGCGGCTCCCGTCATGGGGTGCGGCAACGTTCCGCTCGATGCCATCGCCCGTTTCCGATCGGTCACCATGCAACGCGGCCAGGATGTTGATGACACCATGCACGGCGATCAGCGCCAACCCGACACTCGCTGCTCCATACCAGTAGCTTCTGGAGATACCCAAGGCCGGCGAGCCGACCAAACCGACCCCCCAGACAAAGCGAAATCCTCCGATCAACAAAACCAGGCATGCCAACACGACGACGCCATTCCAAAAGCACTCCAAGCGCCTCTTGCCTTTATTTCCCAGCCACCGAGAGAGCAAGTCGACCGCGATATGCTGGCCTTCCGCCATCACCATGGCCGCTGCCAGGAAGGCCAACCAGATCAGCACGAAACGCGCCCATTCTTCGCTCCACGAAATCGGTGCATGCAGCACGTAGCGGGCCACGACTTGAGCGCTCATCGTGCCCAGGATCATCAACAACAAGGCCGCCGAAAGCGCGCGTTCGACGGCTACCAGCCAACGCACCCCGCCAACCGAAGCCGCTCGTTGCCCCTCTTGATGTTTCATGGTTCCTCCGCACCGGTCCTCGATTCCGGACCGTTTATATCGTCGCCGGAAACGGGCGTCGTCAACAAGGGGTCCCAGTCCCAGTCGCTGATTGTTTGATACAGGCTGCTGAACGGAAACCCGGTGGCAAAGTATTGCCTGGCGCGGCTGCGAAAAGCGTCTCGATCGACGTCCTCGACCACTTCCAGCACCCGCTGATCGCGCCAGCGCTCCAGGATCTGCTGCTCGTCAAGCACCGTTCCCTGATAGACTTGGTCCCCCAAGCCCCGAATGGCTTGCTTCAAG
The DNA here is from genome assembly GCA_007121535.1 of Planctomycetaceae bacterium. Lineage (GTDB taxonomy): Bacteria > Planctomycetota > Planctomycetia > Pirellulales > Pirellulaceae > SKKK01. The sequence continues at coordinate 2,463 of SKKK01000311.1, read as the reverse complement.
GCAACTTGTTGATCGACGGTCAAGCGCTGCCAAACGCGCTCGTTGACCAGGATCTGGATCGAGGATTGGATGTGCCCCGTCAAATTCAGGTGACTTTGGACCTCGTGAAAGCCCATCGCCTGGATCGTGGGGATGGGGTTCTCCTGCCCGTCGGCCAGCCCTTGCTGCAACGCCATGTACACCTCGGCAAAGGCCACCGGCATCGGACTGGCCCCCAACGCCTCGCCGGACGCCTGCCACACGCGCGCCGCCGGCAGCCTCAAGCGAAAACCGCGGAGGTCGTCCGGGTGACGGATCGGTCGATTCGAAGTGATATGCCGCGCACCATACACCCACGTATCCAACACTCGCACGCCATACCGATGCAGCAATTCATCCCACAACGGTTGGATCAGCGGCCCGTGCGCGACCTGCAGCATGTGATCCAGGTCGCGAAAGGCGTAAGCCGCGTCGAAAGCGCCCAGCTCGGGATACCACATCGCCAGGAACGACGGGCCGGCGATCGCCAATTCCAGCTCACCGGCCACCAACTGCTCCAACAGTTCTTCCTCGCTGCCCAATTGCGCCGCGGGATAAACCGTCAGTTGCAGGCCCACGTCGGCGGACGCGATCCGATCGGGCAGGTGGGCCGTGCCGTGCGCATGAGTCGGCGATCGCACCTCGTAAACGTGCGCTAAACGCAAGCGAATCGGCCGCCCGTCCGGCGCCGACGGGCGGCATCCTCCGCATCCGAGGCAAACAAGCGCCAGCAAAGTCAGCGGCAGGACACCAGCCGCCAGTTTCGGGCGAAAACCGGGGGCTGGCGACGAGTCGCTCTGGAAGTTGTTGACCACGTCCTTCATCCCTTCCGATCAGGTGGGCGATACACGGAATCGATAGACGCACGTATGACGGTAGACCTGCTCGGGGCGTACCACAATAGAAGGAAAGTGAGCGTGATGCACGGCGCCGGGAAGATTGCCCGTTTCCAGGCAAACGCCACCAAACTGCGGATAACGGCATCCGGCCTTGCCTTGTAAACTACCGTCCAATTGGTTCCCGGTGTACAAGACCAGCGCCGGCGCGTCGGTCAATACGTCCAGCATCCGCCCGCTGGCTGGATCGCCCAGCGAGGCGACTCGCCGAACTTGTCCCGCCGCGTCTTGCAAGCAGTATGCCAGGTCATACCCGGGCACTCGCCCAGTCCCCTGACCCACCCGCTGGCCGATCGGCATGGTTTGCTGGAAATCGAGCGGCGTTCCCGTCACAGGCAGCAATCGGCCGGTCGGCAGGGTTTCCGCGTCGGTTTCCGAGTATCGATCCGCGTCGACCTGCAAGGTGTGCTGCAGGATATCGCCCGACCCGGCGCCGGCCAGGTTGAAGTAGCCATGATGGGTCATGTTGATCGGAGTCGGCCGATCGGTCGCCGCCGAGTACTCGATCAGAAAACAGTGATCGTCCGTCACCTGGTACACGATCTCCGCCTGAACCCGACCCGGGTAACCCTGATCCCCGTCATCGCTGACGATGCGGAAGCGAAGCGCAGGCCCCCCGGCTCGCGCGATCGGTTCGGCCTGCCACACTCGCCAACTGAATCCCCGCGGCCCGCCGTGCAGGTGATGATCGCCATTATTTCGAGTCAATCGATGGGTGGTTCCTTCCAGGGCGAACTGAGCGTGAGCGATGCGAAAAGCGACTCGGCCTACCACGCAGCCGAAGTACGGACTGAGCGACTGGTACGAATCCAAATCATCGAAGCCCAACACAATGTCGGCCGAACGGCCGTCGCGGTCGGGCACCCACAACTGGGTGACGGTCGCCCCGAAGCTGATCGCGCGAAGCACCAAACCGCCTTGACTGCGGAGCGTAAATCGCTCGACCTCCTGCCCGTCGACCGTCTGTCCGAATGGTTCGCGTTGCAGATCCTCCATCCGATTCCCGTTATTCCGTGAGTTGCATCAGCGCTTGGAGTACGGCTCGGGCTTGATCCACGCCGCCCAGTTGCCTTGCCATTTCTTTGGCCATCTTGAGATGCTCGAAGGTCAGTTCCGTCGGCGCCCCGGCTTCTCGTGTCGCCGTTGCTGCCGCCGAGTCGGTCGTCGAAGCTGGCAACGCGGCCGTCTGCGGTGGCGACGTTCCGGAAGCGACGTTCGAGGACGTAGTGGATCGTGAACCGGCTTTTTTCAACCGGATCTTCCGCTTGGGCAACCCGGCCGCGGTCTTCATGTTCGTCTTGATCGTGCTGACGTACTTGGGCGTCGTCGGAACGCCCATCGCGGTCAGTTCGTCGGCGATATCCTTCGGTCCGCGATCGGGTGCATCGGCCAGAATGTCCTGGATCAACCGCGATTTGTTGACTTTTTCGTCAGGTGCCAAGGCGGCCATTGCCGCAGGAGCATCCTCGGCGTTTCGCGCGGACTGGGCCGCGGCAGACTTGGGAATTCGATTCTTCGCCATAAAGTCTTCTCCTATGGTAGTCTTACT
>SKKK01000705.1 GCA_007121535.1 Planctomycetaceae bacterium | reverse complement strand
TGCAACCCGAGGCCCCTAATCTTTCACTTAATCTTTCACCTAATCTTACCGCAATTCCGCGCAGCACCCGTTAGATTAGGTGAAAGATTAGGTGTGGGTACACTCGCTGGCGACGGCGCCGTTGGCCGTTCTGGGCAAGCTGCCCGAGACGCTTGGATTGAAGGACGGCTTAGCAGCGGTGGTCCGGCAGTTGGCAGAGCGGCTCGAGCGCGAAGCAACTGGGGACCAGGCGGATCGGCTGCTGGTGGCGGCGTACGTTTTGACAGGGCTGCGATTGAAGACCCCGGACGAAGTAAAACAACTCTTTCAAGGAGCATCGATAGCCATGCGAGAATCAGTGACGTACCAAGCGATTTTGCAAGAAGGCGAGAAGATAGGAGAAAAGATGGGGTGGAGAAGAGGGCGGATTCGGGAACTCCACCGCATGATTCTACGGCTGGGGCGTGTGCAGTTTGGGGAAGCGGACGAGGCGACTCGGCAGCAGATCAAGGCAATGCGTGATATCGATCGGCTCGAAGACCTGACCGAACGCCTGCTGATCGTATCGAGCTGGGACGAACTGATCGCGTGACGCTCAGTCCGCCCTCCCCCCCATTTTTCTGTCATTAAATTCTTCTGTCATTAGAAAAGAACGCAAGCAAATAATGCCTGTCCTTTTCGCTTTCGCTCCGCGGCGGAACCTCCGGCGCCAGTGGTCGTACTGAATCCCTATGCGGGAGTCGACTGGCAGAAGGTCGAGCATCATCGGGCGGCGCTGCATGCGCACACCTTGCAGAGCGATGGAAGCCACTCAGTAGCCGACGTGGTGGCCGCCTATCGTCAAGCCGGATTCACGATTCTGTCTTTGGCCGAACACGACTGGAACCGGCCGAATGCGGCCAGCCCCTACCCGGTCGAACCTCGCCCGGAAAATTTTCCCGCCAGTCCCACCTGGCCCTGGTCCGACTACGGTTGCAGGAGAATGGGGTCAGGTCTTGAGGAAGCCCGGCGAAATTGAGATTCGGCGTACGGGGTACGGTGGCGCTCAGGCGACCTCGTGCTTTTTTTCAAATCACGCTGCCGACCTCGGCGCCATCGGCTGAAGCTGGCCATGAAGGATCTTGTGCCATTTCAGGGTGTTCAGCAGGAGGACCGCCAAATCCGCCTGGAGTCGTGCCAGAGCCAAGCCTTTCCAACAGGCATGCCGGACGCCTCGGTGATTCATCAGATTGTCGTAGCCATTGACCACCGCTCCGGCGGGGCAAGGCGCGCAGGTGGCGTGCCGGGCTCCACACTTCCTCGGCGGCTCAAGACTTCACCTCGATAAGCACCCGGCCAGATATTTCTTGGTGGAATCGGGCGGAAGGGGTCGGGAGTCGTTTTCGGGTGACCCGCTTCCCATGTGGTAGATCGTTGGCCGAAAAAGATTCCCGACCCCCGCTGCGTCCCCTATGCAAGGTTACCTTAATTGACAAAAAACTCTCGGCCGGGTGCTCATTCGCGGGTGATGAACTCGTCCAGATTGATCAGTACGCGGGCGACGGCGGTCCAGGCAGCGACCTGCTCGACGGAGAGTCCATCGGGCAACGGACTGCCAGACAACTTCTCGGCATCCTCCGGATGCTCGGAGAATTGCTCTTGCTGTTGGCTCAAGTACTGCCGGACGCGTTGGCGTTCGAAATCCGTCGGCAGTCGTGAAAAGCAAATCAAGTAGGCCAACTCGATACGCTGCTGATCCGAATCGGCAGACAGGAGTAAGCGCCGAGCAAGTCCCTGCGTCAACTCGACCATGGCCTGGTCGTTGGCCACCGCCAGGGACTGCAGCGGTGTGTTGGAGGACTCGCGGCGCGTGCACGTGGTGCTGAAATCGGGTGTGTCAAAGGTGCTGAGCAACGGATAGGGAGCGCTGCGCATGAAGAACGTATACATAGCGCGGCGATAGCGGTCGGGTCCCTGGCTGGTCGGCCAGGCGGCCGAACGTTGGGTAAAAGCGTACACGCCGGCAGGTTGTGGCGGGTAGACGCTGGGGCCGCCGATCCGGTGGTCCAGCAGCCCGCTGGCCGCCAACGCCAAGTCGCGAACGATCTCGGCTTCGACTCGCAATCGCGTTTGGCGGGCCAACAGTTTGTTCAGCGGGTCGATCTCGTCAAGATCCGGCCGCTGGTGCGACGACTGGCGGTACGTGGCGCTGGTGACGATCAAGCGATGCATATGCTTCATCGACCAACCGCTCTCGATGAACTCGGCAGCCAGCCAATCCAACAGTTCGGGATGCGTCGGCAGGCTGCCCTGCATACCGAAATCGTCTTCCGTTTCGACCAACCCTCGCCCGAAGTATCGCATCCAAATGCGATTGATCGTCACCCGCGCGGTCAATGGGTTGTCGGGCGCGACCAGCCATCGGGCCAAATCCAAACGCGTGGGCCGGGAATCGCCGGTCGGCAACGGTGGCAAGACCGCGGGCACGTCCGGCTGGACCGCATCTCCCGGTCGCAAAAAGTCGCCTCGGATGAACATGTGGGTCGGACGCGGGCGGTCCAACTCCTGCATCACCAAGGTGGTCGGAATGCCGGCAGCCAACTGCTTCCGCTGATCTTCCCACTGCTTCAGTTCGTTCGCCAATCGCGCCCGCTGCGGGTCGGGTAAACCCAGTCGGGTCAGCGGCGCGCTGGTTGCCTCCAAGCGAAAACGGCCAAGATTGTAGCGAGCCGGACGCGGACCGAACTCCATCCGAAGCACCAGGCGCCGATCGGGAGCCACGGTCAGCGGTTCAGCGAGCATCAACGTCGCGGTGCGGTCGACGTTCATATTACCGCTGCTGACATTGATCGCCCAACCGGTCGCCGGATCACCGTCGATGGCCGCTTCGATCGGATAGTCCCGCTGTGAATGGTCGGCCGTGGCGTGCAACCAAGGAACCGGATCGCTGTCGTCGCCAAAGAGTTGGATGCCATTGAGCACAAAATTCCCATTGCCCGCTCGGCCGGGACCATTTCGCGGCAAATCGGGGTGCGTCATCGCGAGCAGTCGGATGGCGGTGACGCCAGTCTCTGGTGATGCGAGCGTAACGGTGTACTGATCCTGATCGCCATCAAGGCCGCTGACCAGGATCGACCCGTCTTCCAATCGCTGCCAAGACGCACCGGCAGCCGAACGAAACTCTTCCACCTCCAACGCCTGCCACTCGACCGGTCGCTCGGTTTCTGGTTGTTCGGTCGTCGATGCTTCCTGCTGTCGGTCGTAATCGGCCAACTGCTGCCGCGCGTCTTCGATCATCCGGTCCAGTTCCTCCAAACGTTCCCGAGTTCGATCGTCGATCACCTGGATGGTCGGAGCGGCGCTGTTCACGTCCCGAGTGTTGTTGAAGAACGCGAACATCTGGTAGTACTCGTCCAACGTGATCGGATCGTATTTGTGGGTGTGGCATTGAGCACAGGCGAAGGTCAGCCCCAGCCACACGGCCCCCGTCGTATTCACGCGATCCATCACGGCCTCGCTGCGAAACTGTTCGGCATCCGTCCCGCCCTCCTGATTGACCAGCGTATTACGGTGGAATCCCGTCGCGATCCGTTGATCTTCCGTTGCATCGGGCAGCAGGTCCCCGGCCAGTTGTTCGATGGTGAACTGGTCGAACGGCATATCCCGATTCAGCGCGTGGATCACCCAGTCCCGGTACGGCCAGATAGAGCGTTCCGAATCGATCGTATAGCCATGCGTGTCCGCATACCGAGCCTGGTCCAACCAATGCCGACCCCATCGTTCCCCATAACGAGGACTCGCCAACGCCATCGACACGATTCGTTCGTAAGCCTCGGGCTCGCGATCGTTCAGAAACGTTCGGACTTGTTCCGGTTCCGGCGGCAGACCGGTCAAGTCCAGGAACAGCCGGCGGATCAAGGTCGAACGGTCCGCCTGAGGCGACGGCTCGATCCCGGCCTGTTGCAGCCGGTCCAGTACAAACGCATCGATCGGGTGATGCCCCCGGGGCATCTCGTCCGCATCGGCCCCGGGTTGGACCCGGGGTAGCTCCGGCCGCTGGATGGGGCGGAAGGCCCAATGAGGCTCGTAGACCGCGCCGTCGTCAATCCATTGCCTGACCATACGGATCTGTTCAGGGGTCAGCCCGGGACCGCTGTCAGGTGGCGGCATCTGCAGGTACGGATTGTCGGACTCCATCCGGTCGATGATCGCGCTGGCCGCGGCATCCCCCGCAGCAATCGCCCGATAACCGCCCCGATCGGCCGTCGCATCCGATGCCATATCCAGGCGCAGGCCGCCTTCGCGAGTCTGATCGTCAGGGCCGTGGCAGCGAAAACAATGATTGGACAGGATCGGCCGGATATCGCGTTGAAAATCGACATCCGCTCGAGCCCTTTCCGAAGAAAAAAGCACCGCGAATATCAGCAAGGCGACCGACAGCAAGGTGATGATGCTTCCATGCGATCGCGATTCGGGACGAAGGAACAAGGACGCGGATCGAACAAAGACCGTATGCAGATACATGACACTTACCATCGAAGGATCGGCAGGAACGGGAAACGTACGCTCTTCATGATGCCAATTATAGTCGATCAAAACGGATCGATCACCCCGTATCCACCGCTCGTCAAACCTCGACTGCCAAGGTACAATCCGATGCACAGCTCGATTATCATTCCGAAAGCAGCCTCCGGCTGCAACCGAAGTAGGTTGGGTCTCCGACCCGACCGGGTCGGGACAGAGTCCCAACCTACAAAGATGCGCGCACCGTGCGAGCATCTTACATCCAAAGACTCGAAAGCAGCTTCCGGCTGCAACGAAAGTAGAACGGAATTCATTCCGTTCGGAACGGAAAACGGAATGAATTCCGTTTTACAACATCGACCAGGAGAATTTGCTGATGACAACAAAGACGGCCATGGCGATTGCGGCCCATCCCGATGACATCGAGTTCCTGATGGCGGGCACGCTGATGCTGTTGCGCGATGCGGGCTATCAGATTCACTATCTCAACATCGCTTCGGGCTGTTGCGGCAGCATGACTCTGCCTCGCGACGAAATCGCGGCGGTCCGTCACCAGGAGGCTCAAGCCGCCTGTGCGGCGATCGGGGCCGTCCATCATGAGAGTCTCTGTGACGACCTGGAAATCTTCTACGACAAGCCCCTGTTGGCCAAAGTTGCTTCGGTCGTGCGGCAAGTCGCCCCGGAGATCCTGCTGACGCATTCGCCGGCCGATTACATGGAAGACCACACCAACGCTTGCCGATTGGCGGTTACGGCGGCCTTTACTCGCGGCATGCCGAATTTTCCCGTCGATCCCGACCGGCCCATCGTCACGCAAAAGGTCACGGTCTACCACGCGCAACCTTATGGCAATCGCGATCCCCTTCGACAGTTGATCTGGCCCGACTGTTTCGTGGATACTTCGTCGGTGATCGAGCAGAAGGTGCAGATGCTGGCCTGTCATGCCAGCCAGAAGGACTGGTTGGACCAGACACAGGGCGTCGATTCCTATTTGCAAGCGCTGAAAGACGCCGATCGGGAGCGAGGCGAAATGTCGGGGGTTTATGAATTCGCAGAAGGCTGGCGTCGCCATCTGCACGCCGGGTTTTGCGATCCGGACGATGACCCTTTGAGCATCGCTTTGAAACGGTTCCTGCACCGGCGTGAAGTGGACGAGGTCCCGAGCGGCGGCGACGCGTTCGCTCGACCGCTTGGACGTTAAGCATCCGGCTATTACGTGAGCGGCACGGCGCTAGCCGCCGGTTCTGGATGCCACCGGCGGCAAGCGCCGTTCCGCCCGCTCAGCCGGTGAATCGCAAGATCGCTTCGGCCGTGAACTGTTCGCCGGGCTGCAGGATGCGCAATCCGGAGTCGACGCCCGCCGCGTACAACTCCGGCGAGTTCGGCACGCACGTATAGGGCTCGATGCAAATGGCCTGGCGGTGAGGTGGCGTGTAGACGACGCATTCGCGGAACGCATCATCGAACTGGACCACCAGTCGACTGCCGTTGCTGGGGTCGATCACTCGAGCCGTGCACCAATGCGACTCGAATTCCAGGTCGGTGAACACGTCGTCAAACGACATCTGCCCGAACACCAATCCCGCACGAAACTGCTCGATCTCCTCGACCGGCGATACGTTGCCCGTGGGCAGCATGTCCACCAATTCCCAACGCCGTCGCATGGGCAGCCGGACCAGGCAATCGTCTGCTGAGGCCCCGCCCAACGGCAGGCGGAAGTAGGGGTGAGTTCCCAGACCACAAGGCAACGGCTTATCGTCCGGATTCTCGATCAGAAAACTGCTGCGCAGAGAATTGCCAGCCAATTCGTAGGTGGCCGTCACGCAGAAATCGGCGGGCCAGGCAGCCAATAGTCTCGCGTCGTCCCGAGACGCGTGGAATTGCCCGACGACGCGAGTCGCAGATTGCTCCAGAACCCGCCAGGGGCGGTTCAGCACAAATCCGTGAATCGCGTTGCCCAATCGGTCGTCGCCCTCCAACGTGTACGTTTTCGATTGCCAGGTCAGCGTCCGGCCGCGGAGTCGACCGGGATAGGGAAACAACAGCGGGATGCCGCTGCCCGAGGCCCGCTTATCACCACGCTCGAAATCAGGCTCCGACCACAACACGTCGATCGGGTGCCCCTCCTGTTCAGCGCGAAAACGAAAGCAATTGAAGCCGTAGCCGGCCAGGATCAGCGCCTCGGCGCCGTTGGTTGGATCTGTCAGTTTGATCAGCTCTGGTGTTGTCATTCGAATTGCAGATTTCTGGTGCCAAGGGAACGGGGAAATCCCATCCCGCTAGGTAAGCTACGTAAGAAATTGTCACGGATTCAGACTGGTTGCTTCGGCGGTGGGGAAATTGTCCGGGATCGGAGTTTGGGTCTCGCCGGTTGCCAGCCACTCGCAACCGCGATGAAGCAGTACCTGGAAGCCCACGCAATGCATGCAACCCAATTGGCCGACGTGACCCATCACGTTGGTCAGCACCCGGCCTTCTCCGTAGGGTACCCACCACACGATCGGCTCGTGTTTGCCGGTGCCGCCACGGTTCGGCGCGGGATCGGAGTAGGCGGTCAGCAGGATGTGGATGTCCTCGGCGGGGCCGCGCTGCCCATGATACAGTTCATCGTGCTTATGCATCCAATGCTTCGGCATGCCCTCGGTGATCGGGTGATCGGAATCTCGCACCGTCATCATCCAATCATACTGGGACCCGTGCCCCATGCCTCGACCCTCGCCCGGCGCCTCGCGAACCACCTTTCCCTGATCATCCACGTACAGGCTGTATCCGTACTTCGGGTTCCGCCACAACAAACCCACCATCTGCTCGTATTCCTTCCAACCAGTGAAGGCGTTGTTGGCAGCATGGATCACCATGACACCGCCTCCTTGTCGAACGTAGCGGACGAAATCCTCGCGGACTCGCTCCGGCCACATCTGGCCGTTATAGTCCAGCAGGACCACGTCAAAATCCGAGAAGTTGGGCTGCCAAGCGTCCCACTCGGACGTATCGGCGTCGCGCGAAGGCGCATTGCAGATGGTTGCTTGGAACTGCGGCTTGCGATCCAACAGTTCCTTCATGTAAGGAGTGGAAAGTTCCCAGTTGTGATTATTCTGCCCGCCGACGATCATGACCTTGATCGGATCGGCGGCATTCGAGAACACCGGGATGACCATGCCGGTCAAAAGGCAGGTCAGCAAGATCGGAATCAGGCTCTTCGTCATCATAGGCTCTCCCATTGCAGCAACGTGAAAACGAAGGAATATACTCCATTTTCGATCCGGTTTCCAGCACCCGGCTTCGTGTGGCTGGCTCCGAGGCTGTGAAAACATGAAAGTGGCTCCGAGCAAAACCTGCGAAAACCTTGGAAAGGCAAGGATTGGCAAAGTGCCTGTCCCAATTTCAATTTCTCTAGATTTCTTCACGGCCTGTCCGACACGATCGGGAGATTGGGAAGGCGTTGCGAGCGTCAATTCCGGATTATTCGTAACCGGAAGCGTAAGCAAGGAAATCCAGGCTATTTCTTCTTGGCCACACAGGCGGGACAATGCCCCTTCAGCAGAATGTCTTCGATCACGCCGACCGATTTCGCCACACGCAAAGAGATATCCTTTTCGCTCAAGCAAGTAATCGTGCCGCAATCGATGCACAACAAGTGGGGATGAGGCTGTTGGGTTTCGTCATCGCTTGCGTTCGCCCGAGTAGGCTCGTAGCGCCAAACGTGATCGCCCAACTCCATCCGGCGGGCCAAACCGACTTCGGTCAGATCATTGAGCGCTCGAAAGACGGTCGACTTGTCGATCCCTCGGCTTTCCAGACGCTCGCTGATCTCCAGATGCGAACTGGGTTGGCTGGCGCTGGCCAACAGATTCAGCACGGCGATCCTCGCTGGCGTAGCCCGTAACCCGCTGTCGCGGAGCAGATGACGGATATCTTCGATGTTTCGTGCCTTTGCCGCCATCCTTTCAACCCTCCGCGCTCCCAAGCAGCCCGACTGTCTTGAATAAATGCACTACCCCGAAATATATCCCCAATCGGGTTATCTTCAAATAGTCTCGAATGACAAGAAACTCCAGGTGGCGTGCTTAACGCTTGCGGTCCTCGCCTCGGAGCACCGCGGCGATGGGTGCGGGGATGGGAATCGATTCAGGCGGTTGTTCGGGATGCAGACGGCAACAAACGGCGGTCATCCGGCCGGTGGCGACTGCCCGGTCACCGCAAAACATCCGATGAACGTAGGTGACGCTCTTCTGACCAACGCGATCAATGGAAACTTCGATCGTCAATTCATCTTCGAAACGAGCCGGACCGTGATAATCGCAACTGGCAGAAACCCGCGGCCAACTGATCCGACCCAGCTCGTCATCCTGGAACACGTTCAAGCCAAGATGCCGGAGCAAATCGTGCTCGGCCTGCTCCATGTACACGAAGAACGCCGAGAAATGAACGATCCCGGCAGCATCGGTCTCGACAAACTCGACGCGGCGACGAGTCAACCAGCGAACAGCAGCGTCATCCACCACCGGGCAGATCACTCGCCGACGTACGGCAGCAGGGCCATGAATCGAGCCCGCTTGATCGCCTCGGTCACCGCGTGCTGACTGGCGGCCGAGCACCCCGTCTTTCGGCGACTTACAATCCGTCCGTGCCGATTCACCAGCTTTTTCAGCAGTTCGATGTCCTTGTAATCGACATACATCGGGCGAGGTCGGTGCCCATCGACAAATAACGGGTCCTTTTTCTTGGTGCGGGCCCGCGCCTTCATCCGTTTCTTCGATTTCGGGGATCTACTTTTAAACATGGTCTCGCCGTTGAAAGAAAAACCGTAAACCTTGTAGCTGTAATGACTTAACGGTCGGCACTCGCCTACCGCCGCGCACGATTGACCTGCGAAGAACTCCAGATTCTAGCGATCCGTCCAGAAAATGCAAGATGCTGCTGGCTAGGTTATCGTTTGCTCGAATTGAAATCTTGAAGATCACCCTTGATGCAGACTGCCGCGTTACGGTGATGTCGATGCTCGAGGAGCGTTTCTCATCGCTGTCCACAATTTCTCCAAGCGACTTACCTTGGATGACGCCAGCGGCACGTTGGAATACGCGGCTGCACAATACAGGTCGGCCAATCGATTCGCCTCGCGGCCGATATCACCAGCCATTCGCCCCAGTTGGCCCGCAAATTCATGAGGTGTCTGGTCATCCATCCGGGGTAGTTGATGTTCGCGAGCCCAAGCCTCCAACGCCTGGAATGTATACAGCACCAGTTCGCGTGGTGCCAAATGCCGGGCTTTCCCCGTGGTAAACGGGTCGGCAAAAGCAGCGAACGGCCGGGGGGCGGGTTCAGGGGGCAACGAAGCTTGGGTCGGCATGGATTTCGAGACGCTGGTACGACCACCAAGAAGCCTCTCCCACAACTCGCGAATCGCTTGAAGGAACCCCACGACCGCTGTGCGAATCGACTCCCAATATCGCCATACCAGGTACGCTGCGAGGGCGAAGAACGCCAAATAGTACAACCATTTGATGACATGCGCCATCCCGCTGAACAGCGAATTGAGCATCGCTCGGGGCTGGACGGGTGATCGGCTGGGCGACCGCCCCCCCTGCCCTGTCCGCTGCGAGTCCTCTGACGATCGAGCTTGCGAATCCTCCGATGATCGTCCTCGGTCGTCCTGACGCTCGCCGTTCGCTTGACCGGTTTCGCGCTGTTGATCGTTTGAACCGTTATCTGACGGCCTCTCACCCGGATCTGCGCCCGACTTGCGTTCCGGCCGCTGCTGCTGATCTTGGCCGCCGTCTCGCGAGCGGTCCTTGCGCTCGCCCCCCTGCCCTTCGCCCCCCTGCCCTTCGTCACTTTGCCTTTCGCCGGTCTGCCGCTCGCCGCCCTGCCCTTCTCCGGTTCGCTCGTCTCCGCCCTGCCCTTCACCGGGCTGACTCTCAGCACCCTGCCCTTCCCTGCCCTGTCCCTCGCCCGCTGGCCCCTCGCCGCCTGTTTCGCGTTGCGGCTTGGCGTCACCGGATCCGGCATCTTGCGTCGCTTGATCGGTTGCGGTCGTTCGGGAATCCCGCCCTGGCTCCTGGCGATCCGGATCTTCCGCACCTTGTTCCCCCACTCCGTAACGCGAAGGACGAAGCCCTTCGGGGGATCCGATGGACCAGTCGACATGGGTGATCGAATACTCTGGATGGGGGCGTGGCAAAGCGGCGCACAATACCAGCAACAGGACGATGATGACCGACCCGGTACCCAGCCAAACGCCCGCCATCTGCAAGGGCATCTCCAAACGGCGTTGTCGCAAGTACCGTCGTAAGGCAAGAAAGCTGCTGTTCAGCAGCAGGCCCAGGCCGCTGGCCACGAAGTAGCAGAGCAGCCAGAACGCGTAGCGTCTGGATTCGAGATCCGTTGCCGGGATCAAACGCTGACCGAAGCCAAACAGTGGCAGGGCGCCGAGTGAAATGTAGATCACCCAGACACCGGGGGCGTGCGGCCGTTGTCGATGTTCGCAGAACTGCTGCCACAGGGTCTTTTCCGGCAACGAATTCCGTGACGACGTGGCGTCGGTATCCACATCCATCGACCCTTCCGACGGGGATGGCTGAACCGTCTGGTCCGAGCCACCATGACGGTCCAAGCCGGCCGTTTGCAACAGTCCCTGGCCGGACACATCCTTGCGATCGTCGATCACGGTGCAATCCCAAGTCAGCCGATCGGCGCACCATAGAACCAACACGACCAACCCCGCGTTGATGGGAAGACTTAACCCCGCCAGCGGTCCACTGAAGGCCACGAATCGAGACAGGACTGCTAGCATGGCCAAGGCCAAGGGGATGGCGTACAGGCTGGCGTACTGACGCCCTTCATCGATCGAAATCCGGCCGATCAGCACAGACGCGAAAACAAACCACCCGAAAGCCCAACGTATACGACCGTCATACTGCCCTTGGTAGAACGCCTCGATTAAGAAAAATACCAAACTGCCGATAAAGACCATGATCAGCGCTGGGCTGATTGCGATCACGGCGTAATCGGTCAGTGTTTTCTGAGGCCGAGTCATGAAGATTCGCCAACCGAAATCCCACGGGGAACAACTTCCACTCCTACCAATTTTACCTCGGTCGGCCATACTAAACCATCGGTGGAAAACTGTTAGAATTCACGTACAGATCAACGGTAACCAGACTTTCGGGTGCCTTCAGGCAATAATCGGGCACCGGATCTGCGTATTATGTGAGTACATTACAAACCTTGGCGCGTTTTTCTTTTTGAGCGAACTGATGAAGCCTGCAATCCCCCAGGACAGGGCTGATCTGGATCCAGCGGCGCTGATTGAGCGTTACCAGGTGGGCATCTGGCGGTATTTGCGGGCTTTAGGGTGCGATCCCGCCGAGGCGGACGACTTGACGCAGGAAACATTCCTGGCGGTTTTGCAGCACTCGTTCGTCGACCACGGACCGGCAGCCACCGCCGCTTATTTGCGGCGTGTGGCCTACAACCAATTGGTGACGGTACGTCGACGATCGGGTAAAGTGACGGCAGTGGAAGACATCGAGCAGTTCGATCGGGCTTGGGATGACTGGGCCGGAAACGATGAAGGAGAGGCACGGCTGGATGCATTGAGAGAGTGCGTTCAGCAACTAACCGATCGGGCCCGCATGGCGCTGGACATGCGGTTCCGCGATCGGGCGTCACGCTCGGAGATCGCAGCAATGCTGGCGATTTCGGAACATGGGGCGAAGAATCTGATGCAGCGAGCCAAACAGCAGTTGCGAGCCTGCATTGAACGGAAGATGGCATGAACGGCGACTACGAAGACAGGATTTTGGAATCGGGATTAGAGGAGGTGCTGGGTGGCCAGTATCCGCCGGACCTGAGCGCCAAGATCCTGCAGGAACTGGATCGCCGTCGCGTTTCGCCTGGGGAATCGCCGGAGCGGATCGAGGCTCCACCCACGGTGTCACCCGTGGTATCTTGGCCCGTTTCGCCGTTGCCGCCTGCTGCATCGCCGGTGGTTGCGGTTGATGCGGCGGATCGCCGGGCAGAGCGGCAGAGTGCGGCGGCCGGGACCGGTGGAGCGGTGGGAATTGGCCGCAGTGCGACGGCCCGCCGCCATTCGACACGGTGGGTCATGGGCTGGACCGCGGCCGTGTCGAGCGGTGTCTTGCTGGTATTGTTCGCGGCAGGGATCTATATGAGCCGCATGGGTTTGGGGCCGCGCGCCCCGATGTTGGTCCAGTCGCCAACCCCCTCGCCCGTTGTTCCGCTCGAACCGAATCAGGCGGACAGCCAGCTCGACGCGCTGCCGCACCGCGAGATGCCAGCACCGTGGGAGCCTGATTCTGACTTCTTGGCGCCAGAGGACCCGGCAGCGATCGCATCGACCATGGAATCGCCTGATGCACCGATCGAGGAGACGCCGGTGGAGGATCGGCCGGCGCTCGCTCAGGTTCGCAGCGAGCCCTGGGACGACGCTCGGATGATCGACTTTGTCGATCGGATGCTGGAGCAGCAATGGCATCAGCATGGCGTCACACCGGCTGCATCGCCGGGGGACGATCAATGGTGTCAGCGTGTCTATCGGCGACTGGTCGGTCGAGATCCGACCGAATACGAATTGCGACAGTTTCTGAACGAAGCGCCGGATCAGCGTCGAGCGGCATTGGTAGACCGTCTGTTGGAAAGTGACGATTATGTTCGTTACTGGTCGCAACGATGGTCGGATGTTCTGTTGGGGTCCGCTGCGGACAAACCCGAACAATGGGGTGTCGATCGGCAAGGTCTCGAACAATATCTGGCGGCTGCGATCCAGGAGAACAAGTCGTACGACGAATGGACGGCCGAATTGATTTCGGCATCTGGTTCGTGCGATCCGGAAGCGCCCGATCACGATCCAGCCGCAAATTTTCTGGCGGCTGCCTGGGGCACCGAGGGTTCGATCGCGGCAACCGATCGCGTTTCGCGGGTCTGGCTCGGCAAACAATTGGTGTGTGCCCAATGCCATGATGATCCTGCCAGCGGTTGGAATCAGGAAGAGTTCTGGCAACTCAACGCATTCTTTCAGCAGATGCGGATCCATCGCGCTTCGGAGGATTCCTTTGCTGCTGTGAAAGAGGTCGACTTCCACGGAGGCACAGGCATCGCTCAGGATGCGGAAATCTTCTATCCCGGTCAGGATGGGCGCTTGCGCGCAGCTTATCCGAGATTTAAATCGGAGAGCATTCCCAAGAGTGGTTTGTTGGCGGACGTTCATCGGAGGCAGGAATTGGCTCGATTGTTGACTCGTTCGCCTGACTTTCGTCGGGCGGCCGTCAATCGGGTGTGGGCCAAGCTGTTGAAGTTCGGTTTCATCGAGCCGGTCGACGGCGCCGGGCCGAACCACCGTCCATCGCATCCTGAATTGCTGGAAGGTTTGAGCGAACAATTGGCGGCTCATGATTTCGACTTGAAACGCTTGACCCGCTGGATCGTATTGAGCCGCGCGTTCGACGTGTCGGATCAGCGAACTCCGGAGAGCTGGCTGGACTCGCCCGAGACGGGGGGGGCGCCGCTGTTCGCTCGCTTTTACACAGAGCCCGATCGATCGATGGATCTGCACCGATCGTTGATGGTGGCGGTCCGCACGCGGCCCACCGGACCGACGCTGCATGCCAGTAAGCTGGCTCGAAGATCCTGGACGCCTTCCCAGGTGACCGTCCCGCAGATCATCGATACGCAAGGCAGCGAATCCATGATCGGGCCGCTGTGGCTGGATCGCTTGGCGGCCAGTGACATGTCGGCGGACAAGAAAGTCGAGCATCTGTTTCGCGCCGTGTTGGATCGCAAGCCGACCACCCGAGAGGCGACCGCCGCCAAGTTGGTACTGGCCGATCGCATGAACGATCACTTGGCCGTTCGGGAATTGTGGCAGATCCTGTTTGCCGAACGGAGTCGACGCTAATACGGATTATTCATCAGCCGCCGGACGCTAGTCCCGGTTGCCCTAAACGGCTGCACCAACCTGACGCTAAGCACCGTTCGAGAAATAACTGACGCACTTTTTGCCCCCTCACCCTGCCCTCTCCCACGAGGGGCGAGGGAACATCGGACAGTTATTTCTCGAACGGTGCTAACGCGTCTCGGCTGATGTGAGGGGCGTCTTGGGCTAATTCTGAGCGTGATGGCTGCTTGACGTCCGAGCGTCCGGATAGTAGCCTCGTCGGCTTTGCCTCTGCCGCCAAGTTGCCTGCCATGTCGTTGGTCACCCTGCAAGATTTGAGTATCCGCTTTCGCGGTCCCGTGCTGTTGGATTCGGTCAACTGTCAGATCCATCGGGGGCAGCGCATCGGGTTGCTGGGCCGCAACGGGACAGGCAAGTCGACGCTGTTGCGCATCTTGTCCGGGGACGTCGAACCGGACGCGGGCCAAGTGGTCTTTGCTCCGGGGGCCACAGTCGCTCGATTGACGCAAGAGGTGCCGTCCGACTTGCACGGTCAGGTTCACGACATCGTAGCCGGCGGCTTGCCGGAAGACCGCGACCCGGAATCGAGCTGGCAACGGCAGCAGCAAGTCGAACGCATCCTGTCGCGGATGAGTTTACAGGGACAAGCCACCTTCGAAACGCTGTCATCCGGCATGAAACGCCGCGTGTTGCTGGCTCGGGCGTTGGTCGGTCAGCCGGATCTGCTGTTGTTGGACGAACCGACGAACCACTTGGACATCGAGGCGATCGAATGGCTCGAGCGTTTCCTCGACGCTTGGTCGTCGACCTTGATGTTCGTGACGCACGATCGGATGTTCTTGCGTCGGTTGGCAGATCGGATCTTGGAACTGGATCGCGGCCAATTGTACGATTGGTCGTGTGATTATGACACGTTCCTCAGCCGCAAAGAGGCGGCGCTGGCGGCGCAGGAAAAGCAGGACGCTCTGTTTGACAAGCGATTGGCCGAGGAAGAGGCTTGGATCCGCCAAGGCATCCGGGCGCGGCGGACTCGCAACGAAGGCCGCGTACGCGCCTTGAAGGCCATGCGAGCCCAGCGGCAGCAGCGACAAGACGCTCCGGGCAAAGTCCGCATGCAGTTGCAGCAATCAGCTCGCGGTGGGGTGCTGGTCATCGATGCGGAACAGATCTCGTTCGCCTACGATGACCGTCCGCTTTTCCACGGCTTTTCCACCACGGTGCTACGCGGTGACAAGATCGGCATCATCGGCCCCAACGGCGTGGGCAAGACGACTTTGCTAAAGGTGCTGCTGGGCCAGTTGACGCCTCAGGAAGGCAACGTCCGCTTGGGAACGAACTTGGAAATCGCCTATTTCGATCAATTGCGAGTTCAGTTGGACGACGAGCAAACGGCGGAAGAGAACGTGGCCGAAGGCAGCGATCACGTGCGGATCGGCGGCAAAGCCAAACACGTGCTGGGCTACTTGCAGGATTTTCTGTTCAGTCCCCAGCGAGCCAGGACGCCGGTCAAGTTTCTGTCCGGCGGCGAACGGAACCGGTTGCTGCTGGCTCGCATGTTCGCCAAACCGGCCAACGTGGTCGTGTTGGACGAGCCGACCAACGACTTGGACGCCGAAACCTTGGATCTGCTGGAAGAATTGCTGGTCGATTATCAGGGGACCGTGCTGATGGTCAGCCACGATCGCCAGTTCCTGAACAACGTGGTGACCAGCACGATCGTCTTCGAAGACGGTCGAATCGTCGAGTACGTCGGCGGATACGACGATTGGCTGCGTCAGCGAGCCCAGCGGGAACAGACTCAGGCCCCCGCCAAATCTGCCAAACCATCGAAACCAGTTCCGGCGGCCCGCACGTCAGATCGCAGCCGGCGGCTGAGTTTCAAAGAACAGCAGGAATTGGCCGCATTGCCGGAGAGAATCGAACGCTTGGAAACGGATATCGACACGCTGCACCAAGAGATGGCGCGCCCCGAGTACTATCGAAGATCGAGCGAGGAACTGGCCGCCGATGCCAATCGCTTACGCGAGCTGGAAGCCGAACTGCCCAACCTGTACCACCGCTGGGAACATCTGGAATCCCGAACGGCATAAGCACTCGGCCGGGTGCTTACGTTCTATTCGATCACTTCGATTCTCAATCGATCCCATCTGTTGTCCTCGCTGAATGTGCTGGAGAAGGATGCGTTTGCATGAAGGATCGACGCGGCTCGCTCCGGGTCAAGGATCGGGTTTGCGGCGATGCTTGGTCCGGGAATAGGCGTCGCTTCGGCGCCGGACGCGGCTTCGCTTTTCGTCCCGGGTATCGACGCAGACGATTTCGTACAAACGGGCTCGACGTTCGCCCTGTCTTCGCAGGATACGCCCCAAGCGTTGTTTGGCTTGGCGGCTGGACGAGGTGCCTCCGATGACCATCGCGACTTTGACTTCGGGTAGATCGACGCCCTCGTCCAGTACCTGATTGGCGACCAAGGCGGGATACGTGCCGTCGGCCAAGCCCTCGAGGACATCGATTCGTTCTTTCTTGCCACAGTGATTCAGCAGGCACGGGATCAGGAACCGGCGTGACACCTCGCGGGCCATCGCGTTGGAACCAGCGAAGATCAGGCACGGATCGCCCGCGTGCAATCGGAACAGATCTTCGATGATTCGCAGCTTCTCCGCCGCCCGGTCCTCGATCGCCTGGCGCGCTCGAAAGGCCTTCATGGCCGCTCTCGCTGCGGGAGTGGTCGCGGTTTGTGCGCAGAGTTCCTTCCAGGAGAATTCCGGGTTGTCCTTCCGTTGTTGATTGACGTAGCGCCGCACGACGTCCGAGTACTGGTTGTATCGCGCTTGTTCGTCGTGCGACAGATACACGGGGATGCGGACCACGTCGTAATCCGCCAGCGTCCTGCCGGCCGCGGCTGACAGCGGCAATTCGTAAACGGTCGGGCCGATCAGCCAGGGCAGATCCTCATGGCGTCCGTCGGACCGTTGAGGGGTGGCGGTCAGGCCCAATCGATAGCGGGCGGCGCTCATCCGTGCCGCGTCCCGCCGCTGCGGCCCCGGCAGGTGATGGCATTCGTCGAAGATCACCAAAGCGAAGCGGTTCCCCAGTCGGTCCATGTGCAAGTAGGCGCTGTCGTAGGTCGTCACCGACACGGGGCGCACACGGAAGACATTGTCCCCGATCACTCCGGCATCGTAGCCCAGACGCGCAAGGATGCGACGGTGCCACTGATACATCAGATCGCGCACGGGCGCGACGACCAGCGTGCTGACCGAGGTCCGTGCCATGATCGCTAAAGCCACTTCGGTCTTGCCCGTGCCCGTCGGCATCACGATCACGCCTCGTCCCTCGACCGCCCACGACCGGACGGCTTGTGTTTGCTCGTCCCGCAACTCGGGCATTCGATCGCGGGGCCAATGGATGGAAGCTTCTTCGAGCACCGCATCTTGGACGGGGATGGGCAGATGCTGCAACAACTTCTTGACCGCTTGGTGATGTAGCGCATCAAATCGCCAGGCCGCTTCGCGGTGATCCCACGCGGCGCCCGTCGCCAACAGCTCAGGCTGCCGCCGGATCATCGTTTGGGAAACACCGGTCAACAGCAGCGTCCCTCCGGAAAACGTCAATCGAGCTTGGCACGTTGGTGAATCCGACATCACGATCCTGTCACCTTTTATTCGATGAAACGATGATTATAATCAGTGGAGTATCAGCAGGGAAGCTTTCCCCCAAGGTAGTCCAGAAATTTCCCTCCAGGAGGTTGTGTCCGATGAGCTGGAGCATATTGAGGACTTTTTGTCATTGGTTGCTTGTCGTCGCGGTCTTGGTCGCCCCGATCATTTGTGCGGCTCAGGATCAGCTCCGAATGCGAGTGGAAACGTTGACCGTTCCACCTGCCACGGGGCCGTTGGCGATGGTGATGGTGCAAAATCCGGGCAGCGCGTCCTGGGAGGGCCAGATCGTGCTGCGACCGCCGTCGTCATGGGAATTGTCACCCGACACCCGGGCGGTCCGCTTGGAATCCGGCCAGACAAAGCGGCTGGCATTCAACATCGCCCGAGGGCGCAATCTGGAGACCAACCGCTATCCTTTTGAAGTCGTCGCCATCGGTCCGGACGGTGAAATGACTCATCGGCAAGAGACGTTCGTGGCCAGTGCGCCCTTCTTTCGAGTCCAGGTGGATGGCCGGCCGGACGAATGGGGCGACGCGATCCCGATTTCGTTTTCGACGGGCCAGCGGGAAACGACGATCAGCACCTATTGGAGCCGCCGCCAATTCAGTCTGCTGGTCGCGGTCGACGAGCAGGAATTGATCCCGTCGGACGCGTCTGACCGATCATCGTTCGACGCGGTCCAGTTCGCTTTGGCCGCCGTACCGCCCCCAGACCAGGCACCCGAGAGTGGTACCGCAGGACGTTTCGAGTTCCTGCTGGCGGCCACCAGGAACGGCGGCGCCCGATGCTTTCGATTGGTCACGCCCGATATGTGTCTGAACGAAGCCACGCGTCCCCGGGCATTGGAGTCGCTGGTGTGCGAACAGGTCGAGGTGGCTGTCTGGCGAAACGACGGGATTACTTACTACGAATGCTCGGTGCCATTTCGCTCGCTGGACAATGCGATCCTGCCCGACGCAGGCCGCGAGTTCTTCTTCTCTGTCCTGGTCCACGACCCCGACGGCACGGGGTTGCGCGAGCTGGCACGTCACGCGAAACTCTGGCCCACCCCGGAAGATCCGCAAGCCTGGAACCGTTGGGAGGGTGGTTGCTGGGACGATGTTTCACCGCTGGGCAACAAAATCCGTTGGGGACTCTGCACATCCAAGTATTAAGGAGAACGATCGTCATGAGACAACCATTTCAACCTGCGTTTTCGATGGGTCGGATCGCCCTAGCGACCGGCGTGACTCTGTTGCTGACCGGCGCCCTGCTCGCCAGCGATGCCGACCGCGGTGCTGCTGACGAAGGGCGAATCGGCACGATTATTATGCACACGGTGTTGGTCGAGGACTTGGACGACCAGCCGCTGCAGGCGGGCGAGTCGGCAGCGCGGAAACTGATGGCCAAGATCGGCGACGCACCGCTTCAAGCCGTACTGGTTTCCGAGTGCTTTGAAGACCTGCCCTGGAAACAGCAGTTATTACAAGGCATCGGTTCGGTCATCCCGAGCGAGCGCGTCTTCGGCACTTCGACTTACGGTTCCTTTACACAACAGGGCACGGCCGGATTCGATTCGGTCAGCCTGCTGGGTATTGCGGGCGACGGCATTTCGGTGTCCACGGCTTTGGTCACCGAGTTGGGAGTCGCTCGATTGACTTTCGAAGAAAGCGAACCATTGATCAAAGAGCGGTTGCACGCGGCGGGGAAGCAGTTGGCCGACAAGTTGCAGCGAACCGATCGGGATCGTTTGATGATCCTGCTGGCCGATGCTCATTCGCCAAAGAACAGATATCTGGTCGAAGGTGTCCAGCAGGTCGTTGGTCCCGACTTTCCGATCACCGGCGGCAGCGCCAATAGGAACGAAGGACAGAACTACGTTTATTATCAGGGCAAGGCTCATGCCGACAGCGCCGTTGCGTTGATGTTGTCGGGCGATTTCGAGGTCGCCATGTCGGGCCAAAAAGCCATGGAAAACGATCAGGTCATCGCCACCGCGAAAGACGGCGCGGCGGAGGCGTTGGCCGAGATGACGGGACAGCCGCTGGGCGTACTGGCTTTTAATTGCGCCGGTCGTCGAGGCCGTTTGCACCGCCCCGAAGACGAATGGAACGCCATCCGACAAGCCTTGGGCGAGGAATTGGCGCTGTTCGGTCTCTATTGCGCCGGGGAAGTCGGACCGTTGGATCCGTCGGAACAGGTTCCGGGTGTGCTGGTGGGCGGTAGCGGCTGGCACGTGATGTTCACGGTGTTGGGGCGCTGAGCGTTGGTGGAAAACGTGCGATCCACGGGATCAGCGGATTCGCCATAGATCTTGCACGGGGATCGATAACTGCTGCCGAGTGGCGTCGATTTGCTCGAAAAATCGGCGCGCATCGGCCGGGTAACCTGCGGTGGGCTTCAAACCGGGAAGGTGTTGCTGCCAGAATCGATTGAAGGCCATCATCGCCAATTCGCGCAGATACTTCGCCACCATCGAGGCCAGCGCGGACGGCAGGAACGTTTCGCCCTTGGCCGCGAAACGCACCTCGATGCCATCCGCGGGCGACCCCAGTCGGTAGACGCTTAGTTCGCGGCTTTCGCGGCCGATCGCCAGTCGCCGTTCGGGAAAATGGTGTTGCAGCAACGCCCCATACCGATCTCGGCCGCCATGTTTGTCGCAACAGACCAGAACCGAATCGGCTTCGAGCGGGTTGACCAAATCGCGGATGAACTGGAACGTTTCGTGAGAAAGCACCGCGCCCTTTCCCCCCCAATGCTCGACCAGTTGGTTGAACCGCTTCGCGAACACCACGCGCGCTTTTGTGCTGACGAGACGAACGCCGTGTTGGTCCAGCCCGTAGCGAAGGGACCCGCCGCATTGCTGAAGCAAAGAGGGATCGGCATCCACCGGCAATTCGATATCGAATTGCCGGTACCATGGGAGGCTTTGCAGTTCTTCTACGCAATCGGGTGCGATCTTTGTCCACACTTCCTGCCAGCGATCGACGTGCATTCCGGCGGCCAGCCAGGCGGGAAACAGTCCGGATTCGAGCCTGGCTAATCCGCCACCGGATTGATAGAGTGTCTTGGAATCGGCCAGGGGAACCGGTAGCAACGTCCGGGATCTGGCCGACTGCCGCGTCACCAAATCGCCAAGCTGATGGTACATATCGGTATTTCCGAGCCCATCGGGAACCTGCCACAAGCTGGCAGCGATCACAAGAGGCCCCAACTTGGGACCGTAGCCTGCTTCGTCCGTGCCCAAAAGATACGTCATCGTCATACTCGCCAAGATTCGATCCATCCGGCCGATCGTCACGACCGATTCAGTTTACGCCAAGCGGCTCGAAAACGAGTCTCTTGAGCGCATCGCCAGCGGCCAAACGCCCGTACAATCGCTACGGTTTTGCCAAGCGATACCGGCCGCAAGTTCGGCACATTTGTCGTCGTAAACCATTTGCTGAAAATTACTTCGGTACTCTCAAGGGGCTCGGCAGATTACGCCGATATCGAAGCTGTTGACGCGATAGAGGCTTGCCGTGGTGGCACCCGAGCAACGCGTCAGTCCAACCGGCGGACTTGCCAGAGTCAACGAGTGACTCTGCCGCTGCTGGCGATTAACCTACCGTTTGAACCGTGGTGCGCCGATGCGTGTTTCGGACAGCCAACCGCAAGATTGACCCAGATCGGTCCCCTTGGCCAAGTGGACCCATCCACGGTTCGATGCCGTCTCCCGCCTTCGGCGAGCCCGACGACATCTTACTGCAAGACGATTCAGGCGGAACAGCGCCAGTGTGATTTCACTTGTTCCATCGTAAAGGAGACATGGCTCGATGAAGTGGAACATTCTCGTTGCAACGATGGTGCTTGGCCTCGGGCTGAGCACTCAAAGCTTCGGTTTCGAATTATTGAACCGAATGCTCGGCAGCAGCGGCTCGGAGCAAAAAAGCCCGAAAGCCGGCTGCTGTGACGTGGGTGCCATTCAAAAAGCGTGCCACGACAGGTGCGTTCAGAAGAATGGCACAAAGAACGGTCATTGCCACGTCCAACGTCCCGGGTTAGGACTGGGCCTGCTGCGCGGTTGCGCTCACAGGTGCTGCGATGACCCCAAGGGCACCAAGACCGGTACCAAGAACGGAACCAAGAACGGCCATTGCCACGTCCAGCGTCCCGGGCTGGGGCTGGGCCTGTTGAACGGTTGCGTTCAGAAGCACTGCGATGACCCCAAGGGCACCAAGAACGGAACCAAGAACGGTCATTGCCATGTCCAGCGTCCCGGACTGGGATTGGGCCTGTTGAACGGTTGCGTTCAGAGGCACTGCGATGATCCCAAGGGTACCAAGACCGGAACCAAGACCGGAACCAAGAACGGTCATTGCCACGTCCAGCGTCCTGGATTGGGACTGGGCCTGTTGAACGGTTGCGCTCGCCGGTGCTGCGATGATCCCAAGGGCACTAAGAACGGAACCAAGAACGGCCATTGCCACGTCCAGCGTCATGGGCTGGGTTTGGGCCTGTTGAACGGTTGCGTTCAGCGTGGCTGCCACGATCCCAAGGGCACCAAGGTTAGCACCCAAAAGGGCGACTGTGCTCCTCGAGCGATGTGCGGTCCGTCTCTGCTGGAACGCATCTTCTCCTGCCGTCGGGCAGCTTGCTGTGACCCCAAGGGCGGCAAGGGCACGAAGGGCACCAAAGGTGGTTGGGACGGCAAGGACGACAAGAAGCTCGGTCCAGCCGTGGACGAGCCTCCGATGCCTCCGGCACCGGTCGTCGATGCTTAAGCCAAGCGGTGAACTCTTGGTGATCCAAGCCACCGCCCAAGTGGTCCACTAGGGTCACTGCGGCGAAAAGCATGGAAACCTCAAGCTGCCCGGGATTCTTTCCCGGGCAGTTTGCGTTTCTTGTCGATCAAAGGATGCCGGCATTCCCGCCGGTTCCGATTACAATGATCGTGCCGGTTGCAATGCCCGCACGACTTGTGCCAATCAAGACCGCGTTGCATCTCCGATAGTTGACGATGCATACGTGGCCTACCGAGATCCTTCCACGTAGATCAGCAGGGACGTTCCATCACGGAACTGACCGGACTACGGACGATCATGGAGTGAACATCATCGTGCATTCTCAGAATAGCCTTGACACGTTAGTCCCACCGAAAACCAACCTGATGGATTCGCTTCGCTTTTGGGCGACGCATAGCTCGGAGAGCACGGCGTTCTGCTTTCTTCGCGACGGTGAATCGGACGAGATCTGTTGGACTTACGAGGAACTGGATCGTCGGGCTCGCATGGTGGCAGCCAAATTGCAATCGATGAACATGGTCGGTCAACGAGCCTTGCTGCTGTACCCTCCCGGCCTCGATTTTGTGGCCGGCTTTTTCGGGTGCCTGTACTCGGGCACGATCGCCGTCCCGGCTTACCCCCCGAGACGCAATCGCAATATGAATCGCATCCAGGCGATTTCGGACAACGCCGAAGCCACGGCGGCCCTCAGCGTCCATGAGGTCACCGATCGTGTCAGCGGCCTACTTGACCAAGCGCCTCACTTGAAAAATCTTGCCTGGATTCCGACCGACACGCTGGAAGATGAACTGGTCGATCAATGGACGCCACCGGAACTGAAGCCCGATACCTTCGCAGCATTGCAATACACTTCGGGATCAACAGGGACCCCCAAGGGCGTTGTGCTCGCTCATCGGAATCTGATGCACAATATGGAGTCGATCTCTTATGGTTTCGAACCAGGTCGAATCGGCAGTGGCGTTTTCTGGCTGCCGACGTACCATGATATGGGCTTGATCGGCGGAATCCTCAATCCTGTATACTCGGGGCTGAAGTGCATCTTGATGTCGCCGTTGGCGTTCCTGCAAAAGCCCATCCGTTGGTTGCGGACCATTAGCAGCAACCGGTCCACGATCAGCGGTGGTCCGAATTTCGCCTACGAGTTGTGTATCCAAAAAGTCACCGATGAACAACTTGAGGGGTTGGACCTGAGCAGTTGGGATATCGCCTTCAACGGCGCCGAGCCGATTCGTGCGAGCACCTTGGAAGCGTTCGTCCAGCGTTTTTCACCCGTCGGCTTTCGCGCGCAAGCTCTTTATCCCTGCTACGGCATGGCCGAAGCGACGCTGATCGTCACCGGCGGAGGAAAAAGGGACCCTGCCGTGTTGCAGACCTTTCATGGAAAGTCGCTGGACGAACATCAAGTCATCCCGGTCGAGCCAGACCACCCGGAAGCCCGGAAGCTAGTCGGTTGTGGACGCGTTCTGCCCGGCCAGGATCTGCGGATCGTCGATCCCATCAATTGCCGGCAGCTTCACGCAGATCGAGTTGGCGAGATCTGGGTCGACAGCCCCAGCGTCGGAGTGGGCTATTGGCAGAATCCCGGGGCGACCCAAGAGACCTTTCAGGCGAAATTGGCGGACAGCACCAGCGGCACGTACCTGCGGACGGGCGATCTTGGTTTCTTGCATGAAGGTGAACTGTTCGTCACTGGCCGCCTGAAGGATCTGATCATCATCCGAGGAGTGAATCGATACCCGCAGGACATCGAACAGACGGTCGAACAAAGCAATCATCATCTGCAAGCCGGAGCCGTCGGCTGCTTTTCGGTCGATATCAGTGGACGTGAACGTCTGATCGTCGTCAGTGAAGTGGAACGAATACGACGAAAGGACTGGTCGGATGTCATCGAAAGCATCCGAAAAAGAGTTACTCTAGAGCACGAAGTCACACCGGATGGAGTTATTCTCGTGCGTTTCGGATCGATTCCGAAGACTTCCAGCGGGAAAATTCAGCGTCACGCTTGTCGCGACGGGTTCCTAAACAATTCGCTGACGGTGGTTGCCCAGTGGTTTGCATGGGATCGGCAGACGGAAACGAAATAGTTCAGTGGCTAAGAAACCCGCAGCACTTCTTGCAATGCTGCGCCCCGTCACACTATACTGCGGGGATTATCCGACCAGCAGGTTCGAAAACCTGTTTTGTATTGGTTCGGCGATCGACTGCAGTCCCCATCTTGGAAGGGTTCAAGACTTGAAGCGAGCATTGATTAGTGACATCCACGGTAACCTGGAAGCACTTCGCGTCGTGCTCGATGACATCTGCGACCAGGACATTTCGGAGATTGTCTGTTTGGGGGATATTGTCGGGTACGGCCCCAATCCTTGCGAATGTCTGGACGAGATCATGCAGCGCTGCGATGGTCGCTGCATCCTGGGCAACCACGATCAAGCGGCCTTGTTCGACCCCGATGGTTTCAATCCGGTCGCCCTGCGAGCCGTCTATTGGACTCGCGAACAATTGGACACTGGTCACGGTGGCCGCAACCGCGTCGTTGCTCGTTGGGACTTCTTGGGCGAACTGCCTCGGATGCTGATCCCCGACGATGACGACCTCCTCTTCGTCCATGGCTCGCCGCGAGAACCAACCAACGAGTACGTCTTTCCGGAGGATATCTATAACCACCGAAAGATGGACACTCTGTTCGGTTTGATTTCCAAGTATTGTTTCCAAGGTCATACCCACATTCCGGGTATCTTTACCTCGCAAATGGAATTCGTCACGCCGGAAGACTGCGGTTACCGGTACCAGTTGCGCGACGAGAAGACGATGATCAACGTCGGGTCGGTGGGGCAACCCCGCGACAATGACCCGCGGTGCTGTTATGTGATCTTGGACGGTGACTGGGTAATCTTTCGGCGATTGGAGTATCCGATCGACGTGGTGAGGAATAAGATTTATGCTGTGGACAGCTTGGACAACATGCTGGGAGACCGCCTGCTGGCTGGCCGTTAGGCAAGGCTCCCGTTTTCACGCCATCCGGGACTGTAACCAGCGGGACACGTTGTCACGTCCGACCATGAACCCAGCCATGGGATACGAAGATTGAAACGCGCGATCATCAGCGACATCCATTCGAATCTGGAAGCCTTGCAGTCAGTCTTGCGGGACATCGAGGCGCAGGGAGCCGAGCAGATCTATTGCCTGGGCGACATTATCGGGTATGGGCCTAACCCTTGCGAGTGCATTGACGTGGTCATGGGATTTACGGCCACGGTGCTGGGCAATCACGACCAGGGAGCTTTATTTGACCCGGAGGGCTTCACGTCCGGCGCCGAAAAGGCCATCTTTTGGACTCGCCAGCAACTGGAAGCCGGTGGCGAGCGTCTGGATCGCAATTTGGCTCGATGGGATTTTCTTTGTGAGTTGCCGCGTTGCTTGTGCGAAGAGAAGACCATGTTCGTGCATGGATCGGCCAGAAGCCCTTTGAACGAGTATGTGTTTCCCGAGGACGTGCATAGTCCGCAGAAGATCAAGCGGATCTTTGCCATGATCCAACAGCATTGTTTTCAGGGACACACGCATGTCCCGGGCGTGTTCACCGAAGACTGCAAGTTTTTTCGCCCTCATCAGTTGCACGACGGCTATTCGTTGGGTCAGAAAAAGTGCATGATCAACGTGGGAAGTGTCGGGCAACCGCGTGACGGCGATCCCCGTGCGTGCTATGTCATTTTAGAGGATGATCGGGTCCGGTTCCGTCGCGTGGAATACCCGTTCGTCGAAACCGCTCAAAAGATCTACGCCATCGCTGAACTGGACGATTTCCTCGGCGATCGTCTGGCTGAGGGACGTTAGGCGTCACATTCATAACCGAGGTTCCGAGTCGTGGAAAAACGTTTTGCCCTGTTTTTGGTGCTCTCGTCTCTGATCTTGATGATCCACCTGATGGCCCATCAACCGGTGGTGCCACCGGAAGATGTCGCGGTCGAGCACCGTCTGCCGGACGACCCGGAGGATGTGGAACGACCGATCGATGAGGACGTGGACGTTGCCGAGGCGGTCGACGCCCCGCCCGAAGCCGAACCACCCGAATTGGCAGCCGCGCCCGAGCCCGAAGCCAAACCGCAGTTGGCGACGTTGGGGTCGCTGGCGCCCGACAGCCCGTACAAGCTGCTGGTGACCTTGAATAACCGTGGAGCCGCGATCGAACGCATCGAGTTGAACCAGCGGACCGATTGGGGAGGTTTTCGATTCCGGGACAGCGATCGTCGCGCCGGTTATCTGGGCCATTTGCATGGCGAGGACGCTCCGGACGGCGGTTGTCGCATTCGAATCGTCGGGCCGGGAACGCCGGCTGCGATCGCGCGGCCGCTGGACCCTGCCACCGACGTGGGCTTGCGCGCCGGGGACACCATCGTGCAATTGGACGACCAACCGATCCACAGCGCTGCGGACGTCACGCAGTACTTGGCCGGTCGTCGCCCCGGCCAAACGTTGCGTATCGAGGTCGCTCGGCCGGACTCTTCGGCAAACCTGGTATTCGAAACGAAATTGACCGAAGAACCGTTGAGCATCGTCCAGCCTGAAGTCAATCGCCACGCGCCGACCAGCCGCCCCGATGCCCTATCGTTTCTGTTCACCCTGACGCAGATCGGGAACAGATCCGCGCAGCGCGGTCACGATGAAATCACCGGCCTGCCTTCGCTCCGCGAGGGCTACTGGCACGTCGAACAACTGGCGGACGAAGGCGACGGTCCGGCGATCGAGTTTCGACGCCGCTTGACCGACGCCGATTTGGCGAAGATCGATGCCCGGGGCGATCTGGAGGTCGTCAAACGCTATCGGCTGGCCAGCGCCGACGACAGCGATCTGCCAGGCGGCGAACCGTATCATCTGACGCTGGACCTTGAAATCCACAACCATGGACCGTCCGCGAAACAATTGGTGTTCCGCCTGGACGGCGCCACCGGGTTGCCGATGGAGGGCTGGTGGTATTCGAACAAGATCCATCCGACGCGATTCAGCGCCGTCGGCGCCCGCGACGTGGCTTGGAAGACCGAACGTGCGGGACACGGCCTGATCGGCGCGCCGCAAATCTACAGAGAGACGCGAAGTGCCATCGAGCGCGGAACCGCCGCGCCCATTCCTCTGTTCCCGCCAGGGCAACAGCAGGTGATTCGCTACGTCGGTGGCGATTCCCAGTACTTCTGTGTCGTGCTGATGACCGACCCGGAGGATGAAGCGGCCAAGTCCGTATTCGACGAAGGCTACGCGATCCAAGCCGGCCCGTTCGGCGAAAAGACGGGCCAGTGGATCAAGACCACCAATACCACGTTCCGTTTGACCAGCTCCCAACGCACGTTGGAACCCGGGCAATCCTATACGCAAAGGTTCACGATCTTCGCCGGCCCGAAGAGGCCCGCTTTGCTGGAGGGATATGGGCTGAGCGAATTCATCGCCTATGGCTGGTTCGCCATGATCGCCAGGCCCCTTTCCTGGTTGCTGAACGTCTTCGCATCCCTGCCGTGGGTGAACTATGGCATGGCAATCATCCTGCTGACCGTGCTGGTCCGCAGCGCCATGATGCCGCTCAGCCGCAAAGCGGCCAAGAACGCGCAGATGATGCAGGAATTGGCGCCCGAGATGAAACGGATCGCCGAAAAGTACAAGAACGACATGGAAAAGCGAGGGAAAGCCCAACGCGAGTTGTTCGTCAAACACAACTACAATCCGTTCGGCGGTTGCTTTCTGATGCTGATCCAGTTACCCATCTTTATCGGCCTGTATCGATCGCTGTCGGTCGATATCGAATTGCTGCAGGCCCCCTTGATCCGCGGCATGCAATGGTGCTCGAATCTTGCCGGGCCGGATATGCTGTGGCACTGGGAACCCTACTTGTTCAGCATCCTGGGCGATCCGGGCGACGGGTGGTTGGGCCCCTATCTGAACGTGTTGCCGATCATCACGATCGTGCTGTTCTTGGTCCAGCAGAAGATGTTCATGCCGCCCCCAACCGACGACCAGACGCGGATGCAGCAGCAGATGATGAAATACATGATGATATTCATGTGCGTCCTGTTCTTCCGTGTGCCCAGCGGCTTATGCGTTTACTTTATCGCATCCAGTCTGTGGGGGATCGCCGAGCGCAAGATGCTGCCGCCGGTTAAGAAACCGAGTGCAAGTCCTGCGACTGTCCCCGAAAAACCCAAATCCAAGAAACCCAATGGCCGACTTTTCGCCAACAAGGACGTCAAGAGCCGAGCGGAAGCCGAAGCCAAGAGAACGCGGATCAAGAACCGGCAAAAACGGCGCTAAGGATCGCGAAATAAATTACTGTCGGATATCGTTTAGTGGTACCCGGCGCGAACGGGGTCGGGAGTCGTTTTCGGACAACGACCAACCACATGGTACATACTTCCGCCGAAAACGACTCCCGACTCCTTTGCGTACCATCCAACCAGGGCCTCGGAGTTCCCCCATGCACTTGCGATTCCTCGGCACGACCGGCTATCATCCCACCGACCACCGCCAAACCGCCTGCTTGATGCTGCCGGAAATCGGAGTGGTCCTGGATGCAGGAACCGGCATGTTTCGAGTCGGTCGTTTTCTGGAAACAAGCACGCTGGATATTTTCCTGACCCATTCGCATCTTGACCACGTCATCGGATTGACCTACCTGTTCTCCGTACTGGCGGGCCACAAGCATGTTGCCGTGCGGGTTCACGGCCAGGCTGACAAACTGCAAGCCATCCGCGATCACCTGTTCGCCACGCCCATCTTCCCCGCCATGCCCTCCATGACCTGGCAACCGCTGACCGAGGACGTATCGCTGCAATCCAACGGACGTTTGACTTGGTTTCCCCTGGACCATCCGGGCGGATCGGTCGGCTATCGACTCGATTGGGCGGATCGATCGATGGCATATGTCACCGACACTACGGCCGACCTGCAAGCGGAATATGCGGACAGGATTCGCGGAGTCGACTTGTTGGTTCACGAATGCTATTTCGCGGATGGCGCAGAAGCACTGGCCCAATCGACCGGTCACAGTTGTGCGACGCCCGTTGCTCAGGTCGCTCGAGCCGCAGGCGTCCGACGCTTGATGCTGGTGCATATCGACCCGACCGCCGATTCCCCGGATCCGGTGGGACTGGAGCAAATGCGAGCCATTTTTCCTCAGACCGAAATGGCCCGGGACGGGCAAGCCATCGACTTCTGAGCAGTATGTTCACGGGGACCTTTGTCGTCTCCGGTCGTACTTTGCCCGCATCGTGTACGTCGGCCTTTCCGGGCTGGGCATCGCAGTGGATCGGCCATTTTGTCGTTGGTAAGATGCCAAATTGGCCGACACGTTTTTGCATTCCAACTTCCCGGTTGGCGACCGCTGGGATCGTCGAAAGTCGAATGCCCACCGGGATGACGATAAACGTATCGTCAGAATTTGGGTTATCACTTCTTCGCACGAGCGAATCAAGAGGACCGCGGCGATCGATCGCCACGGGCGGCCAAGGGTGGGCGAAGTCTGCAAGCGTCTCCTTTGGAAATTGGCACGGAGCTTGCACTCAGTGAGCTATAGAACGGTTGCCGGCCCGCGGATGGCCGGGATGGCAGATAACGAGTTAGTCAGTACGGCGACCCGAGAGCACACTTTGCTGATTTTCAAGAATGGAGGATCAGTCATGTTGACCCGATGGCAACCTTGGGGTGATGTGTCCACCGAAATGAACCGCCTGCACGACGAGATGAACCGTTTGTTCGACCGTTGGGGGACGAACGGTCCCAGAATGATTGCCCGCGGCGTGCAGCCATTGCTGAACATGTAGGAAGACGACCAGCACCTTTACATCGAGGCGGAACTGCCGGGGATGGGGGCCGACGATGTGGAGATGTATGTCACTGGCGAAAACCAACTCAGCCTGAAAGGCGAACGCAGGGCTCCGGGACGCAAGGGCGGCACGTGGCATCGGCAGGAACGCGGCTTTGGCGCGTTCAGCCGTCTAATCGAGCTGCCTTGCCCCGTGAACAGCGACAACGTTTCCGCCGAGTTGCAAAACGGCGTTTTGACCTTGCACCTGCCCAAGACCGAAGCGGTGAAACCGCGACGGATCGAGGTGAAGGCGAGTTGAGACAGTCCCAAACAACGGAAAGGAGGAAGAAACAATGCTCAACATGATTCCTTGGAAGAAGAACCGCAGTACCGACGTCGCAGTTCGGCCTGAACGCGAGGATGACTTTTTCCCACTTGCTCGGATGCGGGATGAGTTCGATGCCTTGTGGAACCGGTACCTGGGAGACTGGGGCCGTGGTCTAAGTCTGCCGGACGAGGAGTTCGGGTTTGGTTTGCGCAGCGGCCTTGAAGACAAGGAGAACGAGTACTTGTTTCACGTCGACCTGCCCGGTTTCGAGCCCGGTGACATTGACCTCAAGGTCAGTGGAACGACGCTCACGCTGAGGGCCGAGCACAAGGAGGAAGAGCAAGGCAACCAAGGCACCGGCTACCGGTACGGCTCGTTCCACCAGCACTTCACCCTGCCCTACGGCGTCGACGAGGGAAGCATTGATGCGCGGTACCGTAACGGCGTGCTGGAGGTTCACCTGCCGAAGACCGAACAGGCCAGGGGGAAACGCATCCCCGTACAGGCCAATTGATGTGCCCCGCCAAGCACCCGGCCAGGAATTCCTGGGTGGAATCGGGCGGAAGGGGTCGGGATTCGTTTTCGGGTGAGCCGCTTCCCATGTGGCCCCCGCGCGCCGAGCGGGCGCCCGGCCGGGTCCCGCTCGGCGCGCGGGACCCACTCGGTCGTTGGTGGAAAACGACTCCCGACCCCGTTGCGTCACTCATGCAAGGCTGCCTTGAATGACAAGAAACGTATGGCCGGGCGCTTCACAGGAACGGGGTGATGCCGTACGGCTTACAACTCCCACCCTTCCCGGCGCGGCCAGCTCAGCCAACGGTTGGCTTCGTCCAGGTTGACGATCTTGCCCTGTTTCGCGTCGAACTCGATCGTCTGCTCGGGAAACAGCCCGGCCACGTGGCTCAGGTACAGCAGTTCCATCATCGGGCCTGAGTGGTTCAGGTTCGAAATCGGCGTGGCCTTGCCGCGACAGCCGGCCAGCCACTCGGGCTCGTGGCCGCGCACGCTCGGCAGCCGCTGAGGCGGCTCGGCTGCCTCGGGGAACTCGCCCTCGGGCAGCATGTGGCAGATCGAGTTATGCGAATTGGTGTGGACGACGCCCTTGCTGCCGGCCAGCATCGACCCGCACTCGGGCGTCCAACTGCCTTCCATGACCGGCGGACGGCCGGCGATCTCTTGCAGACGCTGCCAGATGCCTCGTTCTTCGAGTTCCGGCCTGGGGGCAAGATACCAATGCAGGCGGACCGGCGGCAAGTCGCCGCGGGCGGGAATGTCGAACTGCGTCGTTTCCCGGCGCGGGTACCGGTGCTCGCATCGGTCCGATGGCGAGGCGGTGATCCGGATGGTACCGGGAACGTCGCCGTCGGTGCCCCACAGCGAGCCCAGACGAAGGCCCATGAAGATCATGTTCGCCGCGTGCGAGCCCCAACCGCCAAGCCTCGCCGTACCGAACTCGCGCCATGCACCGGACATCCACGCCGGATGGAAGGGCCGTGCCGGACGCGCGCCCAGCCACAGGTCCCAGTTCAGATAGTCGGGGATCGGCCGTTCGCCCGTCGGCGGATCGCCCGGACCGGGGCCGCCCCCGACAGCCCACAGATAGGCCTCGCGGACCTCACCGATCGCGCCGTCCCGGACCAGCTCGACCGTCCGGCGGAACGAGTCGGTTGCCATTCCCTGATTTCCCATCTGCGATGCCACGTTCTGCTGAGCGGCGATCTGCCGCATGGCCCGCAGTTCGCCGACGTTGTGTCCGATCGGCTTTTCGACGAACACGTGCTTGCCTCGCCGCATCGCCGCGGCCGCGATGGCGCCGTGATTATGCATCGGCGACAACGCCGTCACGACACCGTCGATTTGCGCGTCCTGTTCATCGAGCATGCGGCGGAAGTCCTCGTACCAAGGCACCTCAGGCGCGTCCTCTTGCCACAGCTCGGCGCGCCGCCGATCCGTGTCACACAGCGCTACCAGGTTCTCGTTCAGACGGAGCATCACTCTGGCCAGATGCGATCCACGACGGCCCACCCCGACCACGGCGATATTCAGTTTCTCATTGGCCTGGTAGGCTCTGGCAGAACCACTGCTGCGAAGAATCCACCAGCCGGCGGCTCCCCAGGCGGCTCCCTTGACGAATTCCCGACGATCGAATCGGCTGCTCATCGCTCTTCCTCCCTCGTGACTTCGAGTGTTCTCGATACCCAGCGGCGAACCGTAACGCCATTCAGGAGGCGACGGCCTTCGTCGACCGCCGCCACCCGACATGTTCATCTTAACACAAAGTTAGATGCGATCGAAGCAGCCCTGAGCTACGGCGGACTCGGGCCGAAACAAATTCGAAACTCGAAATCCGACTTCCTCATCAAATTCAATAATCAAGATCTCAAGACTCGCCGTTGTGCCGTTATTTTCATTTCGGCTCGTCCCGATGGGCCAGCACCTTCTCGATCACTTCGGCGTACTTCATCAGCGTCAGATAGTTTCGGAGCGAAAAGCCGTTCTTGTGGAGTGCTTCGTCCGAATAATCGTTCGCGTATTGCTGGGGATTCGACGGGTGAACGCCGTCTCGTGCGATCAGGGTGGGCACGTCGTAGCCTTGGTACTGGTGGAACTGGTCCGACGCTCCGTCCCAATCATCCGGGCGGCGTTTCAGGATCTCGGCGTGATAATCGATCAGGGGAAGCTGCATTTCGCGAGCGATCCTGCGCACCGCATCGGCAAAGGTGGCGGCTTTATCCGCCTGCCCGTGCTTGGGTGGGATCGTGCTGAGGATCACGATCGTGCCGTTGTCCAGGCACTTCTGGACCACTTGCCGCGTCTTCGTCTCGTACTCCGCCAAGTCGAGGCTGTTGAGGTCGTTGGTCCCGAACATGATCAAAGTCACTTCGGGATTCAGGTCGTCAAGCCACTGGCCCACGTTTTGATGTGCCCAGCGGATGGTCATCCGTCCCTGACTGCCAAATTTCGGCCCCTTCCAATCCCAGCAATCTTCCAGCATGTAGTCCCTCACCAGCCCGAGAGCCCGGGCCATGTTCGGGGAAAGATTCTTCGGCGCGTATTGAAGCCCGAACCAAAAGGCCCGGGAGACGGTGATCGAATCGCCGAATTGGGCGAAGGTTCCCCGCTGGCCCTCGAATGCTTCATGTACCGCCTTCATCGACGCAACCCATGCCTCGTCAGACCGCACGGGCTTCGCCTCGGCAGCCAACCCTCCCGAGGCTGCGGCGATCAGCGTTAAGACCACTGCCGTCGCTGACATCAAGCAGAAACGAAACAAGCACGTCATTCGTCGGCCCTCCTCAAGTCGTCGTTTTTTGGCACCCTGCCCATGATTCTACCAAACCCTGCATGATGTCAAGGTTGCTCCGGGACGTTACACTGCCATCTCACTTCCATGGATCGGCAGAACCTGGAAGACGCTCAGTCACAATTGACCCGAAAGCAACGGAGAAAACAACCTGATGACCAACCACGTGCTACTGATCGATGGAGTGGACGTTCCCGCGTTTTTCTACGGGACGGCTTGCGGCATCGATCGCCAAGGGCGTGGTGTTGCGCGAAGACGTGTTTCTGCAAACCAAGTACACCTTCCGGCGTGGTCAGGATCACCGGTTGCCCTACGATCCCAAGGCAGCGATCCCCGAGCAGGTCGAGCAGTCGTTCGCCAGTTCACTCGCACATTTGGGCGTCGAGCGAATCGATTCCTATCTGTTGCACGGGCCGACAAGCTCGAACGGATTGACCGCGGACGATTGGGCCGCGTGGCGGGCGATGGAAACTATCCACGATAGCGGTCGGGCACGCATGTTGGGAGTCAGTAATTTCCAGATCGAGCAACTTCAGCAGTTATGTGAGAAAGCGCGCGTTCGTCCCCGTTTCGTCCAGAACCGCTGCTACGCCGGTCTGGGTTGGGATGGCCAGGTCCGAGAGTTTTGCCGAGTCCACGACGTGGTTTACCAGGGCTTTTCGTTGCTGACCGCCAATCGCTCGATTTTGGCTGCAAAGCAATTGGCCCGGATCGCCGCCCGTCACCAGCGCACCATCCCGCAGATCATCTTCCGTTTCGCAATCCAGGCCGGCATGATCCCCTTGACGGGAACCACCGACCCCGCGCAGATGCGGGCGGACCTGGATGTTTTCGACTTCCACTTGGAGCCCGCCGAGACGGCATGGATCGCAGGTGCGGGAACGCCGTGAGGATTGGTTCAGCAATAACTTCCTGAGCGGCACGGCACTAGCCGCCGGTCTTCGGCCCTCCATCGGCGTTCAGTGCCCTGCCGCTCACCAAATTACGCAACCTGAGTAGAACGGACAACGGAATAAACTCCGTTCTAAGCATCCGGCCAGATATTTTTTGTTGGAATCGGGGAAAGGGATCGGGAGTGGGGTGTTCAATTTGTCGCATTCTGGCCTGATTTCGCGTTTTCTCGCATACCCATTGCCGTTCCGTGACTGGTTGCCATGAATACCTCTCTCTTCGCCCTCTGGCTCCCCACCGGTCCTGCGAGACTGCTGAAATACTAGCATGAGTCGGGGGAGGGGCGTTTTCACAATGGGTGCCGTTTTCAAGGTCCGAACTGGATTTTGCTCGTTGATATGCTCAGGTGACGATATGGGTTCGTGCGGTCGCGCCCACTGAAATTGCCTGATTTTCCCTGCCTGCGCAGCATCGCCTCCCACGGCTCATGCCGGGCTGGCTTCGGCTTCCACCG
>SKKK01000496.1 GCA_007121535.1 Planctomycetaceae bacterium | reverse complement strand
TCTACGCCCGCGAGCGGGCCTACATGAAGGACATGCCGGCGGCGCTGCTGGTCGTGCTGTCCAAGCGGGATACTCAGTTGATGCACCGCGTCTTCGATCGGGTCGTGGACAACGGCCGCGTACTGCGGACCATGTTCCAGATGATCCGTTCGGGACAGTTAGGCCGCACCAGCCTGTCGTCCAGCTTGCAGCGGGCGTTCCAGCGCTGGCTGAACAAGGCGTCGGTCGACAAGCTGCTGTCGGCGTCGATCGGCAGCAACCCGAGCCTGCGCGATGTGTTGCGGATGGCTCGTCCTACGCCGAAGGACAACGTTCGGCGTGCGCTGTTTGGCTGGCTGACTGACAAGCAGGCGGACAAGTGGGCACCGGCTACCGAGGCCGACCTACCGGCTCGGATCCAGGGGCTGATCGCCTACCGCCGGGCGGAGACTGCCGAAGCCCAAGCGTCGATCGTAGCCGACCTGTCGGTTCGCTGGGACTTGATGGCCGACGCGGCCAAGGGTCCGCTGGTCTGGAAGGCGATCACCCGCCAGATGGGACCGCAAGCGCTGCGGATGAACCTGAACACGCTGCTGCGGCACGAGGTGTTTTCCGCTGGCAACGGCAAGCTTGACCAAGAATTGGTGGACTACGTGGCCAGCCGCATCGCGGACGCAAACGAGATCCACCGCTCGCGGCAGTTCCCGTACCAGTTCCTGGCTGCGTACCTGAATGCAGACGCGAGCGTGCCGCAGAAGATCAAGGCAGCCCTGCATCAGGCGGCCGAGATCGCGTGCGGGAACGTGCCCGAGTTGCCGGGACCGGTCGTGATCGGCCTGGACACATCGGGTTCGATGGGCTCGCCGATCACGGGTTTCCGCGGCCGGACCGCAACCAGCAAGATGCGTTGCGTGGACGTCGCGGCGTTGTTCGCAGCGGCGATCCTGCGGCGGAACCGTGACAGCATCGTCATCCCGTTCGACACGACGGCTTACGAGGCAAACGTCGATCCGGGGGACACGATCCTGAGTCTGGCGGAACGACTGGCCAAGTTTGGCGGCGGTGGAACCGACTGTTCGCTGCCGCTGGTCCAGGCCAACGGCAAGTATGCCAAGCGGCGATTTGCCGGCTGCGTGCTGGTCAGCGACAATGAGAGCTGGGTTGGCGCTGGCCGATACGGTTCCACGGGTGTGATGACCGAGTGGCAGAAGTTCGTCGCCAATCAGCAACGGTTGGGCGTCGGCTCGCCCAAGCTGGTTTGTATCGACATCCAGCCCTATGGATCGACGCAGGCACCCGAGCGTGCCGATATCCTGAACATCGGCGGCTTCGGTGACGCTGTGTTCCAAGTGGTCGCCTCGTATCTGGCGGACGACGCCGCAAGGTTCGTCGCCGAAGTCGAAGCGATCGAGTTGTAGAAAGCAAAACGCCCCCAAGATTGAGCGATCGGTCTGGGGGCGTTTTCTGTTGATCCTCGTCCTTCAGTACGCTGCCTGCGACCGTCTGTTCTTCCAGGCGACTCACCAACGTCGTATTCAGGGCCTTCGATCCCGCCAAATGGCAAGGTCGTCCCAGTAAAGCTGAAGTGCCTTGCCCTCGCGCTGGACATAATGAATCAGGTCTCTTGACGTGAAAAGCTTGATTGGGTTCCAGTGCGTAATGCCTTCCGGATTCGGGTCTTTCGTATTGTACGTGTAGTTTGGGATATCGAAAACGATCTGCTTCTGACCGCCTTCGGGCGTCATCGCCATGTAGAACCGTCCGTCACGTTTGTCCCCCTCGCGAATGTAGTATTCCAGCGTGATCCATCGTCCGATGGGAATCGGGATCTCAGCGTTCATTTCGTGCCAGATTCGGATGTAGCGTCCACGGCGGTTACCCGTACCATACTCGTAGTCCTCGGCATCGACCATGAAATACAAATCGCTTTCCGTCACCGACGGCTTGCCCATCCCGACGGTGACTCCCGCCGGATAGATGGAGCAGATGGTCACGGGATGGACTGGGAAAGTTCTCCAGTTCAGGTCTTTTCAGCGGCGGAGTGCTGCGTGCCAGGTCTCGATCTTTTCGCGCAATCTGCGGACGATTTCGGGATGCCGCGCCGCGAGGTTGTGTTGCTCGTGGGGGTCGTCCTTGATGCGATAGAGGCGGACGGGCGCCGTGTCCCAGGAGTGGACGTTGCGGTATTGTGTCGTATCCTTGCCGTGGAAGCGGACGATCAGTTTCCATTCGTCCTCGACACATCATAGGTATTGGAGGGTGTCGTCGGGATCGCCCGGCGTCATGTTGTGGATCGAATGGGTCTCGCCGAAGACGCGTTTGTGGCCATTTCTGGCCCGCTCATCCAGCAGGTTGATGTCGGGCAGTCGGTCCGGGGCATCAAGTCCCGTAAGCTTGTCGAGGTGCGGCGTCCGGATGTCCAAATGCCCCATGAACCCGTAGTCCGTCCACGCCTGGTCGTCGCTGATGATGAGGACGATGTTGGGTTCTTCTTCCGCGAACGCGGGAAAGGCGATGGCGAGAGC
The DNA here is from genome assembly GCA_007121535.1 of Planctomycetaceae bacterium. Taxonomy (GTDB): domain Bacteria; phylum Planctomycetota; class Planctomycetia; order Pirellulales; family Pirellulaceae; genus SKKK01. The sequence goes on along the minus strand of SKKK01000496.1, from coordinate 1,333 downwards.
GAGTGCAATCACGAGGTGAAGGGGATGAATGGGCGATTTCTTGATGAAGGCGGTTTGGGCTTTCAGGTAGTTCCAAGGGCCGAATGACATTCAAGCCGAAACGGGGTTACTCGTCACGGCGCCGGTGTGGCACCGGGGAAAGGAACGGGCGGGCGGGGGCTGTCGGGTTGCAGCTTCTCGAACACGGCTTCCAGAGCGGCCCGGGCCGCGATGGCCTCGGCGTCGTTCTCGTCGGCGACTCTTTCGAGCGGCAGGTGGCGGGCGTCGATCAGCTTGCCGCTGGCGCGGAACAGCCGTGGTCCGCGGATGATTTTGAATCGTCGACTCTTGTTTGGAAAACGATTGTCCTGACGGTGTTACGGCCTGCGAGTGTGATGGACGGCACGGCAGACTTCGGATCTGCAAGATGCTCTTTCGATTCCTCAGCGGGCTGCTGAGAGACAACACGTCCTCGGAGTGTGCCGGACCGCACACGATTTTGCCGAGGTCGTAGACCAGGTTCGATTCCTGGCGAGGACGCTGACACGACGACGCTGGAGCCAGAAGGCACGCGGGCCGGCTGCACGTGCGGTCCAAGTGGGTTCGACTCCCACCGGCGTCTCTGAGAGCCCAACTGCCCGCTGGGAGTACATGACGGTCCTAAGGTAGTGATGCCGGGCACTCTTGGCACCAAGTGGTCGCCTCGTATCTGGCCGGCGCCGCCGCAAGGTTCGTCGCAGAGGTCAAAGCGATCCAGTTGTAGAAAGCAAGACGCCCCCGCCGGTCTTGTTTCCGTCGCGCGATGATTGTGCACCGTGACGAGCCCCAACGAAAGGCCCCGTTTGGGCTTGACAATCCGGCGGCTTCATCCGATGATGCGATGAAATGTCCGTCCATTAACGGAGCCATCTGCATGCCCCGCTGCAGTGTGCGTCACACGGTGGCTGCCCAGGCGAACTTTTTCGCGCCGCTTTCGCCCCTACCGTGAGGCGAGCGTTGCCAAGAATTGAAAAAACAGGAAGTGCCCGAACTGTGCCTGCACCTGAGTTCTCCGCCCCGGACCCTCATCCGCAAGGATCCCAAGCCAAAGTCCTGCTGACCAGCGTCTTTGGTCCCTACGCCTTGGACGATGCCTACGGCAGCCGCCTGATCAACCCCATGGAGCTGTACCACAATCAAGTGACACGCGTCCAGGGACCATTTTCCTTGCGGATGTTCCACCGCTCCTGGGGACTGATGCTGATCCAGGTCAACATCGCGGCGCCGTGCGCTCTGCTGGACTTCCCGAGTCTGGAGCGTTTCACCGAGGAGATCCGCGAAAACCACTACGATGTGATCGGCATCAGCAGCATTG
>SKKK01000596.1 GCA_007121535.1 Planctomycetaceae bacterium | reverse complement strand
GCTTTGGCTGCCCATTCTCCTACGAGGCAAGCGCGATCTACGGCCCGCTAGCAGCCTGAGGTTGAAGCATCACCAGTTCTTCGTCGAGGCCATGGCGCAGGAGATCGACGCGCGGACAGATCGCCAACAGAGCCTCGGCATGAATCGGATTGAGACGGAATGGGAATAGGGAAGGACTGTCGATCAGGTCTCGAAGTGGCGCGGCGCGCGCAGCGCTTGAATGCAGAGAAGCCTCGATCAGCCAAGCGACCAGGCGAGGATCGTCAATGGGCAATGGTCCGCTGGCGTCGTAGATTCCGTTCACTTTCGTACCGTTCAGCACGCCCCAGTCGACGTACGAGCGGAGCACATACCGCACTCGTCGAGAGACGGTTTCCCGTTCTCCGTACTGCTCCCGCAGTCGGCGCTGGACCTGGGCTGCGGCCGCACAACCTTGCAGCTTGAGAAGTCGGCCAACCTGTAATGCGACGGCTGCCCAAAAAGGGTACGTCGCCATGACCATTCCCCAATGGACAGGAGTGTGCCGGTCCTGAGGAAGTTGTTTCAACAGGTCCAAGCCGTTGTCCCGCAATTGCCGCAGTTCGGGTGGCACCCTGACCCAGACTTTCAGCAAGACGGTGATCGTCTTGTCGATCGAGCCGCGAACCGTGGACTCATCCGTCTGGAAGCATTCTTTCAGATCTGTCTTGAGAATAGCTTCGATCGATTCACCGTGGTTGTCGGCAAGGTACAGCGAGGCCGTCTTCCGCAGCCACGTCAGCCGAACCAGGCGGTCGATCCCGATTTGACTCAATCGGCGCTCTTCGCGCGTGGTCATGTGGTTGCCCTTTCGATTTCAACAAACGGGACGATCATCTCTTCCACAGAAAGCCCCCCATGTCCGACAATACAATCGCCTTCGGCGACGAACGCTTGACGCCCGCTGGCGATCAGCGGCAGATAGGCTTCCGGCAGACCTACGGGCTCCCACTCCAGTGCCGCAGGGAACCGTTGCTTGACTTTGCTGCGAAGAGTCCGATCGGGATAAATGCGGACGCGCTCGCCACGGACATCCGCGATCGCCCCTTCGGACGGACGGCCGCAACCCTCGGCTTCGACATTGCCGTGGTCCGAGGTCAACCAGACGCGAAATCCCTGAGCGAAGAGCAGATCAACCAGCATGCTGAGGAAGGACAGGTTCGCCCACTGGCGGACCTGGTTGTGCATGCCCGCCGTCCCGAGTTCCATGCCATGCATGATCTTGTCGACCTTGCCGATGACCAGTCCAGCGATTTTCACTTTGGGGTGAGCGATGGTATTCGCAAGATCCTCCGTCTTACCCTCGCCCAATGCTCTTTTGTACAACACCTGGTTGGGAAGAAGACCGTGATCCGCCCAAAATTGGGTCCACAACGCCGGTTCTCTCTCGTTCGACTGGATGCTGTTGGGGAAAAAGATCGGTGCTTTGCCGGCGAATGCAGCCTGGCGCGAGACCGCCGTGATGGTTGGAATCCAAGCGAACACCGAGTGCTCTCGAAAAACACAATCAGGCATCTGGGCTGTCAGAACTTCGCGAACAATCAGCCATTGATCGAGCGATAGACCGTCCACGATGACCAGCGCAATCTTGGCACGGCCGTCGTCCATCTGGCGCGCGAGGAAGCGGGGAATGTGGTGCAGCATGACTGGCGGAACCGGCGGCAAGTTGACGAGCCCCGCGTATCGTTTCGACAGCCAGGCGGCAAATCGTGAATCCACCCGGACTTGGAGTTCCCTGACGCTCTGGCCCGTCTCCGTCCCGGACGACACCTCCGGGTCGTTCGACAAGAGGACCATTTCCGCCCATCCGCGGGCGAAATGGAGCCAGTCGGTGTGCCTGGCGTCCTCGGCGGGAATGGAATTGCCCAATCCGTCAAGAAGCTTCACCAAACGGCGGGACCGATCTTCGGTAGCGCCGTTTCGCACCCCGATGGTCACCCAGCTTTTCGCGAGAGCCGTTGAATGCTCGTGCGGCACGGGGCGAAGCAATCCCTCGAGAAACAGGTTGTCCATGTAGACTCGGATATCAGGGTGCCCGAAAGGCAAATTGGCTGGGCCGCGAATCGATAGGCCGTACACCTCGTCGCTTTCTTGGACACTCGATTCCTTTCCGGCAAGCTCGCAATCGAGAAAGATCGACCAGCGTTCCTGGAGGAAGGCAAGAAATGCCTCGCGATCCGAGGCTAGCGTCTCGAGCGGCCAGTCATCGAACGTGGTGTTTTGACGCAGCAGTTGGATCAGCCTGGCGTCCAAGACGGCCGGGATTCGCTGGTCGCGGTAATGGCGGCGGAGAAGCACGCGCAGTAGATCCGAAGACTGCTTGATCAGTTCCGGCGCGATCTCGAACACGTGCCGCAGAAGAAACTCCTTCGTGGCGTTGTCGCCAAGCTGTCCCGGTGCATGCCGCTGTTGGGCCTGGTACACTGCGTCCAGTTCACTGCGGTCGAGCGCAGTCAGCACCGGATAGCTGAGATTCGGGAAAATGTCGCCGAGATTGAAAGACAGCTTACGACCGGCCAGAAGCAGGTCATGTGGGAGGCTGCCAAGGTCGTTGTACGCGGAGTGCAAGACGACCACCAAGTCCGTGTGTTCCCCTCGGTCCCAGCGTGCCCGGAACTGCGATTCGTAGGCGTAGCGGAAAGCGATATGGTCGTCAAACGGGATCAGCTCGAATCCTCGTTCCCGGATGCCCTCCAACATGCCTTCTTCCAGCAGCAGGCCATCCGGATCAGCCACCAGGGTGAGCCGGGCCACATTCGGTGTGAACTCTCTGAGAATGTGATCTCGCCAACTCCTCATGCCACTCCTCCCTCCACCCGAATGACGAGCAACGGCGCCATCTCCGGATAAGTCTGCATCTTCCGGTCAAGCTGCTGCTGGAACGTCCGTTCTTGGTGAGCCCACAAGTCCAAACGATGCCACGACAGCGTCATCCCGTTGCCTCCGACAGCAGGCGGTTCGGTTGAACCGGAGACCGAGACCAGTGCTGCTGCACCGATTGAATGAAGGACGGACGAACCAGTTTCGCTCGGTTTACCAGCCAATCGCCTTCGTCGTATCGCAGGTAGAGTCCTTCGGCAGGCTGCTTGCCCAAGCCGGATTCGGTCAGCAACTCGGTCAATTCGGAAAGCGTGAAATGCCCTTGACCGATCAGCGGCACGGGAAAAACGTCCGTTGCCTGGAAGAATTCGTGACGTCGCGACGTGCCCACAAACCGGGCGGCATGCCTGTCGTAAACATCGAACCCCAGAAACCAGTCCGGTAATCGGTCGTAGCCCAGCGAGTGCCGAGCGTAGCACCATTCCCCGAACAGAATGTACCGGTCAACAAGCTGCTCGAACAGTGTCTCCGTCCGCACCGATAACCAATCTCCCAGCTTCTTCCATTGGCCCACTCCCGGCAGCGAGATGTAGGAGCCGCGATTTTGAGCGCGCACCGTTCCTTCCGAATCAAAGGAAATCCCCAAATTCGCTCCATCCACCTTTTCTTCCACGACAATCTCATTGCGGAGGAACTCGATTCGTTCCGCGTCCGACATCACCTTGTCGTCCCTGATCGGATAATCGCCGAGCACACTCAAATGAGGTGTTGATGGAAACCTGAAAAAGTCGTCCTTCACGTCTTGATCTTCTCCGCGTATTTGGCCTTGGCATACTCCGGACAGAGGAAATGGACCGCGATTCCCGCTTCGGCCAAGGCACGTTTCCAGCCCCACCATTTACTGTCGACGGCCTGCATGATCGGCGGTTTCTCCGGGTGTGCATTGGCCACGGCGACGAACTTCCGGTCGGAATTGTCGAAGTTCGCCAAGTCGTCATGATCCGGAAATTCGACGTAGGACGAGCCGCGCGGCGTAATCGCCACGCGGTCCTGGTCGGGCAATTGCCAGCGATGGTCATGAACCCATTTCATGAACCGATCGCCGACGCCCGGTTGGCCACTCATGGAAAGCTGCTGCCGATATTCATCGAAGATTTCGTCGTTGGCATCCAGCACCAGGTTCCCTTTGGTCGTCACGTACTCGATGGCGTCGATGCATGCCAAGACGCACCCCGTCAACTCCTGCGGGATTGGCCCGGGGTCGAGGGCAAGGTTGGCCGTCTTTGGCACATTGGTATCCACCACGCATTTCTTCGGGAACGTGCTCACGGGCGCATCTCCATGTTAGCCGTGTCCGGTTGTGTGCGTTTCTCCATCGCCGCTCGCGCCTGTTCGGTGATGTCGCCCATCTCGTCGCCGAAGAAGTTCTTCGGCCAATTCCGAATGTTTCCCAAGGCGTCGATCAGGAGCGGTTCGAGCGTCGTCGGAGTCTTGCCGATATTTGCAAAGTAGGCGGACACTTGTTCCTGGTCGATCACGTCTTCGGCAATGCGGCGTTGGAGTCGCCGCAAGAAGTGTTCGGAATGCGTTTCAATGACCAACTGAACGTTGCGATCGAAACCGTTTTCGCGCGACTTGACCACCTGAATCATCACGTCCGCCAACGCCGATTGAGCGCTGGGATGAAGGTGGATCTCCGGCTGTTCCATCAGGATGATCGACCCGGGCGGAGCATACAGGCACTGGACCAGGACCGGAAGCACTTGCGAGATCCCAAACCCCACGTCCGGCAAGTCGACCAAATCCGTAGAACCTTTCGTACGCAACTTGACTTCGTACTCCTGCCGCTGTTTGGAGATGGCGTTGACTTTGAACGCCTCGATCAAGTCCATTTCCTTCAGTTGCTGCGCGATAATCTCTTCGAACGGCTTCGCCCGTTGCCGGAAGGCGAAACTGAGCCTTCGCTGGCGAGCGGCGAGGATCGCGGCCACCGTATTCTCGCCGGCATATCCGACGCTTTCCGGTTCGATCCCCGTCCATGAATACAGCCGCTCGGCCCTGGTTCGAAGCGGGCCCAGGTAGCTGATCAAACGAAACAGCTTCTCGTGCTGCAGATTCAGCGACTGCACAAAATCCGCGTTCTGGTGGTATGCCACTACCTCGTCGGGAAACCCGTAAAACCGCACCGGTGCTCCAGGATACCAGGGCCGGCCGGGGTACCTGATCAACTTGTAGTGCTCCGCATCTACCTTGTACTCGGACTTTGCCCCGCTTTTTCGCTCCATGCCAATGGCCAATCGGAGTTCCTCGTTCTGCAACAACTCATACTTGAGGTGATGCACGACCAGAGTGTTCTCGTCCTTCGCGCCGATTCCCACCTCAGCTTGAAACGCCAACTCTTCGCCGGAAAACGACTCGTTAGAACGCGGGTCGGTCAAGGCGAGAAGCTCCGGAAGATGCCAACGGTATTCGAACGCGATGTTCTGGTCTCGATTACGACGAAAAACCATCTCTTGGTACGAGCCGAGTTGAACCGCTGAATTCTTCCCACCAGGGTGGAACACCGCCTTGCGGTCGGGCGACTCGACCGTCTGCTTCAGCATCATCAGGAACTGTCCGATGCTGGATTTTCCCGAACTGTTGGCGCCGAAGAACAACGTGATGGGCGCCATGCGGATGCTGCCGGTGTCCTTCCAGCCTTTGAAATTCTGGATTCGCAGGTGTTTTAGCATTCACTCTTCTCCGGTACGTGTAATCGCTTGATCGTACCACATCAGCAGTTTAGGGTCTTCCTGGAGGACGTTTTCGGGGATGCGCTGGGCGACGGCGATGATGGTGCGGTAGTCGCGGTTTTGCCAGCAGTGTTTGAACCCGGCGCGGACCGCTTCCAGGCGGATCACCTTCATCTTCTTCCCCCTGGGAATCGGCGTTGGCTTGGGTTCCATCCCCGGCAGAAACCCTTCCTGCGACTCGGGTTTGGCCAGCTTGTGACCCGGCGGCAGGTATTCGGCAAACTCCTTGAGCAGTGCCCGTTCTCGCAGTTTTTCCAGGTCGCCGGCCTTGTTCGGATCGGGGGCGTACCAACGGTCCTTGCCCTTAGCACGCAGTTGGAGCGAGTCCTTGGGCAGGTTGCGCAGTTCCTTGAAGTTGGTGGACAAGTAACTGTGGATCTGGCTGGGCACCGTTCCATTGCCGTCGTAGCGCAGGAAGTTCTGATCCAGGAGCGTCGAGAGTTCCAGCGGTTGTTCGTTCTTGCTCCAGCCGCCGATTTCCCGCAGGAACTGCGGATGAAGCTCCTGGAACGTCTGCGGCTTCTTCGTCAACTGCTGCTTCAGCCATTGGATGGCCGAGGCTTCGTCCGTGACAAACAAATCGAGTTGCAGCACTTCCTTGACCGTCAGGCGTCTCTTGTCGTATTCAGGGACCTGCTCGGGCAAAAAGAACATGCCGTCCCGTTCCGAGAACCGCTGGGTCAGCCCGGCGTAAAACTCGGCCGCGGAGAGGGGAACAGTGACGCCGCGCTGGACATGGAAAGCAACCATACGGTCAAAGAGCAAGTAGTTCTGCCGTTCGGCGATGGTCTCGGCGTTGCCGTTCTTCGATACAAAGACTGGTAGCTGTTTCAGGTGAGTGCGCAAGAACTCCCAAACGCCGTCTTCTGTGCCGGCGGTCAGTTTGAATCGGTCCTCAAGGCCGCCGTTGGGTTTGTAGGCTGAGATGACCAGGTCTTGCTTCACCGCCGTGCTGGTGACCTGGCGATACGAGCCTTGCTGCTTGTCGAGCGTGCGCACGTCAGCCACGACGAATCCGGCCGCCTGCATGGCTTCCTGAATCGCGTTCCAAACGGAATTGCGCGAGTTATGAAAAACCACCGTCATCCATCGTCCCGGCTTCAGCACCCGGCAGTATTCTTGAAAACACCGTTGCGTCAGATGCTGGTATTCGGGCAAGCCCTTATTCTTGAACTTGTCCACAATGGCTTCGGGGGCGGCGTTCGTGATGACCCGATGCCACGACTCCACCAGAAAGTTGAGATCGGCGTAATAGATGTTCTCGCCGAACGGCGGGTCCGTGAAGATGTAATCGACGGACTGATCGGGCAGGCGCAGGGATGCCGTCGTCCCGGTCGTCACGCAAGCGGAATCGGCAATTGCCACGGTGCGCTGGAATGCTTTTTCCAGCCGGTTCAGTTTCCCCTGCAAAATGTACCACGGACTGCATTCGGCATGCTGCGAGGCGACGTAATAAACGCCAGTCAAGTAACGGTTCACTTGCGAGAAATGGAGCGGACCATACCGATTTAACACGGACATTCCCCATATCGCCTGCTCAACAAAGAACAGCAGGATGTGTCGGGTTCGGACGTCGGGGTGCGCGTTCGCCTTGCGCCAAACGGCCGCCAGGGATTGCGTCGGGCGTTGAAAAAAGAAATGGTGGACATGAGCGAAGCCCTTCGGCTCGATTCGGGAGCCGTGATACATCTGCTCAAGGGGAAAGCGGTTTGTGGGTATTTCCACGGGAAGTGGCAGGGAGCTGATGCGATCCAGGATCGCCCGGTCGAATGCGTCAGGTTTCTTTTCGTATCGTTCTCCGCCGAGTGCATACACAATAAGACAAGGGCGGAATTTGACTCGCTTCCACGGCTTGCTTTCCGCGGGGTCGGCCTGCGTCTCGAAAACCCGCTGCAAGTTATCTTTCCTCAGGCTGGCCCCGCAATGCGGACAGGGGAAAGCGTCCCTGACTCGCTTGGTCTGTTGGTCCAATGCTTCGTCGAGAAAGACGATCTCCCCCGTGCAATCTGGACACGTAAAGACTTCGCTCCAGACGGTATATTCGATCCGCCCAAGCTTCAGCCACGAAGGGCACGGGGTTTCACCAAGAACCGCCTTCAGGATCTTGTCTTCGTGCTGCTTGGCATCCATGGTCGACGAATGGACCGTGCGATACATCCACCCGATTTCCCGCTCAACTACTTCCAGGATCGCTTTTCCGGCCCTTGCAAACTCGCCGACATCGAAGGGCAAGTTGTAGTTGGCAGCGATGAAGGTGGCGGCGGGAGATAGGTCGTTCAGCACAACGCGCCGCGTGCCCCATTCGGGTTCCGCCATGCCTTGCTTCTCGAACTCCGCGTCGATCCGGCTGCGATAGGCATCTGGTGCAGAGCCGCACCAGAGCGCAGCGACACCGGTCATTCCCGAACCGCAGAAGCCATCGAGCACCACGTCGTCCGGCTTCGTGTAATGCAGGATCGAAGGCACAATCGCCAGATGCGGCACTTTTGTGTGATACGAATGCGCCTTATAGATAGGGTCGGTCTTTCCCTCGCTGACATCCACCGCAAACGGCTTTCGACTGTACGGCTGATTCGGATCGTACGGTTTCCCGTGGTGTCTGATGAAATCCGCGAGGAACGGATTCGGGCAAGCGGTATAGTACGGTGGGTCGGAGAGTGCCAGGATGTCTTCGTCGGAGCCGATGGGGAATCCTTCGATTTTGCGGAACTCGGGATCCTTAAGCTTTTCGCGCAGGATGCCGAGAAAGTGCTCTCGGCGCGCGTTGTCGTCGGGGAACGTCATGCCGAGACATTCCACCGGTCCCTGTGAATCGTCGTTGCTGTTGTCAAAGAGACCTGCTGCTGGTTTATGTTTCGCCATGCTGATCCTCGTCTCCGCCAAGGTTTTTCGCCAAGTGAGTCATCTTGAGCCGCGCTCCTTCGTCGGTGAGCACATAACGCTGGTTCGCGGCGCGGGGCTTGTCTGGATTGGTCATTGCCATGACTCCGGCGCGCAGGAGCGGGGCAAGACGACGCTTCTTGAAATAGCCCCGGTTCACAATCGACAGATGCTCCATGATTTCCGCAAGTCGGCGGGGAACATCGCAGAACGCCACGATCTTCCGCTGTGTCTCGCTAAGTGCCTTCAATGCTGGGACTTGTGCAGTGGACAAGTCGCCCGGCGTCTCGGGTACTTGTGCAGTGGACAAGTCCGCCGGCCTGACCTGGACTTGTGCAGTGCCCAAGTCCAAGGTGCCACGACCAAGCTGGTCAATGGTCCTTATGTTGGGGGTAAATCGCACCCGACAAGCTTGGGGAATCCCGTTGGAAGCGGAAGCGTTTGCGGCGTTGTTGCTCGTGCGATGTCGATCACCACCAACGGTGATCGGTTTCATAGTCGCCGGGCGCCGCCGGAAACGGTAGATCAGGACGTACTTCTGCCAGTCGAGCAGTTCGACTTGGGCCTCTTGGGCCTCGAGTTCCTTGGTGACGTGCCGAATCCGCGACAACATGGCTTTCAACACGTCCGACGCCATGTTCGCCTCATTGCCGAACTTCGGGATGATCTTCAGAGTCGCACCTTTCATTCCAACACAATCCTCACTTTGCCATAATCTCTCGCAAAAAGTTTTCGATCCGTTCGCGATTTGTAGCGAGGCTCGAAAACTGCTTTTCGCACACGTCGCTGAACCGCGCCAAGACTTTTCGGTTGATCAGCTCCTGATCTTCAAAGATGGCGAGGGAACGGAACGCCAATCCCCATTTTTCGAATTGAAGAAGGGCGATCGTCGCGTCTCTTGTCTTGCCGTCGCTGGGGAGCGCATGAACGAACAGGGGCCGCGACGTACCGTTCAGCCGGCAATCGACCATGTACATGCCATGCGGGTCGCGCTGCGGATCGTGCCAGTTGAACGTTCTGCGCTGCTCGGGCACAATCTCCACAAGAAATGTCTGAACGTCTTCCATGAAGGTGGACCGCACTCGTTCGCGGGCCAAATAGGATACGTCGGTAATCTTCAAGAGGGCCTGAACGAACGAGTACAGCGCGTCACCGTAGCGATCGTCGGAGATCGGAAGGACAAGCTCGCCGTCACGATCCTCGACCTGAAATGAAGACAAGGCACCGGCGATAATCTTCTGCCTGGTTCCCCGCTGAAGGTCTTTCTCGTCGATATCGTACGTCAGGTGCATGTACGTGTGCGCTTCGTCCGAAAGCAGCCAACCCGGCCCGTCTCTGCGCAGCACGATTGCCAGATGGTCGCCGTCTTCAAAGAGAAACGGGGTAAAAACGCGGAAGCGGTCCATACCCTCAGATGCCAGACGGATCTTCGCAGACACTTTCTCATGAAATTCGCGTTCGATCGTTTCGATGGACATGGCCTATATCTCCTCGAATAGGGTGCCTTGGCGATCTAAAGGAACGTTGATGTTCACATCCTCAATGAGGCAGGAAAGAGCATCGTGGAAGTCGCCGTAACGATTGGTTGGCTCCGCATAAGCGTCCTCCCGCATGCCGATTGCCTGATATCGCTCCGTGGCGATGTGGATGTGAAAATCGTAAAACGTCACGCCCTCCAGCCGATTCGTGTGCTCGTGGCTCTTGCCGTTATAGCGTCGCAACCGAAAGAGTTGGTTTGATTGCGGGACGCAGACAGCCAGGATGATCGAGAAGTCGATTGCATTGACCTTGCTCCTTCTCAGTATGATCCTGAACCGGCTTCCCGCCTCCCCCGTCACTTCCAAATCGCGCTCTTCGTGACCGGATTTCGGGCGAAGTCGTATCCGATTCCGCCAGTCTGGCGGCAAAGGCTTTCGCTCGTTCACCAGCACCGCTATCTCCTTGTCTGAATACGTTCCAGCCATAGCGTTCACTCCAGTGAATACGTTCCAGCCATAGCGTTCACTCCAACACGATCCTGACTTTGCCGGGCTCTTTGCCCTTGGTAAGTTGCTCCAGGTACTCGTCGAACCGCTTTCGCATCTCCGCCGGCGTGGCGGGTGAGCCGCCCGACAACAGCGCTGCGCGCAGGTCGTCAAGCGTCACCGAAACCTTGGTCAGCCCGGACAGGACTTCCTGCAACGCGTGGATGAATGCCTGGCTCAGGTTGTCGGGTAGTGTACGCTTCTGGAGGAAGCTGTCCACGAGTTTCCTTGGTGCGGCCTTCAGCAAGCTCAGGTTGCCCTTGGTAATCGGGTCTTCCAGGTTGGCCAGCAGCGTTTGCGTCCAATTGTCGACCAGCGTGTCGAGCACGTCGTCCAGACTGCCGAGCACGGTCGCCGCGGCAATGGGGATAGGTTCGGCAGCGGGCTTGAAACCGCAGTGCGGGCAGACGGGCGAGGCGTCCAATTCCTGCTCGGTGAGCGCATAGCAGCTTTTCAAGCCCGCAAGACGGTTCTGAAAGTCCGTCAGATGCTGCCGAGGCATAAGATCGATGGTCGAGAGCTTTTGAAGGTCCTTGAGCCGCTTGTCGACGATCAGTTGATTCTTGCGTTTGTCCTCGTTCACGCCCAAACGGGCTCGGACGTGCATCCCGATGTAGGCTTGCACATACGCTTTCTTGAGTTCGCCCAGCTTGCGCCGGGTCTGCTGGCGAAACGACGATGCACCGCGTTGCGCCGGGTCGGCGATTTGACGCAGGACGTCATCCCGCTCGGCCTTCATCGTGTCGATCCAAGCATGATCGGTGGGCAGCACGGCTTCAGCGGTGCTGAGATACGATGCCGTGGCCCCGAGGTCGGCTGCCAGTTCGTGAAGAGCCTCGGTTTCGGCCAGCGAGCGAAGGCCGCCGCCATGCGCTTTGACCTGCTGGGGATCGTAGCGGAAGTTCTTCAGCTTGCCGGGCGAATCGTAGGCTTGCAGCGATTCAAGGAACGTCTTCGTGTCGGCGAGCCGGGTGCGGAGTGCCTGGACTTCCTGGTCGGGCAGCACGCTGCGCCCCCAAAAAATAAGGCCGCTCTGAAGGCTCTGGTGGGCGAGGACCAGCCGTTGGATGACTTCGCAGACGGCTGTTTGCATCTGCTGCACCGGCTCGATCTTGCTCTGCGTGACAAGTTGCGCCATGCCGGGGGTCAGCCCGACGACCTCGAACAGCGCCTTCAGCGCCGGAAGGTTCCAGTCTTTGGGCCGTTCGATGTGTTTGAACTGGCACAATTCGTCGAGTCCGGTTCCGGCCAGTTGCGGCAGACCGGTCGCGTCGAATTTCTTTCCCGGAATGGCCAGCACCAAGTCGCCCGAGTAGACCAGCGATGCCAGTACGATGACGGCCCATTCCGGTTCCAGCCGCAGCGACCGGGGGGCCATGTATTCGACGCCCAGAACTTCTTGGATCAATTCGGACCGGTTCACGACCTGACCGTGGCCCTTCTTCTTGACGACGCCCAGCACGTGTTTGGCGTACTTCGACCGGTTGGGATCGAGGCGATCGCCGTCCAGAAGCTCGAGGGCGTCCAGCACGGCCACCGCTTGTTTGGTGCGTTTCTGCCCGGCCATGGACCTCAGGGCGTCCTGGGCTGCCTGGCCGCGATTGGCACCCGTGATCAGCACCGGGAAGAACGGGTAGTCGGGCGACTGGTCCTGGAAGTGCGCGCCCAGGCAAACACCGCCGATGGTGTTCACCAAGTCTCGGAAGTTGATGCGCTCATGCGCCGCGATCCCGGATAGGTCGCGGATGGACTTGCCCTTGACCCATTCGACCAGGGACTTGGTGCGTCCCTGGTAGGTCACCTCAAGGCCGTCCGCCATGTGCTTCTGAAGCCATCCAACCAATTCCCGGAGGAAACCGGACGCCTTGGACTCGTATGTCGCCTTGGCATGACCGGACGAGGTCGACGCCAGGTCGAGCGCGGCGGCATAGCATCGAAGCGGCTGGCGAAATTCTTCGTCGACGTTGGTCAGCCGCAAGAACAGCTCGTCCGATTTCTTCTCGTCCTTGAAATGCGGTGGTTCGAAAGGCTGGATGAAGTAGATGTAGAAGTCGCGTGGCGGCACCGCCGTGGACCGCTCGTTGGGCGCACCGAAAAAAAGATATCCCTGCCTGGCCGCCTTGCGATCCAGCCATTCGAGTTCGTGTTGCCAAATCCGGAAACCGGTGACGTAGGTCTGATCGACGCATTCCATGACCCGCTTCAGGGCTTCGTAGTAGTATCGATCGAGCTGTGATTTATCGAGGCTCTCGGCGCGTTTTTCGATCAGCGCGTCGTAGTCGTCGGTCTTCTTCAGGTCCAGATGATACTGGCGGTTGTCCGGATTGAACGAGATGAACTGGCCGCTGACCGTCTTGTGGATCTCCCGCAGCACGGTCTCGACTTGCGATCGCAAATCGTCGGCGGGATCGCCACCCAGGTCTTCGATACCTGGCTGGTACAGGCACAGGCTGTCGCGCAGCTCTTCGGCGGTCGCGCCGATGCGGGCGTGGATGTCGCCGGTCGTAAGCCGATGAACCGACAGCGCGTGGATGACCCGCAGCGCCATGGGCCTGTACGCCGGGCGGGTGAATGCCTGCTGAATACGGGATTCCAATACCTGGCTGCAATCGATCACGGCCTTGATGTCGGGCACCGCGCGGAACGAGGGGTTCTCCCGGAGCGTCGTCCAGTAGCCGTCGTAGGCGATCAGCCCGGGCCGGTCGTCGGGGATCTCCCGGGCGAGCAGCTTCTTCATGGCGAGCGACAACGTTTTGAGAACCTCGCGCTTCTCCACCGCGGTGACCCGCTCGAAGGCGTCGATGTAATCGGGATGGACCGGAAACAGCCGGACGAACTCATCCATGCGTTCGTTCATGCGGCCATAGAACCTGGCGAACGGCGTCAGGTACTCGCGGATCTTGGCCTGCTGCTCGGCCGTCTTCTTCAGCAGCCGCTCGGCCACCACGTACTTGACGTCCTTCCGAGCGATCAGAACCTGCTCGAAGCGATCCTTCACCCGCCGGATGCTGTCGGC
>SKKK01000044.1 GCA_007121535.1 Planctomycetaceae bacterium | reverse complement strand
TCGCGCGCCGTGGCCGGGTGCTGGTTGCGAACCAGTGTCAACGGCCCCAGGGCGTCGTCCTCCAGCAACTCGATTGCCTGGTCGGCTTGTCCCGTATCGACGTACAACTGGGCCAGCGATAATGCGGCCACGACGGAGACTTCGCTGGCCGTCCCGTTCGCCTGCATCCGCTGGATGCCTGCGACCAGGATGCGCTGCGCTCGAGCCTTCAATTCTTCCAGGTTTTCCGTTTCCGCATCGGGGTCGAAATCTTCCGGCGGCTCGTCCTCACCGCTTTCGATCCGCCGTTGTCGCAACCTGCCTCGAAGATAGGCGCTCCACATTGCCTGGCCTGTCTTGATTTCCGCGTCACCCCGCCTGGGCGAATCTTCCGGGATATCCGCCAAGTAGCTTTCGGCCGCATCCAGGTCCCCGGCCTGGATCATGAACGGGATCAGCGTATTGAGCGCCTCGACGGCCTCTTCCTGGTCCGGCCATTTCTGAGTGATGTAGTCGGCGATGCTGACGATTTGATTGGTCTCGAATTGGCGATCCTCCCCTTCTGCTTCGGCGTACAATTTCAGGTAGGCTGCCATGGCGATTTTGGCACCCTGGCGAGCGCCCGAGCTGTTCGGAAACCGTCTTGCGAGCAACTCGCCGATCACGGCGGCTTCCATGTAATCGTCTCGCGAGAAATACAGGTAACACAGGAAGTACCGCACGATGTTCAGATCCCGGATGTCGGTCTGATCGTCCGCCATCGCCAACGCCATGCGAAAGTAACGGATGGCTTCGTCCGGGGCCGTTTCGATGGTCTGGCGCGCCTGGTCCAGTTGCTGCTGCAATTCCTCTTTGACGGCCGCGTCGCTCTCGCTGGCGATTCGATTGGGCAGATTGTTCACCAGCAAGCCGGCGGTCTGCATCGAATCCAACGCATCACGCCCCAACTGACGGGCTTCGTCGAAGGACTGGGGATCGTCGTCGGAAGCGTCGCTGAGCTCGATCCCGATCTGGCCCAGGAATGTCCTGGCCTCTTGCTGCACGTTCCCGGAAACGCGCGTCACAAACTGGGCGTTCTTCCGAGCTTCACTCTCCAGTCGCCGGATCTGCGGATCTTTCGGATTATCGGCTCGCAGATCCTGAGCCAGCGCCCATTGAGCGCGGGCCAGAGCCAGTCGCAGTTCGAGCCACTCCGGTTCTCGGGTCTCGTTCGGTCGAGCCCCATCGACCCAGGCTCCCAATCGCTTGACCGCTTCCGCATGCAATCGGCTGGCCTGCCAACTGTCCTTCGCCAGCAACAACGTACGCGTCTTCAACGTGCGAAATTCCTCGGGGTTATCGGGTTGCTCCAGCAATTCCCCGAAATAGCTCAACGCATCCTTGTGATTCCCCAGCTTTTGACTGCAACGGCCCTGGTACATCTTCGCGTAGAGCCCGGCCAGCCGAGTCCGATACTTTTCGTAGATCTGCCCGTACTGTTCGGCCGCCTCGGTCACCAGCTTCTTGTATTCGTCCGAGCCCGGCTTCTTGGTGTCGGCCATCTCCTCTTTGACCGCGGCGGCCAACAACTGGGCTTGGAGATAATCCGTCCGCAGCACGTCTCGCAACTCGATCGCCCGCCTGTCCTTCTCCGGGATGTTCGTCATCCGGGTCAGCCGCTCTCGCAATTCGATTTGCGCCTGTTCAAAGACTTGATAGGCATCCAGATAGATCTCCGCCGCCGCGTTCAACAACGCCGAAGTCTTTGCCTTGGGTTGCTTGGACTGTTCGACCTTGATCCGAGCCCGTTCGACCTTCAGGTTGCCCAATTGGCTGTTGGCCGAGGTGACCAGAGGATGGTCGGGCATCATGCCGATGAACTGCTGCAAAGCGTCGGCCGCTTCTGCCAACTGAGCTTGGCGGATCTTGATGTCCCGCTGGTCTCGCGAGGATTGGATCAGGGTCGTGCCCAACTCGTACAACAACGTTTCCCTGAATTCGACCGGCGCTATCGGACTGGTCTTCATCTGTTCGAGGTACTCGATGGCCATGTCGTAATAGCCACGTTCCCGCAAGCCTTCCAAGAACGCCCTGGCAGGTTCGTTTGCCCGCGCCGATAGGTGCCCGCCCAGCAAAACAAGGACGAGACCGCCGAACAACCACCGGTCGCACTTCCCACATGCCGTCATATTGTACGCTCCTCCGATGACACCACCCGCAAGGCGGTGGCAAATCTCGCTGGACCCCGCGAGGAATCTTCCTAATCAAAAAGGTAGCTTCTTCCTAACCTGTACGCAAGCCGAATAGCCATGGATCGATAAGCCCTCTACTCCCTCGATTCTCGCCAGCGACCGGCGACCATGCCCCGCTGCCCCGAGCGAGTCGCCGCCAGGGGGCGATCGGACGCGATCCGGTTCGCCCTTGTCAAAAAGCTTAACATCCGCTGAAAGTCCGGCCGGTCGCGAAGCTGCGGATTGGCTTGTTCGACGGCCAGCAAGACATGACGAATGTTCCGAGGCTTCGGGCTGTAACGGTAGCGGTCGTCGCCCACCACGTCGAAATTAAACGCATGCGTGAGTACCTCAACCGCCTCGGCCACGATCGCCGCCTGCTGTAAGGATACCGCGCAACCTTCCAGTGACGTGCTGAATTGCACTCGACTGATGCGAATCGATTCCGTGCCACCACGTTGATCGTCCTTCGCGTCGCGCCAACGGAGCTGTGCCACCGCGACATCGTCCACCTGGTTGGGCTTCAACCACACCTCAAACAGCGAGGTCAACTCTTGACCTTCCCGCAAGTCCGCCGTCATGGTGGCGGTTCCGTAGCTAGTTGCGTTGGGTGATTCGTGCCCGATCAAACGATAGGCCGCGACGGCTTCCGGATTGAAATCGACCGTCAATTCGGCTTGTCGAGCCACCAGGTCCGCTGAGCCTCGGAGGCTGTCGAGCAACGCCCAGCGGACATCCGCGGACGAATCGACTCGGTGAAAATTACCACCGGTTGTATAAACGAATCTCTCAAGTTGGGGATCAGCTTCCTCTTGATCGCTTAGATCCAGGACATCGAACCCGAAGGCCGCAGCGTCTTGCATCAGTCGCTCGATTCCCGCGGCAGCTTTCGGATTCAAGAGCGCCGGACTGTCGCTGATCAGCATCAATCGACGCTCGATCGTCCGATCGCCATCGGTTTCCAGCGCGGCTGCGATTCCCCGGGGCAAGGCTTCGCCAACGTTCGCTCCGCCCGCCGGTTCCAGGCCATCGAGTGTCGCGAACACCGTCTGCAAATCATCGCTGCTCGCCTGGCTGACCAGCAGTTGCGGTTCTTCGCGAAACACAACCAGCGAAAAGCGATCTTCCGGCCTCAATTGTGCCAGCGCTTGCACGATGCCCTCCCGAGCCACCGCGAATCGTCGATCCCAATCCATGCTGGCCGAAGCGTCCAACGCCACGGTCAAGTGCGTCGCCGAACGCGGCCAGACGCGGGGCGTGCCAGCTTTGACGCTGACTTGCAACAGTCCGGCCGGTCGAGGATTAAAGACCGAGACACCCGCCGCCGAGCGCAGGGCTAGTTGTCCGGGATCGGGTGCAGCCAAGCGGTAATCGAGGGCCGCCAGGAAATCTTCGACGTGAATCCGATCGGTTGGCGGCAGCCGCTCACGCTGTACGTTTTGCCGCAACCGTTCCCAACTGGATGTCCGGGCCGATAACGGAACCGTCACACGCCGGGTATCGGAATTCGGCCGGTTCACGATGGGCGGCGAAGCGCCGCGGCTGAAGAAAAACTCGCGGTCGAACTCGCGCGCCAACGAGATGGGCATGCCTCGAGGCTCGGGCAGTTCCACCCTTTCCAAATCCGGCATGGACGAGGGTTCAGGATGGAGGTAGCCGAATACGGGCCATCGCAGGCGCACCCAATGTGTGTTCGGATCCCACTCCGAACCCCACTCGTGAATCAGTCTACCTGCGGGTCCCATCACCACTCGGTCGGTCGTCAGCATCAAGGGAAGATCATCTGTCGAAGACCCGTCCCATGCAGGAACATCCGGGGGATCGTTCCATCCCGAGCCGGCAACGATCCGTGCGTCCGATGGCGACGGACTGTTCAAGTGCAAAGGCCCCCGATCCATGACCATCAGGGTCAGTTGAGGCCGATCGACAGGACGTACCAACCAGAGAACGCCCCCCAGCCATCCGGCCGTGCCGATCGACAGGGCGATCAAAAGCGAAGCCGCCAACATGAAGCGACCGATTCGCGATCGCACGCGACGATGGGGAATGATCCGGGCACGGGCGACCACGACCGATGGCAACGTCACGTCCTTCAACCGGTCGTCCAGACGCTGGTCGTCGACGATTTGCCGCAAGCGATGACCAAGACCCGGCGGCGCCGGCACGTCGCACAACCAAGCATCCAAGTGACGATCATCCCATCGCGAAATACCGCGCAGCCGCGACGACAGGCCTGCCGGGACGGGAACGTCCCGCAGTTTCTCGTCCAGCGACTTGTCGTCATGTGTTGGCATGGGATAACAAATATTCTCGCAACCTCGCTCGGGCTCGGCTCACCCGCGACAGCACCGTCCCCAGAGGCACTCCCAGCAAGTCGGCCGCCTCCTGGTGCGTCAACTCGCCGACCACCACCGTCAGCAGTGTCTCGCGCAGCTCGTCGGGCAACCGGTCCAAGGCCGCTTGAACCTCGTCAGTGAACTCGCCCGCCAACGGGTCCTCGCCCATCACGCTGATCTCCAGCGGCCCCTCGTCGGCCAACGGTTTGGGAGGCGGACGCTTCCGCCAACGGTCGATCACTCGCCGACGTAAAATCGACACCAACCAAGCGCGGTCTCCCCGTCCCGGGTCGTAACGCTGACGACTCTTCCACACCGAGCGGAAGGCCTCTTGGACCATGTCCTCCGCTTCGTGAGCGTCGCCGATCATGCGAAACGCCATCCGGTACAGTGCCGGACCGTGCTGGTCGACCAATCGATGAAAGTCCGCCTGCGAGAGCGCCAAAACCACCCTTTCTGTCTCAACAGGGTCGGTTCACCCTCCCAGTCAGCCAGCCATTCGATTCGCCGCGAACCAGAAAGGTTATTCCATGCCGTCTGTGCCCCTGAAGACTAAAATCCGCTGCCAACCCCCTGTAATTGGGTAGATTGATTTCATTCTTGCGTGAAATGGCATCGAAGCCTCGTGTACCATTCCATCGTAACCCATGTTCGCCATAATTGACAACAAAACCAAGCATCCTCGCGCGGGAAATACCGCCACGACGTTGGAACGAATGGTTTTACGCGTCTCAGGCGGGAGCCAACCGCTCCCCCCCGCTGTCTTTCCCCACACTCAGGTTTTTCTGAACATGGCTCTGGATTTTCGGCCTGCTCCTTCGAAACGCGGTGATCGATCACGCCCGGGAATGTACCGCGGTACCCAAAATGACCATCGCAGGGTACTGCTACTGGCCGGGTTGCTTCTGCTGGTGCTGTTGATGATGAACGAAGCTCAGAAGGCAGAGAACTTTCATTGGCTATGGTACCTGCAAGGCCAGCCGATCCCCGACGAGCAAGGGGCTCGGGTGGACACGCGAATGCGCGAGTCGGGCCTTAGCAGCGATCCGGATTCCGAATTCGGCCCGCTGGTGACGGGGATTCGAGCGGACCAGCAGCCGTCCCCGACGCCCTCTCTGCCCGCGTTGCCGGACGCGCCAGAACCTTTTTCGGATTCGGCTCGTTTGGCTCAGGCTCGGACCGATGCCTGGTCGGGCCTGATGCAGGCCATGGACCTTGATATGCGCCAACGGTTCTTGAGAGGATTGAAGGCGGCTCGCGACGGCCAGCCGGCTGATCCGGCGACTCGTCAAGCTTGGCCCGATCTGGTGCAGTGGCTGGACGAGGGCTGGAATCACTACCTGCAGCAAGCTCGCCAGTCACTGGACGACGAAGAGATCGCCTTGACCGAGGACGAGCGATCACAATGGCGGGACATCCTGGACCACATGCAGCAGCAATGGCAAGAGCGGTCCCTGTCTGCCCTGAAGCATCTGGCTGAATCTCCGCCGTCGACCACCGAGCATCAGACCGAGATCCAGTCGATCCAGGCAGAATTGGATACCGTATTCTTGGCGGAAGTTCGAGACAATACCGTTTTTCGAGCCGCCGAGACGGATGCCTGGTTCCGGCTGTTCGAGCGATTGGCCAGTAACGACGTGGGCGACCCTTCGCGGATGGGTGCACCGTTGGTCAGTTTCGGCCAATTGTTCAAGCAGCCGGACGTGTATCGCGGACGGCTGGTCACCGTGCAAGGAGCGGCTCGGCGCGCTGAGTTCATGGAGGCGCCCGCAAACATTTACGGGATCGCGAACTATTTCCGACTATGGTTGCAACCAAGCGGTTCGAATTCCCCGATCGTGATCTACAGCCTGGAGATCCCCGAGCATTTCCCGGCCGCCGGGATCGCGGGGGCTCCCGGATCGATCGTGGATATGGACGAGCCGGTCGAGATCACGGGTTTCTTCTTCAAGCGTTGGCCCTACCCCGCCCAGGACGGCACGCGATTGGCGCCCGTCCTGTTGTCCCGCACGGTTTCCTGGTCGCCCGGCAGTATCGGAGTGGCCGATCCCGAGCGGCTTCCCGGCTGGACCTTCTGGCTGGGCCTGATCGCCGGTACGGCCCTTTTCGGCGCTGGGGTTGCCACACTGGCCCATTGGTTCAGCGGACGATCAACGCCTCGAGCGCTGCGCCAGCGAATCGCGTCGAGGGCAAAGCAAGGAGGTGGATCATGAACAACGTGCATCCAGTGCGGCCGCGGCAAGAGCGGATGATCGTGCGAGTTCTTGTCGGGATCATCGCGGCGATGCTCGTGTTCTCGTGGGGTCTGCCCCTGGCCATGGGACAGTCCGCGCCGGTCGCTGAGCCCGCTGCCGATGATGATCCGCCGACGGCTGCCGCGAAACCAAGCGTCGGGTTGCCGTGGAATCGTCCAAAGACGGGAGGGCCGGATCCGGGTGGGAAGCGCTTGTCCAGCGCCCGCGAAATGCTGTCCTTATTCAATGTGGGCGAAAGCGAACTGCGTCAACTCATGGATGGACGACCGTTGATCGAGGCCGAAGAAGAAACGCTGTGGAAAATCTTGTTCAACATGCCTCGTTTCGGCCTGGACAAACTCCACGCCTGGCGCCGCGACGATGTACCCTGGCAGCTCTTGGCGGACGATCCCGATGCCCATCGCATCGAGATCTTCGATCTTCGGGGGCGAGCCCAGCGGGTGACGCGCCGGCAGTTGCCGCCGGAGGCCGCCGAACGCATGGAGTTCCGCGAGTATTTTCAAGTGGATTTGATCTTGGAGCCGACAGCCAAGCCCGCCACGGTATTCACGCGTCAGTTGCCCGACAACTGGCGGGAGGGAACCGAATTGGACGAACGCGTGGCATGCTTGGGCCTGTTTCTCAAGAGCGGATCGAGCGAGGAAACGGCGGCCACACTGTACTTCACGGCCGAGCGAATCGCCTGGTTGCCGGACCGCCCCAGTCCGCAATGGGGAATCGGCCGGGACGAAGTGCTGCTGGGCGATCTGGGGGTCGACGTCGGGCTGTTGGATGCCGTGCGACGAAGCAACGGCCGGCCCCTTGTGGCAAGCGATCGTGAACCGTTCTATCAAATCTTGGCGGCGACCGGCCGCGCTTCGCCAGCGACCATCCTGCAACAAGCCTCTCGGGAATTCGATCTGGGGCAACTGTTGAACCAACCCGAGCGTTGGCAGGGCCGTCTGTTGGCGTTCTTCGCGCGGGCTCGGCGCGTGCAAAAGATCATGATCGACGACCCGGACATCCATCAACGACTGGGCATCGATCACTATTACCAGATCGATCTGCAGATTCCGTTGGGCGACCAGCAAGTCCGATTGGTCTCGCGGCCCGGCGAGACCGAAGGTCCCGTCTTTCAGAACTTCTATCCCGCCCACTGCAACGTCCTGCAGTTGCCGGAGGGACTGGAGGAAGGTCCGGACGTCGACCAGCAATTGCTGGTTGCCGGTTTCTACTTCAAGCTGTGGGCGTACCGTACGGAATTCGTCCAGCAGTTCGGTCAGGACAAACGTCAGTTGGGGCCATTGTTTCTGGCGGTCACACCGCAGATCATCGAAACACGAATGGAATCGAATCCGCTTTGGGGTTGGATCGGCGGCGGGCTGTTCCTGCTGATGCTAGCCGCGATGGCCGGGACAACCTGGATCTATCGACGCAGCGATCGACGATTCCGCGAGAACATGCGATCCCGACGCGGGCACCGCGTCCCGGAACCCGCCTGGGATGCGTTGCGGACCTCGGTGCAACACGAGCCCGATTTCGGACATCTGAAACAAGATCCGCCCGATCGATAAGACGTGGTCTTCCTGAGCGGCTCGGCGCTAGCCGCCGGTCTCCTGAGCGGGCGGGCGCTAGCCCCCGGCCTTCCTGAGCGACCCCCGGCCTTCCGCTCACACCGGCGGCTAGCGCCGTGCCGCTCACCAAACCGCGCAACCATAACCGGAAAGGTATCGTTGACCTCGTGCTCGTAATCGTAATCGGCTTCCCGTGATCGCGCACGAGTACGAGCACGATCAGACATGCGTTATCTTGACGCATGAAGGGCCTAACGCGGGCTGACGCCCGTAATCCACGCAGCCGGCGTGGGTTTCAAGCATCAGGCTTCCACCAATTCCAGCGTGCCCCACAGACTGGGATCTTCCTCGATCGGAAAATCGGGCCCCAGCGAGAGTGTTTGCCAACCCAGTTGCCGATCGACCACGGCGTAACAGAATCCCAAGCGCGGATGTTCGTCGGGATCGTATCCGGTCATGGAACGGGCGGCGATCCAGCCTCGCAGTCCGTATCCGTCGTGGAAGCTTTGCGATACACAACGCAGCAGTCCCGGGTCCGTCGCCTTCGGATTCTCTCGGGCGCGGTGGATCTCCAACGCTCGGGCGACGGGAGCTTGCTGCAGACTGCCGCCCCCGGTGGGCAGGAAGATGAACTGATGACAGAATCGGCTGGCGCGATGGATATTATGAGTATCGCGAGTATCGATCCAAAGCCGCAGCCCGTCACTGTCCTCGATCCGGCTCTCCCGGCACCAAGGCGCTTGCGACTTGCCAACGACCCGCAGATGGAAAGCCAGCCCGGCGTGGTCCCAACCCAACCGCAGTTCGGCGAATAAGGGAAGGCCTTCCAATTCGCCGAACGAAGGGATCCCGTAAGCGGCGTCCAGATCGATCCCCTTGGCCGTCCACGGCTTGTTCAATCGACGGCAGGGGACCGAAAACCGGAACAGGAACGACGGGGCCAGCAGCGGTTCGGTCATCGATCGTCACTCACACATCGCACAGTTTCGCAGCGTGACGCAACCCCGCGATGGGATCGTCCCAAGTCGGAATGAACTCGTGCGTTACATAGCCTTCGTAGCCGACCTCCGTCAACGCCTTGATCACGGGCGGATATTGGATCTCCTGAGTCTCGTCCAATTCTCCTCGACCGGGCACGCCGGCCGTGTGGATGTGGGAGATGACGTCCTTGTACTGGCGGATACGGCGGATCACGTCGCCATTCATGATCTGCACGTGATAGATGTCGAACAGCAGCTTCATGCGCGGCGAATCGACGCGTTGGATCAGTTCGACACAGAAATCGACGTCATCGCCGAAGTAGCCCGGATGGCCCTTCATCGGATGCGTGTCATCGCGGCTGTTCAGATGCTCCAGGCACAGGTTCACCCCTCGCTGCTCGGCATACTCGATCACCTGCTTCCAGCACTGGACGCAGTTATCGGCCGCTTGCTGGAAGCCGATCCCCGGTTCGCTCATCCCGGTGAACGTGATGACGTTTTCGCATTGAACTTGAACCGCAAGATCAATCCCTTCCCGCAGTCGACGAATGCAGAATTCGTGGTTCTCGGGATTGACCGGCCCTCGTTGAAAACCGTGACTGCCGACCAACGAAATCTCCAGCCCCAGTTCGCGAACCGCCGGGTAGTCGTCGGAGCTGATGCCTTCGATGCCGACCAATCCGATCGCTTTGGCATGGCTGGCCAACTGTTCTGCGGTCATGGGCCGAAAGCACCAGCCCATCACCGATTGACGAACGCGACCCTTCTTTACCGCCGGTGTTTCCGTCGTTTCCTGTTCGGCGTGCGCAGCCGATGCCCATCCACACAATGTGGCGGCCGTCGTTCCTTGCAGCCAACCACGACGTGACAGGCGGCGATCACCGGTCGTGCTGCGGCTGTCCACCTTCGGACGCCCATCGATCGGGTCATGACTCTTCACCATGGGATGACTCCTTACAAGGTTTGAAAACTCTATTCGAGGGCTGTTTGTTCCAATCGGACTTCGAGACCGCAGATCAGCGGCGGGTGGAGCGAGCCTTCCGATGGCATCAGTTCCAATACCAGCGTACCGTCCGAGTCGACCTCGACGTGCTCGCATTGCACCACATAAGCTCGGCGAGGCTGGCCGGCCGCTTGCACGATGTCCAGCGATTCCAGCACGGTTTTCCCCTGCAAGCGAACATCGAACACTCGCTGGCCCGGTTCGATGTGTTCGGGCTCGGCAAAATGCAGCCGCACGGTATAACGAGTTGTCTCGGTCGAGCCGCCTTCGTGAGACAGTCCCTGCAAGCGAAGGCGACGCAGCCCCTCGACGCCATTGGCCGCAACCCACGGAAGGTCCTGCGGCGCAGCATCGATCTGCAGTGAATGGCGTTGGAAGTATCGCGGCTGCTGACCGTTGCTCGTTTCCAATTCAACGGGCAAGCTGGGCGTTGCCAAATGCTCGCGTGGGGGATAGTTCAACCACATCAGGCCGTTTTCGATCCGGGTGCCCGGCGCACCGAAATTCAGTCCCACCCGGCGGATCGATCCCGGGTCCGGGTCGCCGTACGTGTTGGTCGTCCACATCTCGACCTCCGGCAAGTGAACCAGTCCGAACGACGTCTGCAGTTGATAGGCACACGAGCAGGTGCGAGTGTAATCGGGCACGTTCAACAGGCCGTCGGCAGTGATCATGTTATTGGTACAGCCCGCTCGAACTCCAGAAAGGTTCGCGGTGCCGCTGTCGGTGACCAAATCGTGGTACGATGCCATACTGGACCGGAAGGTCAGCAGATGGGTGCTGACGTTCTGCGTGCCGCACCGTTTGTTGGCGTCGAAGCTCCACGGGATCGCTTCCTCGGTCAGCGGATGCTGATTCAACACGGGTTCACCGGTCAGCAGATCCAAACTGATCGGCAGGATCCGTCGCTGGTCCTCGTGCAGCGCCAACGGCCCGTGCCGGAACCGCTCGCGGCGTTGCCACAGCAGCGAACCGTCCGAGCCTTGCAGTGCCAGAATCTCTTCGCGCGGTTCGTCGGGCAGCATGCTTCGACCGCCCGGCCGCCCAGCCTGGATCAGCACGTCATGCTTTTCCGAGTAGGACAACCAGGTGCCGAACACGTGCTGGTCGTACGTCCACAGCACTTCGCCGCTTTGCAGATCGATCGCCTTGATTTCCGGCTTTTCGTCCGGTTGCAGGCCTCGCCGCTGTAACCAGTTCCAGACCTCGTCGGACACGTGATCGATGACGAACGTCCGCTGGCCCGCCGTCGCGATCGCATTGTGACGGAATCCGTGCCGAGCTTGGTGGACCCAGTGGATCTGGCCGGTGCGGCGATCCATGACCAGCAAGTATTCGCTGGACGTCGCATTCCAATGCCACCGCACATCCCGTTCCACGACGATATGGTTTTCGCCTCGAGGCGTTGCCAGATCCGGCCGTTCGGGCCGCTGTTCGTAGATGTGCGGATAGGCGGCGACGATCAGTAGATCACCCGAGGCGCTGATATGACCCCATCGCCGATCGCTGGGCATCGTGACCTGCGCGGCGTACGAGGTTGTCGGCTGATCCAGCATGGCGTGCAGATCCTCGCGGGCGGGCAGATGGAATTCACCCAGCTTTTCCCCCGTCATCAGATCCAAACGCAGACAGCGATCCATGTGCAGCACGTACACGCTGTCCGGGGTCGACACGAACGAGCTGCCGACGAAGTTCGCACCGTGGTGACTGGGGAAATACACCCGTTCCCCCGGTTGGTACCGTTCCTCATGCGCCGGGCTGGTAAAGAACTCACCCACACTGGGCAACGCGACGGACCAGACTTCGCGGCCGGTATACACACAGCGGGCGCTGATATGGTCGACTCCCAGCACGATCAAGTGCCCGGCGACCACTTGAGGCAACGGGCCGAACATGTGTCGGGGTAGCGTCTTTTCGTTGGTCGTGCCGCCGAACCAAGCCAAACCCAACGGCGCTTTGACGCGTCCATCGCCCGAGTAAGCCGTATTGGCGGCGTTCGCGTGCTGATGCGTCCAGGAATCCGAGCCTGGCAGGGCGTCGGGACGATCGAGTCGTGCACCGCCATTTGCCTGGCTCAGCGTGGCGCCGTCCAGCGCGGCCTTGTTTACCGCATCGGCCCAAGCGGCCTGATGCTCTGCCGGCAGAACCAGATAAGCGGCGCCGCCATACGGACGCAACGGATGAAACAGAGCTTGGGCGAATGCTTCCCCACGGTCGATCCCTGCGGCTTTTGCGTCTTCGCAGACGATCAGGCTGGCAATGTACGGAGGCACCTGGACATTCAACGCGTCGCCTTGTTGGACCGCGACGCGAGTGCCGTAATACCCCGTTTGCGCGTAGCGATCACGGAAACGTCGCACCTTTTCCGGATCCGGATCGAAGGCCGTGATGTGCAGTTCGGATTGAACCAGCAGTTCGTCCAGCAGACGACCCGATCCGATTCCGAACACCAACGCATATCCCGCGCGGGCACCGGTATCGTCCAACAATTGGGCGGCTCGGGTGGTCCATTCGTCCTGCACGTCCGGCAACTCCGAAGGCTGCAAGGCATGGACGATGGGATCGCGTTGTTCGGGCCCGAAAACATGAATCTCGCCCGCTTCCGTCACGGCGACCAGCCGCTGGTCGGCGGCCAATAAACGCCAGACTTGACCATCGACCCGCTCGGACCACTGGCGGCTGTCGTGCGTCTGATCGCCGGTTTGGATCTGGCAATGATCCAGCGGCAACAGATACCGGTCCGCCGACGCCGAGACCGCGTACCCGCCCAGCCGACCGTGAACCCGATCGAACTCCAGCAATTCTCCCGTATGACGGTCGAAAACGGCTGGAGTCGTACGGCCCCCCGAAACGATCAAGCGATCACCGTCGATTGCCAGATAGCCTTGAGGCGAGATGGTGCTGAAAGATCGGGCCGTCTCGCTGTACGCATCGCTGGAATAGTTCCCCGTTCCAGAATGCTGCCAGAGGATCTCGGCGGATTCCGCGTCCAAGGCTTGGACGTACGCGCCTTCGAAAGGCCAAACGCCGGCGGCAAAGTACACGATGCCCTCGTGGACAACGGGCGCGCCTCGTACCGGCCAGACGCTGATCAAACGCTGGTTGCCCAGCACCGTACGGTTGCTCGGCACGGCCTGGAATCGCCACTGAAGATCCCCCGAAGCCGCATCCAGACAGTACAGGTGCCCGTCGTCCGAAGCGACGTACAACCGTCCCCGATCGTAGGCGGGCGCCAGTCTGACCGGGCCATCCGTATAGTAACGCCAGCGCTGCTGGCCGGATTGCAGATCGTAGGCTGTCACGCTGTCCGTGACCATCGACGGCACAAACAGCAGCCCGTCGGCCGCCACCGGTTCGTACGAAACGTCGAAGGCCAGCTTGCCGTGATCGTCCAATTGTTTGGGCCAGGCTCGCTGTGGTTCCGGCAGCTTCCGCACCCATTGTAGATGGAGCGTTTCCGCCAACGCCTGCGGCGAGCTTCCATGGCGGCCGGCATCGTGCCGCCATTGAGGCCAATCCGATCGTTCTGTGCCTTGCGCACTTCCCAACGCGATCCACAACGCCGTCATCGACAGCACGGCGACCTTGATCGAACGACATGGCATAAAATTTTCCTCCCGATCCTGTGCTTCACCACGAAACGATGTTATTCCTAACGTCGCAAATGTTGTACCCTGTCAAGATACAGGAGCCGACGGCGCCATGCAAGCGACTCAGCTCGCCGCCCATCCGATTGCGTTGTACGCAAGTTCTTTGCCGCACCCCAACGTCGGTGCTTACCATGCTGGCCTTCTTTGCCGAGTTGGTGGTGGCAAGCGAACCGACGCCGACTCGGCAATCCAGCGCCAGCGTTTCGAAGACGCTCGCACACGCTATAATGTTGGATTGTCGACTCGCAAGATCCGTAAGAACGGCTGGTGCGGCGAAAAATCGCGTGAAGATCTTGCGCAGCTTCGACTTCGAACCAGCTTCGTATCCGTTTGGTATCTGGGAGGAGATGGAAGATGTTTGCGCAAAACGACCGATGGCATGGAGTTGGACTCATCGCCCTACTGGCGGTGGCGGTGTTGTGTGCTGGCAAGAGCGCGCGGGCCGACAACGCCGAACGCATTCAGCCGCATGCTGAAAATCCCTTCTATTGGCAATACAAAGGCGAGCCTGTTTTGCTGGTCGGAGGCAGTTGGATGGACAACCTGTTCAACCATCCCGACGGGCTGGAAGACCACCTGGACAAAATCGCGGCTGTGGGTGGCAATTACGTGCGCAATACCATGTCCGACCGCAATCCCGAGAACCGTTACGCTTTTGCTCAGCGCGAGGACGGCCTGTACGATTTGAACGAATGGGACTCGGAGTACTGGAAGCGTTTCGATAACTTTCTGCGGATGTGTTACGAGCGAGACATCATCGTGCAGATCGAGGTGTGGGATCCGTGGGATCTGTTCGCGTCGGAAGCTCCGCTGGGATACGGTCCGGAGAACCGGGGTTGGGAGGTACACCCGTATAACCCTCGGAACAACGTCAATTACACTTCCGAAGAATCGGGTCTGGCGGAAGAGATCAAGTATTATTCGAGTGCCAAGCCCAGCCGACACGCCTTTTTCCACACCGTTCCGGCGATGGACGACAACAAGGTGGTACGTCAGTACCAGGAGGCTTTCGTCAATCGCATGTTGGACTTCAGCCTGAAGTATCCGAACGTGCTGTATTGCATGAACAACGAGATCGGCGAAGATCCCGAATGGGGTCGGTATTGGGCGCGCTTCATTCGCCAGCGGGCCAAGGCCGAAGGCGTGAACGTCTATCTTGCCGACATGCGGCGGAACAGCAATTTCGATTCGGCCGAGCAGATCGCGCTGCTGCACGACGATCAGCACTACGACTTCTTCGAAATCTCTCAGAACAGCGTCAACACGGGCCAACGTCACTTTCAGCAGATTCTGACCGTCCGTGCTCGACGCTTGGATAATCCCAAGCCGCTGAACAACGTGAAGATTTACGGCGGCGAAGGCCATGGCTGGACCGGTGGCTCGTTAGAGGCGACGCGGCGGATGTGGCGGAATCTGATCGGTGGTCTGGCCAGCTCGCGCTTCCACCGTCCGGGTCCCGATGATCGCCCTTTCGGTATCGGCGCCAACGAACTGGCTCGCGCTCACATGCGAAACGTGCGGACCATCATGGAAGAGATCGGTTGGCCTGACATCCAGCCGGATCCGGATCTCGCTCAGATCCGCTCGGAGGTGACGGCGGCCGTCCAATTGAAAAGGACCTATGTCGCGTATACCCGCAGCGCCGACGGCCAAGCCCGACTGTACGTCGACGGCCGGGAAGTGGCCAAGGGAAAGGTCGGCGGCAATCTCTCGGCGTGGGATGCCGATCTTCGCTTGGCACTGGGCGATGAGTTCGTCGGCGACCGGGGCTGGCTGGGCGCCTATCACGGCGTGGCCCTGTACAACCGCGCCTTGACGGCTTCCGAAATCGCCGACCACCATGCTGCCGGTGCGCCGAAGCACGTGGTCGGGCTGCAGGCTCGCTACGCGTTCGACGAGGGCCAAGGCACCGTGGTCCGCGACGTGTCGGGGCAGCAACCTGCCCTGGACCTGCACATCCCCGAAGCCGCGGCGGTAACGTGGCGGGAAGACGGGCTGCGCACCAATCGTCCCGTGCGGATCGCTTCGCGAGAGTCTGCGAGACGGCTTGTCCAAGCGGTGCAGGAAAGCAACGTATTGACGGTGGAAGCCTGGATCACTCCCGCTCGGGAAGTCCAGACCGGTCCGGCTCGCATTGTCACGTTGTCCCGAGATCACGGCACCCGGAATTTTACCCTGGGCCAGGAAAACAACACGTACGAGATGCGATTGCGCACCACGGCGACCTCGGCCAACGGCCTGCCCTCGGTACAAACGGCTCGCGACATCCAGGCCTCGGTGGCGGCGGCACGGGGGCGCAACGGACGCAGCGCGGTGGTCTTCGTGACCGACGGCGCCTTGCTGGACGTCGACCGAAGCCGACTGCAGCAAGGCACCAAGGCCCAATGGTTCCAACCTCGCACCGCCGAACGCCGACCAGCCACCCCGCGCGAGGACGGTTATTTCCAAGCGCCATCGACCGAGGATTGGGTGCTCGTGTTTCGGTAGACCACGACGTTTTCGTGTATCTACCTGAAGGGCCAACAACTTGCGTGAGCGGCACGGCGCCAGCCGCCGGTTTCGTGGCGATTCGCGAACCGGTGGCTAGTCCGCTCACGGACCGGTGGCTAGCGCCAATCGGCTCAAGGGCCGGTGGCTGGCGCCAGTCCGCTCAAGGGCCGGTGGCTAGCGCCAGTCCGCTCACGGGCCGGTGGCTAGCGCCAGTCCGCTCACGGGCCGGTGGCTGGCGCCAGTCCGCTCAAGGGCCGGTGGCTGGCGCCAATCGGCTCAGTTATTTCTCTGCTGGTCCTTATCTGACGCGTGCGGAACGTTCGGCGAGGTACTTGGATAAGGCCATGTCCAGCGGCTGGTCGGTGCGGATCAATCGGTAGTCCATTTCGTATCGGCGGCAGCCCTTTTGGACCTCGGTGCGAAACCGCTCGATCTCCTGCAGGTAGGCTTTGCGCAGCGATCGGGGGTCGGCCAGCAGTTCGGGGAACTGCTCCAGGCCTTGGAACATGGTGGGATTGCGAAAGGGGAATTCCAGCTCGGCCGGATCCAACACGTGCAACAGGATAACGTCGTGCCGCCGATGCGAGAGATGTTTCAAACCGGCCATCAGCGACCCAACGTTATCGAACAGATCGCTCAAGATCAGCACCACGCCCCGCTTGCGAAATCGTTCGGCCAGCTCGTGGAAGATCGGTCCGGTGGCCGTTTTGGCAACGGGCCGGACATCTTCCATGACCTGCAGCAGCGTGCGGAGATGGGACGCGTTGCTGCTGGGCGGCACGTTGGTGCGGATCTGGTCGTCAAAGGTGACCAACCCCACCGCGTCCTGCTGGTGCAACACCAGCCAAGCCATCGCGGCGGCCAGACATTGGGCGTATTCCAGCTTGGACAGGCCGGCGCCGGGGCTTCGATACAGCATGCTCTCGCTGACATCCAGCACCAGATAGCAAATGAGATTCGTCTCGTCTTCGTATTGTTTCAGGTAAAACTTGTCGGTGCGCCCGAAGACTTTCCAGTCGACGTAACGCAAGTCATCGCCCGGCGCGTACTCGCGGTGCTCCGCGAATTCGATGGAAAACCCGCGGTAAGGACTGCGATGCAGACCGGCCACGTAACCTTCGACGATGTGCCGAGCCCGCAAGGCCAGACCTTGCAGTTTAGCGAGCGTCCGGGGGTCGAAGGACGTTGGGTAGTGCTTTTCGGGTTTCGAGGTCATCGTGGGATTCGTCTACGACTCGAGGTAAAAAATCCAGCAAACGTCGGATGATGTCATCGGCCGAGATGCCTTCCGCATCCGCTGCGAAATTGGTCTTGATACGATGTCGCAGCACGGGCAAGGCGACCGCGCGGATATCTTCCTGGCTGACATGGTACCGGCCCTGCAGCACGGCGCGAGCCTTCGCGCCCAGCACCAGGTACTGGCTGGCTCGCGGCCCGGCGCCCCACATTACGTACTCGCGGACGAAATCCGGCGCGTCGGGCTGTTGGCAACGCGTAAGCCGCGCCAGCCGCAGGGCGTAACGGGCGATGTGATCGGCCACGGGAACCTTGCGAACGATTCGCGTCAACTCGGTGATCTGCCGCGCGTCCAAGGTCGCGGTGATCTGAGACTGGGTATCGGTGGTCGTGCGCTTGACAATCTCCAGTTCCTCGTCTTCGGTCGGGTAATCGACGGTGACGTGGAACATGAATCGGTCCAATTGCGCTTCGGGCAACGGGTACGTCCCCTCCTGCTCGATGGGGTTCTGCGTCGCCAACACGAAGAACGGTGCGGGCAGCACGTGCCGCTGGCCGCCGGCGGTGACCTGATGCTCCTGCATGGCTTCCAACAAGGCCGCCTGCGTCTTGGGCGGCGTGCGATTGATCTCGTCGGCCAGGATGATGTTGGCAAAGACCGGCCCGGGCAGGAACCTCAGTTCCCGCAAACCCCTTGCGCGGTCTTCCTGGATGACCTCGGTGCCGGTGATGTCCGAGGGCATCAGATCGGGTGTGAATTGGATGCGGCTGAACTGCAACGTCAACGCATCGGCGACGCTGCGAATCATCAGGGTCTTGGCCAGTCCCGGCACGCCGACCAACAAGCAATGCCCGCGGGCGAACATGGCGACCATCAACTGTTCGATCACCGACTGTTGGCCGACGATCACCCGCTCCAGTTCGCTGACGATCTGCTGATACGCCTGATGCAATTGTTCGACCGCTTGCAGGTCGTCCGATTCGAACGTCATGGTTCTGCCTTACTTTAATGGTGTCCCCAGGGATTATACGCCGCCAACCGATCGGCTCCGGCCACCAGCAGGATGTCGCCTGCCGGTACCAGGTTGCCGCCCGTCATGCCGATCGGAGCCAATTCGATCGGTTGGCGGACACTGCGAGGGCCGTCCTGAGCCAATACGTAGATGCGATCGCGAGTCGGCCAGAGCAGTTCCCGGCCGACCATCACGCCGCGACCGTACCCTCGCATCCCGGTTTCGACGCGTTCGGGAAACCGCCCGTGCACGTTTCCCGTAAAGCGGTCGATCCAGTAGATGCGGTCTCCGCTGGCAAGCAGATGCGTCGCATTGGCTCCCAGCAAATGCACGGCGTCTTCGGCATGGCCGGCCGTCGTCTGCCACAACAGCATTCCGGTCGCCGCATCGAGTGCAAAAATCCGATCGCAGTCGCTGGGGGCCGTGAAGACCATGCCCCGATCGACCAGGCAGGGGTTCAAATCCCGCAGCAGGTACCGCCCCGTCCGATCGATGTCCTGGCTGGTCAGCGGAGCACGCGGATATCGCACGAGCCATCGCAGTTGCCCGTCGTCAGCGTCCACGGCTGCCACGGCGCCCAGGTTCGTGTTCACGTACAGCGTGCCCTGGTCCAGCGTCAAAAGATTGTGCGTGAACTCGTCCACCTCGCCCTGCCCCGGCGATTCGGCGGTGACGATCCGAGTCCGCCAACGCAACTCGGCCCGATGACGTCGCATGACGAAGCAGGCGACGTGCGATTGCGTTCGCACGTTCTCGCGGCGTCGTAGCATGACGTACAGGTTCTCGCCCTCGATCAACGGCGATCCTTCGAACGCCCAACCGTCGCCCCAATCCTTCGGATTCAACCGCAGTTCGAACATCCGTCGTTTTTCGGTTTCCAAGTCCAAGGCCACCAGATACCCGGGCGTTGGCGGATCGAACCGATGGCGAGGCACCAACGACGTCGCTTGAGTTCCCAGTTTGACGAAAAGACGATTCCCCGCAGCGGTCATCGTATACCTAGCAACCCCCTGCCGTTGTTGCGGCCCGGCTCGCAATTGCAACCCGGGGTCCGGCCCGGCTGGCGCGAAGCCACGGGCGTCCCCTCCGGCTGGTTGGGGCAGATCCGCGCCGGGCCAGAGAGATCGCCCGGTGTACAAATCGTATGCTTGGACGTCTTCGATCCGATCGCCGGTTGTGACCAGGACTTGATCGCCCACGACCAACGGATGGTAACTCAACAGTTCCTCCCAAGATTCACCGGGTCGAGTCACGTCGTCGATCCACTGAGCTTCAGCACTTCGCAGCGGCAGGTCGACGACCCACAGCGGGCGCATGGCCACGTCGATCTGGCCGGGCGCGATCCTGCCACGCGATGCGTCGCCGCCGAAGGTTGTCCAGTCGGTCGACGTCGGAATCGGCTGCCACGAACGACTTTGCTCCAGCAAGTCGCCCAGCAGTTCCACGTACGACCCTTGACGCCCGGCCAACGTGCCTTCGGCCGTCGGATGCAAGCGAGCAAAATGCTCCCATTCCAGCTCGGCTCGCATCAACGCTCCCTCCAGAATCGAGACCAAGACCAAACGGGCGCGTACGTCCGCCAGGTCCATATCCGTATCCGGATAGACCAACCAGGCCGCTTCGGGCGGCAAAGCATCCAGAATCCGAGCCGACGATTCTTCCCACGATGTCTTCAACTCTTGGTCGGCAGCCACGATTCGATGGGCCAGCCAGAGGGGAAGCCCCGGGGAAAGCCCGGTGTGTCGAGCCAGTTCCGGATCGATTCGCAATTCGGGACTGATCCGTTCCCACGCCGCCCTGGCGTGTGTAAACCTTCCTTCCGCCAACTTCATTTCGCCCAACAGGTACGATGCTCGATCGCCGTACGAGCTGACGAAGAAACGCTCGATCACGCTCCGCAACGGACCAGCGTCATCGCGAGCGGTCGCCTCGCGCAACCAACTTTCGGCCAACGAGTCGACCCGCGACCGATACAGCTCCAACGCCTGCTCGGTGCGACCATACAGCGTGGCCAACCGCATTTGGCAGTAGTCCCGCAGAGTGACGTATCGCAAGAATTCGCCGGGTCGAAGATCCGCGCGCGGTCGACTGCGCAACGCCAACAGCGCGTCGCCATCGGAGTCCATCAGCCGCTGAAGCGCCTCGATGGCTTCATCCCATTGTTCCGCCTCGATAAAGCGTTCGATCGTTTCCAGATGGGAACGGGCGGCGTGGTCGGCTTCATCGACCTGAACGTCCTCAGAAAACTCGACAATCTGCCAAACTCGGAACTGTTGAGCCCGGACCGGGGCGCACGGCCAGATGACCAATAGGAACCAAGCGACCAGCAGGGGGTGAGCATACGTCATGCGTCATGTCCGGATCAAGGCAGCCGTGTTCGGCAGATGCGCTTCAACAATCTACTTTCTATGCTAACGCGGGGGATAGAATTGGTACAGCATCAAATACACGATCACGCCGGTTATCGATACGTACAGCCAGATCGGAAACGTCCAGCGGGCGATCCGCACGTGCCGGGACCATTGAGTGCGCCAAGCAAAATACAGAGTCCCGACGGCCAGAAACGGCACCGCAGCCGCCAGAATCGTATGCGAGGTGAGGACAAAGAAATAGGTGATCCTTACAAGATCCGGCGGGTAATCAGGGAAACGCTTGAGCATTGTTGTGTTGAAGTGATACACCAGGTAGCATGCCAGGAACACCACCGACACCGCAAAACTGCCGATCATCAAGTTCCGATGCGACTTGATGCGCCGTCTCTTGACGGCGACCCATCCGGCGATCAGCAAGACCATCGCCAAGGTGTTCAGCGAGGCATTGACATGAGGAAAGAACGGGATAATTTGATCCACAACTGGCTCCTTTCTAGGGGACAGACCTTCTAGGGGACAGACCTGGAAAACCCCGAAGCCGTCCAACAAGCGGCAACGAACATCAAGACCGCAGCAATGACGGTCACCAACCAGCAGGTGGCCATGGTGGGCAGATCCAAGGCGCTGGACAAAGGTCCGTCGTAAAGCAACTGATGCATGCCGGCCACCGTATACGTCAATGGATTCGCCTGCATGATCCCGTACAACCCGATCTGCAGCCAGGTCGAATCGGCCGCCAACGATGGAACCGGGAAGAAGGCGCCGGACAACAGCCACAAAGGCATCAAGAAAACGGTCATGATCGCGTGGAAACCCTGTGTCGACTCCATGCGCCAGGCGATCGCAAACCCAAGCGAGGTCAGCCCAAGCGACGCCAGCAGCATCAACACGGCAATCTGCACCAATTTCCAAAAGCTGAACTCGATCGGCAACGTCCATGCCAACATCAGGAACAGTCCGCCTTGGATGACCGCCAGCACGGCTCCTCCAAGGACCTTGCCCAGCACCATCGACCATCTGGGCAGGGGGGCCACCAGCACGGATTGCAGGAAGCCCTCGCGGCGGTCCTCGATCAACGAAATGGTCGAAAAAATGGCGGTGAACAACAAGATCAAGACCAGGGTGCCCGGAAAATAGTATTCGGCAAACGAGGCGGACTGGCCCTCCATGGTCCCGTCCAAGCGGAAGTTGCGATCGAAGCCAGCACTGAAGAAGATCCAGAAGACCAACGGCTGCCCGATTGCCCCCACCACCCGGCTGCCCTGCCGCGAAAATCCCAAGATCTCCCGCCAAGCCAAGGTCAGCGAAGCACGCCAAGGACACGCGATCGCCCCTTCATCAGCCTCACCGAAAGCGGCGATATTGTTTTCAGGTCGATGCATCATCCTCGCCATGGCTCCAAAATCGGTGCCCCGTCTTGTCGATGAACACATCTTCCAGCGACGGGCGGCCCAGGGTGATCGACTGGATTCGGTCCGAGAAAGCTTCCATCACGCGGGCCAATATCTGAGCACCATCCGGGTGCTCGAACCGGACGTGACCATCGATCACCTTCGCAGCCAGTTGGAATCGGTCGGCAAGTTGCTGGCACAACGTCGCAGCATCCCGGCCACGGATGGTGATCGAATCGCCACCGACCGAGGCTTTCAACGCCTCGGGAGCATCCAACGCGACCAGACGCCCCTGGTTGAAGATCGCGATCCGATCCGCCCGCTCGGCTTCGTCCAACAGATGGGTCGTCAAGACGACCGTCACCCGATGCTCGTCCCGCAACCGCTTGAGATATCTCCATAAATCGGTTCGCGCTCCCGGATCCAGCCCGGTACTCGGTTCATCCAGTAACAGCAGCGACGGGCGGTGTAACATGCCCTTGGCCAATTCGACGCGACGCCGCAGGCCCCCCGATAACTTCTCTGCCGGTTCGCGAACCCGATCGGCCAACCCCAAGTGATCCAGCAGTTCCTGTTGCCGCCGAACGAGCGCTGAGCCGCGGATTCCATACAACGCGGCTTGGAATCGCAAATTCTCGCCTACGGTCAGTTTCCGATCCAGGCTGGGCGACTGGAAGACGACGCCGATCCGGCGACGAACCTGATCGGACTGCTGCGGGAGCGTCTTCCCCAGTACGGCGACCGAGCCTGATTGCAGTCGCATCGACGTGGAAAGCAGACGGAACAAGGTGGTCTTCCCGCAACCGTTCGGACCCAGGATCGCGAACATCTCGCCCGGTTCGATCTGTAGCGTCAGACCGTCCAGCGCGACGCGACGACCGTAGCGGTGAGTCAACTCGCGGATGTCGATCGCTGGCGGTGTCGTATTCATTCAAATGGTGTGCAAGACGATGGCGAGCAACAGTAGCGGAAGATACAACAGGGTGATACGCAGCAGCGATCGAGCCGTCTGATCGGTGCGAGCTTCGAGGAAACGGATCGCAAACCGTAGTTGGATCAGCCCCAGGACCGATGCGATGCTCAAATAGAGAATCGATGCGTGCCACGGCGCCGACCAAGCAAGCAACCAACTGACGGGCAGCAACAAGGCGGCAGCAACCACCGCGTGCCAACCGGCCCAACGCCCTGTCGGTTCGACCACCGTCATCATCTTCAGTCCGGCTCGCTGGTATTGCTGGCGATACATCCAGGCGATGGCCATGAAATGCGGGAATTGCCACAGCAGCAGCACCAGGAACAGGACCAGTCCCCCGGGCGCCGTTGCGACGTTCCACGATCCGTTCACCGCGCTCCAGCCGATAAACACCGGCAGCGCTCCCGAAACGGCGCCGATGGCCGTGTTCTGAGCCGACCAGGGCTTGACCGGTGTATAGATCGCGACGTAAAGAAACCAAGTTGCCAACGCCCAGGCGGCGGCGGGCAGATTGACCAGGTAAGACAAATAGAGGGTGCCAACGGTCAAAGTCACCAGCGAAAACACGGTGACGTGCAGGGGGCTGAGACGACCCGCCGGCAGCGGACGACCAGCCGTTCGCTGCATCAAGGCGTCTCGACGACGTTCCAACCACTGGTTCATCGCACTGGCACTGGCAGCCACCAACAGCGTACCGAACAACGCATGCACCATCGGCCAGCCCGTGCATTGGCCGCCACTGCCCATGAACGCGGCCACCGCCACGACGATCAGCACCATCGCTGAAATCCGCGGCTTGGTCAACGCCGCATAGTCCGCCACCAAAGCCAAACGACGCAAACCTCGTCGCTCGATCGCCAGTACCGAATCACCCATCCGCATCTTCCCCCTCGACACCTAGCCCGACGAAGCCGCGACAGCCGCCATTTCCTTCGTCTCCAACCCGCCCCCGTGCACACGAAGCACTCGAACAGCCAACATGACGGCCACGCCCAACAACAAGGAACCATTGGCAGCATGAGCCGTAGCCACCGTAGACTGTAGCATTCCCTGGGCTTCTATCAAAGCATAGATCCTGGTGATCGATGACTGTACCACAAACGTGGGCCAGTGATACTTCATCACCCAGGTGGCACAGCCGAAGGCGATCTGGACACAAACCAGCAGGAACAAGACATAGCTGAGCCAACGAAAACTGGAGTCGCCCACCGGACCGCGAAACATCAGAATCGCCAATATCGAAGCGATGCTGAGCAAGAGTCCTGCACCAACCAAATGGGTCCAAACGGCCACCTCGAAGTACATCGTCGAGGCTGCTTCGGGCACGTGTCGCAGCAAGGCGCCCAACACCAATTGAATATAGGCCAAGAACGCCACGCTCAGCACCGAAACCCGCTGAAAGCCATTGGGATCCCCCGTCACCGCCTTGCGTTGGTACCACCATCGCGAAGTCACCACACACAAAGCAACGCAGTAGGCGAAAAACGCCGGACCGACCGAACCGTGTACCATGGCCAACTGCCGTTCGACCAACAGCACACGAGCGCCGCCCAAAACACCCTGAGCGATGACGGCAATCAGCGCCACCACGGCCATATGTCGCATCCAGGGTCTTTGATCCTGTCTGTAAACGACGATGACCAGACCGATGGTCAAAAAGCCGACCAGCGATGCCAGCAGGCGATGTTTGTGCTCGAGAAACAAATCCCACGGACCGAACAGCCAAGTTTGCCACGGGTACAGGAACAAGTTGTATCCGAAGGTACCTGGCCAATCCGGCACGGCCATGCCGGCATCGTACGTGGTGACCAGGCCGCCGACCCAGATCAAGGGAAAAGTCGTCCAAGCAACCAGCAGCGCCCAACGATGCGGCCAAGGTCGGTAGCCGTCGATACTAGGCTTGACTTCTCCCGTTTCCACACGGGGTTCTTTTTCACTCATTTCTTTATTTTTCCTATTGCCCGGAGACGTTTGACGATGCAACCGAGCCGTTCGCCACCAAGTCGCCCGAGCTTGACAAGAACAGGACGTACGCCACCAGATCCCAGAGGTCATCGGTCGTCAGCCGCAGATCGGTGGCCGGTGCGTCCGCGTCCTTGATGGGTGCGGCTGGCATCGGAGTCCCGGGAATGCCATGGAAAATCCGCTGATACACGTCCTCCGGTTCCGAACCTCCTCGAAAAATACCCCATTGCAGATTTCGAGTGACCATCTCCCTGGGTTTCAAAGCTCCCAGCGCCAGATACTCGTGGACTCGACGCGGATTCTGCGGATCAAAGTATTCCTTGGTCCAGTCGTCGTAATCCACCGTATCGACATCTCCGCGGCCATCGTCCCCGTGACAAGTTGCGCAATTGGCAACCTGCCCGGCAAACAGCTCGCGGCCGCGAGCGACGGCTTCCGAGGAATCCCAACCCTCAGGCCGCGGTGGAACCTCCACCACTCGGCTGGGGGCATCCAGCCATGGACGAGCCAGGAAAGAAATCAGCGGCGTCAGTTCGGCCAGCGCAGCAGCGATCCGCTCGGGCGAATCCCGGTCAAAATCAACGTCCACCAGTCGATCGTCGGCGTCGCGCAAATGGTCTACCGATTCCACAATCAAAGCCCGTTCGACCGAACCTCGAATCGCCAGGTACTTGACATATTGGACTAGAGCATCCAGGTCTCGATCGGCGAGCAATTGGTAGGACGGCATCGAGGTGCCCGGCATGCCTCGTTCCAGCAGCAAACGCAGGTCCTGATCGGTCGGCGGCGTCATCGGCCCCAAGGTCGACGTGTACTTGAACAACCCGCGACGAAAATCGCGAGCGTACGGATTCAGGAAGGCTCCGGCCGGACCGATGCCGTCGCCGGTAATGCCATGGCAGACCGCGCAATTCCTGCGATAGACACCAAAGTTGGTCCCGTCTTCTTCGCTGCCCACGGGACCGGCCGCCGCTTGCAAGAGTTCCAGGTCCAAAATTTCGTCCATCGGAACGTCGGCCAGCGCCGGAAACCGAGGTTCGTCCGGCGTGCCAAACCAAAACGCCAGGATGTCCTGAATGTCCTGCCGCTGGACGGGTGACAGTTCGACCCGCGTGATGTTTTCCTGCGCTCGCAAGTACACGCGGTTCGGCTCGAATTCGTACCGCGACATCCCACAGCCGCCAGCCACCAGCAGCAACGTCAAACCCACACCAAACTCAGTCGCTTTACGCATGTTGCGCCTTATTTTTCCACTCCGCGAATGAAAGGTCAGTCGGCAAACAGCTCAGGAGCCAACACAACCGTACCCACATCGTTCGTCCCCGGATTGATTTCGATTTCCAACCGGCCTCGAACCCACTCGACCGGTTGGCCATCGATGGTCACTTGATTGACGTAGCCCGCCCGCTGCTGCCAAACCTGGAACGTCCACGTGCCGACCGGCACGTTTTTGATCTCAAGCTTGCCGTCCGCATCGCTAACCGCCATGTACGGATTGTCCTTAACCAACACCCAACCGGACATCCAAGGATGGATCGAACAACTCACGCGAGCCGGTAGACGCTCGGGCATCTTCAATTGATGCTCCAACTGACCTCCCGCCGGGATTGTATAGTTGATCGGCGGATTGGCGAACGTGTCGATTTTGCAGTTGTGACCGATGGCGTCGCTGTTGCCCAGGATCAACGTCTGCGTCGTACGCAGGACCAGTGCATGCGGGTCGAAACGGCACTCCAGGTTATCCAACAGAATCTTGTCCTCCGCCGTTTCAGCATACGAAGGATGCGGTTCCGGCGCCTGCTCGCCTCGCCCCAAAAACAACCAGACAAAAACATTGGCAATGCCTTGGTTTTGCGGGTTCACCACCAACGTCTCGTCCAACACTTCGAATCGATCACAAAACTCCTTGTCCGACGTTATCTTCAGTGGGCTGGCAACAAACGGGTCTCCACCGTAAACAAACGTCGCCGTCAAATCCCCATACTGCTGCCCCACTGCCGGTATTGAGCCCATGCCGACGGCGCATACCCCAAAAACGAGAGCCAAAAGGAACCGACTCATCTGGATTTCCCTCCTAAGTCTTCATGCAACCGATTCGTAGTTCGCGTTCCGATTCCCCTTTCATAACGGATGGCCATCGTCACAACAAGGCAGCTAGTTTTTGTGGTAATAACGCAATAAGCTATAGTAGTGGTGCCGTTCACCGCGTCGTTCGTAGCCACGTTCACCAGAACGTGGAATCCCCGGAAACCGTAGCCACGTTCACCAGAACATGGTTTCCCCGAAAACCGTAGCTACCTTCGCCAGAACATAGTAGCAGCGATGTCGACCGCGACGACACCTGCAAGAAAACCAACCCATTCGACCACTGTTGACACCCACCGCTAGACAGTGGTATGCTGCATGAAACTTGAATGGAATTGAGACTTTGCGGCGGGATGCGACGCGTAGGAGAATGTATGAGAGATTTCTGCCTCCTGACAGGTGCAACGGGAATGCTTGGAGGTTATTTGCTTCGGGACGGCCTGTTATCGGGCGACCGAATGGCCGCCCTGGTCCGCGATCATCGCCGAGTTTCCGCGGCCCAGCGAGTCGCCGATCTGCTGTCACCTTACGATTCGAGTTTAGCGCGCACGGGCACCGGTGATGGTCGCCCGAGACGCCCTGTCGTGCTTTCATGCGATTTGGCTCAGGATGACTTGGACCTGGACTCGCGCAGCATCGATTGGATCGCGAACCATTGTCACTCGATCATCCACAATGCGGCCAGTCTTCAATTTTACGGGGCGGATCGTCGAGGAGAGCCGTGGCAGACGAATGTCGACGGGACTCGACGGATTCTCAAGCTGTGCCAAGCGACGGGAATCCGTCGTATGCACTACGTGTCGACTGCCTACGTTTGTGGTCTGCGCTCGGGGCCCATCATGGAGGCCGAGCTGGACGTCGGTCAGACGTGGGGAAATGACTATGAACGAAGCAAATTGGAATCGGAACAGATGGTGCGGGAAGCCGGCGGTCTGAAATCCCTGACGGTTTATCGGCCCGCCATCATCATCGGTGATTCAAAGACCTGTGAAACAACCGCCTATCATGGCTTCTATTCGATTCTGAAACTGGCTCATACCTTGGTCAGCCGAGTCGAGTTGGGAGCGACCAGCGGCGGAGAGCTGGCCTCGATTCTGG
Organism: Planctomycetaceae bacterium; assembly: GCA_007121535.1. GTDB lineage: Bacteria > Planctomycetota > Planctomycetia > Pirellulales > Pirellulaceae > SKKK01. The sequence continues at coordinate 7,102 of SKKK01000044.1, read as the reverse complement.
GGCTCGGCCGCGGCGAGAGCAAGCATCTCGTACCGGTCGATTGGGTCTCGTCCGTGATCACGCACGTCCGTCGCAATCCGCGGTTCCACGGACGCACTTATCACTTGACGGCTGAACGCCCGACGCTCGTTTCAGAGATGGCTTCGGTGATCCAGGAGGCGGTCGAACGCTATTCCCAGTTGGCTGGTCGCGACGATCCGACGCGGTTGGACGGCGACTGGATCGCCAACGCCTTTCGAGAACAGATGAGCGTGTATCGATCGTATTGGCGGGACGACCCGGTTTTCGATCAACGCAACACCCAATGGGCCGCTGGTCATTTGCCTTGTCCAGTGGTCGACCGCGACATGCTGATGCGGATGGCGCGTTGGGCCATCACCTCACGATTCGGTCGAGCGGTGCAACCGGTGCTGCGGCCACCAGTGACGCACGGAGTGAATCTGACGATGTGCAACCTGGAAGTTCAAAGTTGAGAATGAGGCTCCCATGACGAATCGTGTTTCCCGCAACATCTTGCTTTTTTTGTCGTTGCCGCTCGCGTCGATCGGACTGTCCGGTCCGGCCGACGCGAATCCGTCGTCGGGAATCCGGTTCGCGGAATCACCGGTGACGGTTGATTTCGATCGAACTCCATTGGGCGACTACACCGAAGCTCATGCTCGTCAGGATTGGCCCGGATTACAATGGTTTGCCATGCGTGGCCGAGGGATCATCGTGAAAGATGCATTGGGGGTTGCCGAGCGGAGCTTGCGAGTTGCCTATCCCAAAGGAAGCGTCGGTCCGGGCGAAGGCGGGGGACAATTCCGCGTGCGATTGCCGGCGCGAGACGAGTACTACTTGAGTTACCGGTTCAAGTTCGAGGACGGGTTCGATTTTCGTTTGGGCGGCAAGCTGCCGGGGTTGTGCGGAGGCCGTGCCAACACGGGCGGCCAGATGCCGACCGGCGACGGCTGGAGCGCGCGTTACATGTGGGGCCGGGAAGGTCACTTACGGGTCTACCTGTACCACATGAACCAGCGTTCGAAGTACGGCGACAGCCTCTCGCTGGACGTGCACGCCGTGCCCGGCCAATGGCACGAAATCACGCAGCGAATCAAGGTCAACCATCCGCAGCGCACCGACGGCGAGTTGCAAGTGTGGTTCGACGGTCAGCAGGTGCTGTTCCGCGACGACATCGAATACCGGAACATCGAGGGCGCCCAAGTCGACACCTTTTACTTCAGCACCTTTCATGGCGGCAACACCGATCGGTGGGCGCCCCAAAACGACAGCTACGCCCGCTTCGACGCCTTTCGCATCGCAATCTCTCGCAAGTAGTTTCGTCACGGGAGTTCTCAGACCAATCAACGGTATTGGCGGAACTGGCGAATGATGCTTCGACCGTTGCTGCACTAGATCAAGCCGGTTGCCTGGGAATGACCGCGACCGCGCGGGCCTCGGACGATTATCACTTCCTGCCCCGCGAACGAGTGATCGATTTCCGCGACATGCGGCCGCAAAGCGATCTTTGGAGCTTGGCAGCGGTGTTCTACCATGTGCTAACCGGCCAATTCCCCCGTGATCGGCTTGGCCAAGAGTGCAAAATACTCCTCGATTGCGATGCTGCACTTCCGAAGCCGGTAATTCTGGTAGTCGGTCAGCCGCGTGAGCCGGTACGCCTGCCCGCGCACGTTGAACGTCATACGCACAGGCTTGAAGCGTTGCCTTTCCTCGAGCAGAAAGGCCGCGCATGCATCGAGACTCGCGTGGCCCTGCTCGCACATCTCTTCCTCGAGGAATGGCCGCAAAGAATCGGGAAGTGAAATTGAAAAAGTCATGACCGGTGTAATGTCCTTGATGACCGCAGGTCGGAAAAAGTCGGAAAAATCCGGTCGATCAGTTCATGGGTCATTGGTCCAAAGCAGATTGGGCGTCGAGCCAGGCTTCCAGATCCTCGATGGCTTGGAAGCGCAGGATGGCTTTCCCGAGGCCCGTTAGTTGGTCCATCCGCAGATGCTGGATGCGCTGCTGAAGTTCCTCGGGCACAGTTCCGAATCGCTCGGCTAGAAGTTCCAGCAACACGACTGCGGCACCTTCGGCTTTGGCAATTCGTTCTACGGAAGTGACATACGGCATTTGTTGACTCTCCTCGAATGCGTCCAGTTCTTGTTTGAATTGTTTTTCCAAGTCCACACGCAGATGCATCATCCAGTCGATCAGCCCGAACATCTCGCGGACCTGTTCCGCATTGTACCCGATTTCGTACAAGTTGCGCACCAGTTGCCACTTCGCGCGGTACCGGCCCTCCGGATCGCCGGCCGTGCGAAGAGCAGCGATCTGGGCCCGTGCCAACTGGACAGGCAACGAATGATCGTTTTGCCAGTCGGTTCGCAGCCGGTCGATCAGCTTGCACACGGGGAACCGCGTCAAGCTCTCGAACCCGGCCAACTGGAAGCGATCCTCCGTCGGCAACCAGCCTTCGCGCAAATCGGCCAACACGGCCAGCGTCACCACCCGCTGTCTGAAGATCCAGAACAGCCCGCTGTTGTACAACGCCAGCCGCCCAGGGAAGTCTTCTTCGTAATGCGTCTGGACCTCGATATGCAACAAGATCCATTGCTCGCTGCCGTCACGCAGCCGCAATTTCACCAGCACGTCGACCGTACGGTTGCGCCGTCCGGTCTGGCCCAGGATCTGGCTCAACTCTTTGTTGAACCACTCCGGCGGATGCTCCCAGTCAACCGTCGCGGCAATGGCCGGGAAATAGCATTCCAGGATCGCGGGCAAGAACTGCCGCAAGGCCTCCTTCCAGGCCCCGTCGTAGTCGCTGTCTTGTAATTGGTCATTGGTCATTGGTCAGTTGTCAGTTGTCAGTTGTCAGTTGTCAGTGGTCAGTGGTCAGTGGTCAGTGGTCAGTGGTCAGTGGTCAGTGGTCAGTGGTCTCGGTGTTCTCCGTGTTCTCTGTGGCACACGAATCCTGGCCCGTGGTTTCCGATCCGTTGCCGCTTTTCCTATCTCAAGCATGTTTGCGTTCCTCGGTCCCGCCGTCAAGAAGCCTGAGTGGATTCGAGCGGCGTGATCGTCGCCATGCAGACCAGGGCGGCAATCTTGGTCTTCCACGACCCATCCTCGGCGCGATACAGGATGTGCGCGGCGATATCGTCGACAACGCAGAACTCAACGCCCCGTATGACCAGCTTCTGCCCGTCATTCATGGAGACCTCGATCGGTCCCTGTCGTACGGCTTCCATCAAGGTGTCTCGGTCCATTATGTGCTCCTATTCTGGATCGGAAAGGGCGATTGCTGACAGATCTCGCAGACCGGTTCCGCATTGTATCCCGTTCGCACCGCCGCCGCAAACCGAACGAATTTCGTTCAACGATTCCGACCGATCTACTCGATCCCCGCCACGGCGAGTATAATCGAGAGCATGGGAGAACAAGATTTAGGTTACAAGCGGGTGTTCGCACACCGCGAAATGGTGGAGGATTTGCTGCGGGGGGTTCGTTCGCGAGCCGTGGGTGGCCGAGGTGGAGATGGACACCTTGGAGCGCGTCGGCGGCACTTAGCACCGTTCGAGAAATAACTGTCCGATGTCCCCTCGCCCCTCTGGGGAGAGGGCAGGGTGAGGGGGTCAGAAAGTGCGTCAGTTATTTCTCGAACGGTGCTTACGTCAGCGACGACCTCCGCGAACGCGCAGATGACATCATCTGGCGCGTCCGTTGGCGGGATCGCTGGTTGTACGTGTACCTGCTGCTGGAGTTCCAAGCGAGCGTCGATCCGTTCATGGCTTTGCGGATCTTGGTCTATGTCGGGCTTTTGTACCAAGACTTGGTTCGTGAAAAGAAGCTGACTCCCGATGGCCGGCTTCCGCCGGTATTGCCTTTGGTCTTGTACAGCGGCGAAGATGGCTGGACGGCTGCGCCCGAGATCAGTGAATTGATCGAGTCGGTGCCCGGTGGGCTGGAGCGGTACCGGCCGCACATGCGATACTTGCTGGTCGAGGAGCGTGGGTTTTCCGAAGCCGAACTGGCGCCGATGCAGAATCTGGTGGCAGCGTTATTCCGGTTGGAAAACAGCCGCGGTCCGGAAGACATCGTTCAGGTGTTGGAGCTGTTGATCGAATGGTTACAGGTGCCCGAGCAGGCCGAATTGGCGCGAGCTTTGGGCGTCTGGCTCCGCCGGTCTCTGCTGGCTAGCCGGATGCCCGACATCGACTTTCCAGAGATCGAAAACTTACAGGAAGCAAGAACCATGTTGGCAGAACGCGTCAAAGACTGGAAGAAACAGTGGCAGGAAGAAGGTCGAAAAGAGGGCGAGTCGACGATGTTGACCAAGCAGTTGACACGCAAGTTCGGTCCGATTGCTCCAGATACCCGACGCCGGATTGCAGACGCCAGCAGCAAACAACTGCTCAAATGGGCGGAACGGATCTTGACGGCGGACAGGATCGAGGATGTCTTCGACTGAGACTGCTGGCGGAAAGGACGGTTCCTATGGCATTGCTGATCCCCGACTCGGTGTTGGAACAAGCAGGTCTTTCGGAAGACGAGGCTCGAGTTGAGATCGCTTGCCGCTTGTTCGAACTGCACCGCCTCAGTTTATGGCAAGCCGCGCAGTATGCCCGTCTGACCCGGGTCGAAATGGAAGCACAGCTTCTTCAACGTAAAATCCCCTTGTACGAAGTCACCGAAGAGCAGCTATCGGCGGAACTCCGCGCGATGGATCGATTGGGAATCCCCGGATGATCGTGGACGAGTTGGCAGAGGTTCTTGATCGCGGCGAGTCGGAAGCAATCGTGCTGGCGGAGGAACTCCGATGTTCCGCGATTCTGATGGACGAGGCAGCCGGCCGGCGCATCGCGCTTCGCAGGGGACTAGTTCCGCTAGGCACCGCCGGCATGCTACTGCGAGCGAAAAAGGCGGGCTTTCTTCGCGAAGTCCGGCCCCTCTTGGATCGTCTGAATGATGATCTCGGATTCTTCATCGGTCAGGTGCTTCACTTCAGGCTCTCGACCTAGCCGGCGAGTAGGATGCCGCGCGGCCGCCACCGACCCGCCAGCCTACCGACCACCAACCCGCGCGTCTTCCGCTGGTACACGGCCTGGACCTGAAATCGAGTCAGCCGCTTGTGCCGATAGAGCAACTCGGCAAGCTGCTTGCCGTTGATCGGCCGGTCGTCCGCAGGCAGTTCCTCGATGAACGCATCCACCTCTGCCTGGTCCATCAACCCGCATTCGGTCAGCGAGCTGACGAAATCATCCAGCGTGACTTTGCGCTTGCCCGTTTCCTTGGCTTCAGGCTCCTTCGATTTCTTCTCGGCTGGCGAGCTTTGGGATGGCGTCGAAGGAACGTCCGGTGTGGCTGGTGCATCCCCCGGCTCCGCTGCCGCATCCTCGGTCTCGACCGCCTGATCTGTCGATGCCAACGTCTTGGCATCGATTTCGGTGGCCACTTGTCCGAGAATTTCCAGCACCAGTTCCGGATACTCCGGGAACCGTTCCAAGTACTCACCCGCCACCGGCGTTTGCCCCGACTGATGCCACCACTTCAACTCCACCGCCAACAACCCCCGCAGCAGTTGCGGCCGAGCGGATTCGTCAACCTTCGGCAGCGACCGTTCGATACTGGGTGAATCGCCATTCAGCAATGCCCGTTCGAACTCAGCACGCAACTGAGCCACACGCTGGTCAACGGACACGGAAATCGTCGGGTCGTGCTGCATGGGGAAAACTCACACGGACAGAATCTGATGTTGCCTAACAGTGTGCTTGCGACCGGACAAATGCCGCAAACCATCTGAATCGTCGGATTCGTCGAACCCCAGCGCATTGGGGACGAAAACTGCTCAATAGCGCAGCATACGGCAGCGCGGGGTGCAAGCACACCTGGGCGAATTCAGAATGCTAACGACGAACGGAACACAATGAAGCAACCACTGGGTTCGGTCACGAATCGTACCGCATCGTGGATCAACGGAGGAATCGACATCCGTAAGGCGGGGCGTTCGGCAGTCAGCGACAGTCGGTGTCCGCGAGCGGGGGTCGGGAGTCGTTTTCGGGCAACGATCTACCACATGGTCCAAACTTTCTCCGAAAACGACTCCCGAGCCCTTCCCGCAAAACGCGACAGTAATTCATTTGCGGATCGGAAGCCCCAGGCCGAACGGTAACAAGTGGGATGCCCTGTGCATTGCTAAACGGATGTGTTGGCTGATGCTCCGATCACTTGGTTAACACTCTCGTGGTCGAACCAGATGGGAATTCCGCCTGGCGCTAGGAAAACGGCGACTCCATCCCGATGGACCAAGGCACCCGGGTGATCGACTTCAAACCGCTGACCCCCGTGGAGTTCAACCGTAAAGATCCTGAAGGGCGTACTTTGCGTCAGGCCGGTCAATACTCGCTCGAAGTTTTCCGCTGTCATCTCCACAAATCCTGTCCAAATGAGTACATCGCGATAGGACAGAACCGGGCAGTCAAGCCCGCTTCCCCATCTCTTAGCATAGCGGGCACAATCTGTGCAGACAAGGTGATGGGCTGAATCAGGCACGAGTCTGGTCGAGTCCGGTTTGGGGAAGCGGACGAGGCGACTAGTGCGTTGTCCAAGGCGAAAATACGAGTTGTGAGCGGCACGGCGCTAGCCGCCGGTTTCGGGCGCCAACGGCGGCTAGCGCCGTGCCGCTCACTCATCGCGACCCCAAGATTTCGCCTGGACAACGCACTAGGCAGCAGATCGAGGCGATGCGGGATATCGAGCGGCTCGAAGATCTGACCGAGCGGCTACTGATCGTGTCGAGCTGGGATAAATTGATGGCGTGACGCTTGGGCGGCAACCTGAGGTCCCTGCGGAAAGGACAATGCCGATGCCGGTGACGTTATCTGACGAGTTGCTTGCCGAAGCGGTACTTTCGGAGCGGGAAGCCAAGCTGGAGATTGCTTGCCGTCTGTACGATGCCGGCAAGCTGACGATGCCACAGGCGACTCGCTGGGCGCGAATCGCTCGCGTCGAGTTCGAGGCGGCTCTCTTGGAACGCCAGCTACCGTTGGTGCGCATCGATGAACGCTACTGGCAGCAGGAACTCCAAAGCCTGGAACGTCTGCGATCGTAGCCATGCCGGTTG
>SKKK01000600.1 GCA_007121535.1 Planctomycetaceae bacterium | reverse complement strand
CTCGCGGTCCCAGTACAATCTCGCGGCCTTCGAACGTGGGATGCTCGGCGTCGGGATCCTGCACGTAGACGATCGCCCGCCGCCCCGTCACCAACGCCGCCGAGACGGGTATCACCAGCGGCGGCGGCAACGGCTCGACGTGCGGCAGCAGCCGTTCGAGTTCCTCCAGCGGAACCAACGGATCTCCGCATACCCGGCACGCGTTCTCTTCCGGTTCGAGCACCTCCGGGTGCCGCCGGCATGCCCACAGCCCCGCCAGATCCGGCTGGACCACGCGACCGCCCTCGGCCAGCGTCGCCCGAACCACCGCGCGGACGAACATGTCCGGCTTGAGTTTTCTTTCGGGATTAGGCACGTTGACTCGCACTTTCACGGTCCGAGTCCGTTCGTTCAGTACCGGATCGATGAAGACGATTCGCCCCTGGAGAATCTCCCCCGGATACGCCTCGGTGGTGAACTCGACGGGCTGGCCGTACCGCAGCCATGGCAGGTCGGCCTCGTACGCATCCATGCGGGCCCAGAGATGGTCCAACTCGGCGACTCCGTAAATCCGGTCGCCCACGGCGACGCGGTCGCCCTCGCGACGGACTTTTTCGAATACGGTGCCCCGAATCGGGGCGTGGATCGTCAGGTGCTCCATCTCGACGCCGCGGTCCTCGATTTCGCGGATCTGCTGGTCCGTCAGCCCCAGCCGGCGGAGCTTCGTCCGTGTCGCTTCGATCAGATTGATCTCGCCGCCCGTTCCCGGTCTGCGTTCGCTTCTCGCCATACGATCTGCGTCGTCTTCCGGCTGCCAACGCGTCAGACGCAACAACTCCTCCTGGGCGACGATCAACTCTTCGCTGTAAATCTCGACCAGAGGGTCCCCCTGCCGAATCTCGATGCCCTCGTAATCGACGAACATGCGGTCGATGCGGCCGGCTACCCACGCGGTTACGTGCCTCACGCGGGTTTCGTCGTAATCGATCTTGCCCACCATCCGGACGACCGCCGACACGTGCCGTTGCTCGACCGGCGCGACCTCGATGTTCATCAGAGCCGCAACCTCGGGCCGCACCGTCAGTTCCCGCATCGAAGTTAGGGGTTCGTCCTCGTGGTCGTGGTCGTGGTCGTGCATGTGCTGGGCATGGGGATCGTCCGCCGGCTGAGGCGACGCGTGCGAGTCGGCGACGGCTGTAGGGCGGGACCACATCTCGTGGATCAGCATCCCCGCGCCAAACGCCGCTAACAGCAGCGCGGTTCCCAACAACCATCGATACGATCGCGGCCACTGTGCCAGCGGCGGAATGCGGCGTCCGCTGGACGGCCGCCGTCGCCTGCGTTCGGTGTTGGGGGGGTGGGTCATCACTCCAGCTTGCTACTTGAGCCTATCGGTTCACGCCGTCCGGTCCGAACCCGATGGGGGTAGGGCGCACGGCGATGGGTCGTGCCATACGGGTAAGCTGCACATGGCGTGCCAAGCACGTACGGTGCCCCGCGCTGGTGGTGATCGTGCTGTGTGCGAGACCGACGCGGTTTTGTTACAGCCTCTCAGCAATACCTGCGTCAAAGAACGCCCGAATACCACAACTCGTTTTCCTCCGGTCACAAGCTTTGGTCGGCTTTGCGTCCGCGACAACCCGACACAGCGGCAAGCCACACTGTCGCAGAGATGCCGAACAGCGTCAAAAGACGCCGACCCGGTCTTGACGAAGGCCCGAACGAGGGGGCGGCGAAAGCCCATCGGCGGGTGGTGATTTTTGCCAGCCTGGAACCAAGAGTTGCGGGATACCCAAACGCTCGCGCGGTGCGATAGGTTGAACAAGACACATCACGAGAGCGTATCGCTTGCTGTACGGCCGGGAGTCATCGATCGGAAACGTACCGAGACGAGAATTCTTGGCCGAATTCTTCAACACTCGGATTTCAATCGCACGCAGGAGGCTTGAAATGCCCGACGCCCAAGAAACGGTTCTCCAAGAAACACCGTGGGAAAGTCTCGCAACCGAATCTCATCTCGGGTTGACGCATGTACAATCCCAATGGGTGCAAACCGTCTGGGTAAAGGCTCCAGAAGGATTGCACCTGCGGAAGTGTGCCGCCATTGCGGAACTTGTGAGCCAGTTTCAGGCCAGGGTTACGTTGCAACAGGGCGACCGCTCGGAGGATGCCGCCAGCGTTCTCGGACTGATGCTGTTGGCCGCCACGCAAGGCACGTCGCTAACGTTGTCAGCGACGGGGCCGGAGGCGGAAGAGGCCTTCCGGGCCGTTGTTCAGTTGTTTGGTGAGGACGGCGAGGTCTCTCAAGTGATGCGAAGATCATGGCACCCAAGAGCACCTCGCTAGAGGCGGCAACAAGACTGGCCTGGGAAACCTAAGGTCGGCGGTTTCGGCGGGGTCTGAGACCCGCGCGAACAGTTTTGTTACCGCCTCTTGATTTCGGGTATTGCCTTCCGCTGCGGCCGATTAGACGAAGCCGCGTTAGGCGACGCCTCTGGTCGAGCCTCTGTTTCCGGAGTGGCCCCGAGCCGGTGCTGGTCGAAGACGATATTGATTTCCGACCCAAGGGTGATCAACCTTAGTGGCCGGTCGACATGGGGCGCCAGGTAGTAGATCAGGGCAAATCCCAGCAGCAGCGTCGACAGGACCAGACCCCACCGCAGCAAGGTGAACAGGCCGATCACGAGCGAGCCGAACAGCAACCCCAGCGCGAGTTGGGTCGCCTGGTTCTTGGAAGGAGCGTCTGCAGGGGGCAGTTCTTTCGCGTCCAGTTTGCCCAGTTGTTCGCGTGCCATGTGGATCATCTTTCTCTCTTGGGTTTCAGACGTAGAACAGGAGCATCGCGGTGGCGACTCCGCCGACAAAGAAGCCGATCAGCGCGATCCACGAGCCGACCGCCAGTTGCAGTGTACCGCTGAAGTAGAAGGTCAGCATGCTCAACCCACCGATCAGGCCCCGACCCGGTAGGGCGACCAAGCCGGTCCTGTGGTGCCGGGATCGACGTGCTGTGCCCGGGCCATCACACCGCGCGGTACTGCGGCAAGAATCGCGGCAGCATGGAGTAAGATTTTTTGGGCATCGGTTATTTCTCATCTATCGAGTGCCGTGTTCCTTGTTCATTCTGCCGCGCACGACTCATCGTCGACCATTTCGCGTTCCAAGCTCTTGCATGCCGTGATGGAGCCCAGACAGTTCTCCACCGGATCGATGCCGCGCCGTTCCAGCAGCGACGCGGCAATCATCGCCCGCTGGCCGCTGTTGCAGTACGTGGTGACGGGATGTCCGTCGGCAATGCGATCGATTTGCCTGGGCAAGTCGCCCAAGTACACGTTTCTTGCGCCGCGCAGGTGGCCGATTGCATGAGTTCCGCGTCGGGCACCGGCGCGGGCCGATCGTACGTCCGAGACAAGTCGTCCAGGAAGTGATGCACCAGGATCTCGATATCCTCAGGCCGTTCGCGTAGCGGCGGCAATGTGATCGACACGACGTTCAAACGATAGTACAGCTCCTCGCGAAACTCGCCTTCGCGAACCATCTTCTCCAGATCGCGATTCGTGGCCGCGATCACCCGTACGTCGATATGCCGGTCCTCGTTGCTGCCGACAGGCGTAACACAGTGAGTCTCGAGAACGCGAAGCAACTTGGCTTGACATTCCAGCGCCAGGTCGCCGATCTCGTCGATGAACAGCGTCCCTTCGTGGGCCGCCTCGAACCGCCCCTTCCGCGTCGCTGTCGAACCGGTGAACGAAGAGATGGCCGAGCTTCTGCTGCACCACGCCGTCGGTGGTGCCGAGTCGGTGAAACTGTCCCCGATCGAGGCCCTCTCCGACCGCGAACTGGAGGTCTTCCGCTTAATTGGCCAGGGG
>SKKK01000135.1 GCA_007121535.1 Planctomycetaceae bacterium | reverse complement strand
TGAAGCTGTAGCACGGCCCGCGATGATCCCCCTCGGCCGTGTGATTGAAGACGACGTCCAAAATGACCTCGATTCCCGCTTCGTGCAACGCCCGAACCATTTCGCGAAACTCGTTGTGCGCGTTATTCGGCTCGACGGCATACTGCTCGTGCGGCGCAAAGAAACTCAAGGTCATATAGCCCCAATAGTTCCCCTCCTGGGGATCGAATTGATGGACCGGCAAGAGTTCCACGGCAGTGATGCCCAGCTCTTTCAAATAGTCAATCCGTTCGATGACACCCAAGAACTTGCCTCGTTTCTCTCGCGAAACGCCGCTGCTGGGGTGCTGAGTAAAGCCTTTGACGTGCAGCTCGTAGATCACGAGATCATGTTCGTGGAAGGTCCAAGCGGGCGTCTCGTCACGCCAATCGAAGGGCGGCTGATGCTGGTGGAGTACGCCCAGCGGCGCTTGGCCGTCATTGGGGCCCGGTCGCATCGCCGCATCGCGGTCGAACGTTTCGGGAAAGAAGACGCTGGACGCATAGGGATCCAACAGGATCTTTTCCATATCAAAGGCATGCATGTCATATTGGCCGTTCGTCTTCGGCCCGTCGACACGATACGCATAGTACTTGGCGCCACCCATTTCACGCCGGGGGATGCGGCAATGCCAAATTCGTCCTGATTTGTTGCGCAGATGACTGAATCGATATTCGACGACGGGCCGCACCACGTCGTCCTCGGTGTACAACAACAAAGTCACCGCTGTCGCGTGTTTCGAGTACAGGGCGAAATTAAAGGCCTCCTCAGCGGCGATCCACGTAGCTCCCAGAGGAAAAGCTGCCCCTTCAATCGACTGCCAGCTCCGCATCGTCATTCCTTCCCAGGTCCGAACTCTATCGGAAAGTTTACCCCATGAATTACATGTCACGAAGCGATTTGTCGCAGGCGCGAGCCCAGCTTACGCCGACAGACCAGCCGGGAGAAGCCCCCGGATCGCACTTCCGTTTCGAAGCGAACCACAGACGGACGATATTCCGGCCTTTTTGTCTGCCGGCGGTTCGGTAATAATGAAGATGCACCGAGATGACGACAGATAGGGCGTTATTTCTTGATTTCCTTTTCCGAATTGAGGATTGTTCCATGCTCACCACACCCACCTGGACGACCCGCCGGCAGTTTCTTGGTCACGGTGCTCGCTTGAGTGCAATTGGCTTCACGGTCCCATGGCTTTGGACTTCTCGTGCCGCAGGGCACCGTTCGCCCAACGCAAAACTGGGCGTCGGTTGCATCGGTGTGGGCGGTCGCGGTAGTTACATCGGTAATTTGGCTTGTCAGCTTGGGATCAAAATCGCTGCTGCGGATGTGGATCAGCATCGAGCCCGGCATTTCGCCGGTAGCGGCCCGTGCGATTCCTACTCGGATTACCGCGCTTTGCTGGACCGGAAGGATGTCGATGTGGTCACCATCGGCACGCCCGATCACTGGCATACCAAAATTTGCATCGACGCGATGAAGGCGGGCAAGGATGTGTTCTGCGAAAAGCCGTTGACCTTGACAATCGACGAGGGCAAGAAGCTGTGCCAGGTGGCTCACGATACCGGCCGCATTCTACAGGTGGGAACTCAGCAACGCAGCAGCGCTCAGTTCCTGTTGGCCGTGGCGATGGCTCGTAGCGGGCGTTTGGGCAAGCGGATCAAGGTCACCTGCGGCATCGGACCGGCGCCGGGAAGCGAGCCGTTTCCGACGATGGAGCCTCCCGAGCATCTGGACTGGGATGCCTGGCTGGGTCAATGCCCGTTGGTTCCGTACACGCCGCAGCGTTGCCACGGCAGTTTTCGCTGGTGGTTGGAATATTCCGGCGGAAAGATCACGGATTGGGGTGCTCATCACCTGGACATCGCACAATGGGCGTTGGGTTACGAGCATTCCGGGCCAGTGACCGCCGAGGGCCATGGTCAGTTTCCGAACTTTCCCGAGGACGTCGATCCCGTCGAGTTCTTTGCTGGTCGAGCATCCTTGCCCAACGGATTCAACACGGCGACGACGTTCGACGTCACCTTGACTTTCGAAAACGGATCGTCGATCGTGACCACGCCGGGAGCAAATGGGATCCTATTGGAGGGTGAACGGGGCCGCATCCTCGTCAATCGAGGCAGAATCACGGGCAGACCCATCGAAGAGCTGACGTCAGCGGATCGCGATCGTTTTGCGGAAGAGGTCATCCGCTTGTATCAAGGGCGACCGATCGATCCGCATGCCGTGACGACCGACGATGCGAATACCGGCATCGATCAAGCTTCGCCGGACCTGATGGCCAATTTCTTCGCGGCCGTACACGACCGCCAATTGCCCATTTCTGACGTCTTCACGCACCACCGGACCGTCAGCTCCTGCCACCTGTGCAACATCGCAATGTTGTTGCGCAGGAAGCTGAAATGGAACCCGAGGACGGAAGATTTTGTGGACGATCCCCAAGCCAGTGCCTTGGTCAGCCGTCCGCAACGTGAACCGTATACCATCACGACCTAGCACCACGCCCCTTGCCGCCGATTCCACCAAGAATACCTCGCCGAGTGCTTGACTTGTTAAGTCGGGCTAAAATGAAGCCTTCATTGTCGACACCATCACCACCCACACCGCAGGGCCATTTGCCCCAGGAGCCGACAACATGAAATGCCAACCTCCTTCATTCCGGGTTCGATCGCTCGTTTTCTCTGCCTCTTGGCAGGGAGCTCTACCTTTTGGATGGATCGACCATCGCACGCTCAATCACCGGCGCTGGCAGATCAATTTACCGCTGACGTTCTGCGTTCTTGGTACGATCGGTTGGGACGATTCGATCCGCAGCTTCCGGAGCCGGAACGTTTTGGGATCGAACGGCTGATCGCCTACGAAGAAAATGCGGGATTCACCTATGCATTCGGTTTACGCTCGGCGCCCCACGATGATTCGATTTCGTTGCGATTCCGCCGCGTCCTGTCGATCAAGCCGCGGCGGGAAAACAACGGGACAGGCAATGCGACTTGACATCAAAACTACATTGGTAAACTTTGACCAACACTCCGACCTTTACAGGAAACCTTCTCATGACTGTTGCTCGGCGAAAATTGGTTGATGTTGACGTAACTCGTTGGTACCACTGCATTTCCAGATGCGTAAGTCCGACGAAGAAGTCGTGCGACGATGGTTTCGGCTCTACCCGCCCTGAACGGCGGATCGGAAAACGATGACGGCTGACAGAATGGAGCAGATGGTCAAGCTGTGGGCAAGCGATGAAGCGTGGGTGGCCAGCGCACGGGAGCGACTCCGTTCTTTGGGCTGGTTTATGAAACGCCTGAAGGAACCGTTGTCGAGAATGGTCAATAAGGCTGAAAAATGTACCGGTTCCTTCTTCGAAGGACGCTATAAATCGATTGCGATTCTGGATGAACATGCCTTGTTGTCCGTTTGCGCCTAGATCGATCTCAACCCGGTCGCGGCAGGGATTACCAAGGTTGCTGAACAGAGCGAGCATACTTCGGTCAAGTCGCGTGTCGAGCATGTAACCGAGCAGCAACGCACGAAAGATTTGCAAGAAGTGATCGACGGTAGCGTGGCTGCGTCGCGCGCGGCCAGTAGGCTTGAGGATTCGTTGTGGTTAGTGCCGATTGAGGATCGTCGCGGCACCGATTCGGCGCGTGAAGGGATGGTGGAAGGATTTACGTTAGCCAACTACTTGCTGTTGGTGGAATACACCGGTCGCAGGTTCCGCGAGGGCAAGGCTCAGATATCTGCGGAGGTAGCGGGATTATTCGAGCGTCTGGGCAGCAGTGCGGAATGCTGGATAGCTCGGATGAACAAGTTGTGTGGTGGCCGACTTTCGGGT
>SKKK01000356.1 GCA_007121535.1 Planctomycetaceae bacterium | reverse complement strand
TAGAGTCTTCAGTCGTAACATGCGCGCACGGTGCGCGCATCTTTGTAGGTTGGGACTCTGTCCCGACCGGGTCGGGTCGGAGACCCAACCTACTTCGGTTGCGGCCGCAGGCCGCGTTAGGCCGTGGCGACGTGGATGGGTCGCAACGGACTGGCCGCGGCCAGGCTGCGGATCTCTGCGGCCAGGAAGAACGAGCCGCTGACGCAGATCAACGCGTCGGGTCCCGCCAATGATTCGGCAGCCGACCAGGCCGCAGCCGGACAGGGTTCGATCAGGATCTGACAATCCACTCTGCAGACTTCCGCTGCCGCAGCCTCGGCTTCCTGCCTCATTTCGACCAGATCCACGCAACGAGGGTTGTTCAAGTATCGCGTCAGAATGATGGTGGAGAATTTGGGCATCAGACATCTGAGCATGCCCGCCAAATCCTTGTCCCGGCTGGTTGCGAAGATCAAGATCCGAGAGCCGATATCGGCAAATGCCTCGTCCAGAACTTCGACCAAGGCCCGGATCGAGGCGACGTTGTGCGCCGCATCCAGGATCACCGGCGGGTCGCTTTGAACCACCTCGGTCCGAGCCGGAACGCGCGCTTGAGCCAGTCCCCATCGGATGGCCCTGGTCGGGAGGTTCCAACCTTGTCGCTGCAGACATCGAACGGTCGCGATTGCGACCGCTGCATTGGCCGCTTGATGCTTACCCAACAATCCGATTTCCAAATCGGGCATCACCAAGTTGCTTGGATCGGCGGGTTCGCGATAGTCCAAACGCGTCACCAAGCGCCCGTTGTCCAAGGACAAATCGGACGGCTGGTCGACCCAGCAGATGCCACGATAGTCCAAGTGAAAATCCCGATCGATCTCGAAATAGGGGCAGGTCAGCTCTGCGGCTCGCTGCCGGATGACCTCGGCGGGCTCCTGGTCCACGACGCCCGAGACCACCGGGATGCCCGTCTTGATAATCCCGGCTTTCTCGCCCGCGATCGCGGCCAGCGTATTTCCCAGTTGCCGTGTGTGATCGAAACTGATGCTGGTGATCACCGTCACCGCCGGATGGCAGACATTGGTCGAATCCAGACGGCCGCCCAATCCCACTTCCAGGACGGCCGCGTCGACTTGACGTTGCGCAAAATGCAGCATGGCCGCCGCTGTGGTGATTTCAAAATAGGTCGGCCCTTGTTCGTGAGTCCCATTGCCGCCTGCCAACCGATCCATCGGGTCGACCACTTGCCTTACGCGATCGATCAACGCCGCGAACTCGTCGCCGCTGGACGGCTGCCCGTCCACCATCATTCGTTCTTCCACTCGATCCAGGTGCGGCGAAGTATACAGCCCGGTGCGATAACCGGCAGCGGACAGGATGCTGGCGATCATCGAAGATGTCGAACCTTTTCCCTTGGTTCCCGCGACGTGGACGATGGGATAACGGTCATGCGGATTGCCCAAACGGTCCAGCAGTTCGTGCATCCGGGCCAACTTGAGCGTCTGTGCCCGGTACGGAAAACGCGGCACGCGTTCATAGTCGATACGCCCCAGCAGGTACTCCAACGCAGCGTCGCGGGTCAGCGTGAGCGGCCTGTTCGTCATGGGCCAGCGCCCTCGTGAGAAGCATCATCGGATGCGATCCATTGCATGACGTAACCCCATCGAGCACCCTCCGTCTGCCGATCGGCCATCGGACGGGGACGCACGCTTATTCTGCCAAGTTGCCGCTCGTAGGCCAGCATCCCTTGGTCGGCAACGATCCGTACAGCGGACGGCCTGTCATCGCCACCGTACGCCAGGTGATAAGAGCCGTCGGGTTGTTGCGACACGCGGTCGCATGACGGATCGATCTGGTAGCTGCTGCCCAGCCACCCAGCGGGTTCCTGGACGCGGCACGCGATGTCGAACACCAGGCGGTCCGCCCTGGTTTCGACGCTGGCCGACCAATGATTCTTGCCGGCCATTCCCAGCAGAAGGGCACAGGAACGACCCGCGCCGCTCGTCTGTAGGTTCAGTTGTTGCAGCGCCGGACTGGCCGGCCACGTCTCGTGGTCGGCTCCCTCCAACGATCGGAGTCCGACCAACGACTGACCATCCCTCGTCAGCTCCAAGCAATGAGCGTATCGATCGCCGCACCAAGCGAAGTGCAATCGAACCGACAACGAGCCCAAGGGACGAAGCTCTAGCCACGCTGATTTCGGTTGCATGTCGGCTAGTTCTCCCGAGCCACTCGCCATCGCAAATACGAGTCCAGGAATCCCTGGATGTTGCCGTTCATCACGTCATGAAAGCTGCCCATCGAATGGCCGGTGCGAGCGTCCTTGACTCGCTGATCCGGGTGCAGGAAGTAGTTGCGAATCTGCGAACCGAATCCGACACGCGCCTTGCTCTGGTACCGCGCCGCCTGCTCGGCTTCGCGCTTCTCCTCCTCGAGACGCGCCATACGAGCGCGCAACATCTGCCAAGCCGCCGCCCGGTTCTTGTGCTGGCTGCGCTCGTTCTGGCACTGGACAACGACCCCCGTCGGAATGTGGGTCAAGCGGATGGCGCTGGAAGTCTTGTTCACGTGCTGACCGCCCGCACCGCTGGCGCGAAACGTGTCTTCGCGAACGTCCTTGTCGTCGATTTCGATGACGATGTCGTCGGACACTTCGGGGGACACGTCCACAGCCGCAAAGCTGGTCTGCCGCTTGCCTTCGGCGTTGAACGGGCTGATCCGAACCAGTCGATGCATGCCCGTCTCGCCTTTCAAATACCCGTAAGCCATCGGGCCTCGGATCGCGACCGTGGCGCTGTTGATCCCGGCTTCTTCGTTATCGTTTCGATCCAACAGTGCGGCCGTGTATCCATGCTGCTGAGCCCACTGCAAGTACATCCGCAGCAGCATTTCCGCCCAATCGTTCGCATCGGTTCCCCCGTCGCGAGCGTTGATGGTCACAATCGCCCCTGCCCCGTCGTGGGGACCGTCCAACAGGGCTTTCAGTTCGAGTTCTTCGACCTGGTTTTCCAGCCGGACAATTTCGTTCACCACCTCCTGAGCGAAATCCTGGTCCTCTTCGGCCATCTCCAGCATGGTCTCCAGGTCCTCCGCGCTGCGCAACGCTTCGGTCAAGGGTTCCACCACCGCCCGCAGGGCCTTCAATTCGCCGACGGTTGTCTGGGCACGTTCCTGATTCTCCCAAAAGTCGGGCGAAGCCATCTTGGCCTCGATCGCCGAGATCTGTTGTTGCTTGTCAGCGTAGTCAAAGACTGTCTCGCAGTTGAATCAAACGCTTCTGAATCGCTTCTGCTCGGTCGTAGAATTCGCCTTCCATCCTGAGGCTCCCCCATAATTGCGGATACTGCCCGTGCCGTGTTTGTCTCGGCCTGCCCGACCTGCTATTATCCCGAAGAACAGAAATCAGAAAAGGTGGCAGGTGATGGCTCGAGTTGTTTTGGCGATGTCCGGCGGGGTGGATAGCAGCGTTGCCGCACATCTCCTGACCGAACAAGGACATGAGGTGATCGGCGTGTTCATGAGACACGGTGAACGGTCGCCGGCCGTTTCATGCGCAGACGCGATGCCCACCGCAGTCCCCGAACTTCCTGTTTTGGGGGGGCGTCCTGGCCACAAGCAGGGATGCTGTAGTGCGGCGGACGCCGAGGACGCCCGACGAGTGGCTGATCGTTTGGCCATCCCGTTCTACGCACTGGATATGCAGCAGGAATTCGGCAGGATCATCGACTATTTCGTCGACGATTATCTACGCGGTCGGACTCCCAATCCTTGCGTCATGTGCAACAATTGGCTGAAATTCGGGCGATTGTTCGATTACGCCGATGATATCCAGGCCGAGTTCGTGGCCACCGGCCATTACGCTCGGCTTT
>SKKK01000131.1 GCA_007121535.1 Planctomycetaceae bacterium | reverse complement strand
CGCTGACAAAGCCTGCCTGACCCGAACTCCAGCTCGATTTCATTGCGTGCTCCTTCAAGAACCTACGGCCAAGAACTTACGGCGAGGCCGATCGATGATACCGCGATGCTAAAACGCGCCCGAAGGCACCGGCAACCCAGATGCCTTTTTGACCAGGATCTCCAGTGCTTCGCCATCGATCGTCTCGCTGACGAAACGAACGGAACCGTCGCAGAAGAGAAACATCATTCCGCCCGGATGCGGGCTGGCAAAGGCGTGCTCGCTCGTGCCATTGATGCGACGAGCCGGAGTCGCGTTGATAAAACCTCCAACCGCTCCCCATCCGGTACTTGGCGAAAGGCCACCCCAAATGCCACCAAGATAGTTGGTCGACTGCTCGTTCTTTCGACCCCGGTATTTTTCGCCAAAGGCAATGACGTTCGAGGTACCATCGGTGATCTCGGCGAAACGTGTAAAGCTGCTCGCACCAAACACGCCGTCAGGCGTCGTATCCGTCGGCATTCCGTTTGCTGCCCGGGTACCCATCACCGGGTTGTAATTAGCTTTGCCGTGATCGTCGCGACTTGCGTTAATCGGTCGGTCTATCGCCGATGGGCAGTGATAGGTCGCCACCGCAGTCTGCGTCAACGGGGTTGCTTCCGTAGGAAAATCGATACCGGTGGCGACACCCAATTCGTCAAACAAGGGTGTCTGCTCGATCTGGGGAAGAATCACCGATCCCCAGGCCCAACCAGGCCTTTTTTCAGCCGAGGGTATCCGATACCAAGCGGCGGGAAAAACGCCTCGAACGTCATGATACGTGTGTAAGCCAATGCCGATCTGCTTAAGATTGTTCGTGCACTGTGTTCGGCGGGCACTCTCACGAGCAGCCTGTACCGCCGGCAGCAATAACGCGACCAGAACGCCAATAATCGCGATCACTACCAAGAGTTCAACCAGAGTAAAAGCCCGCACTGACGAGCGTCTAGTGTTGAATGGACGAAACATAACTCACTCTCCTCGATGATCAATAGGAACCGATCCAAAAAAGCGAAACGCTACAAAGCACAAGAACAACAGCGCGACAGAATCTTCGCATAAGACGCACTGGCAATCAACGTGTCGCTCATACACCTACACGTCTCTCCGCGTCCCGAAAAACAACATGAATTGGAGGGCAAATGCTTCCTTTAAGATAACCGTCTCGCAGATCAAGGTCAACTTACAATGCGGCGAAAAGCCACGATTTTCGTTCAAAACCCAGAAAATCACCCTAAAGGGAATTTATACACTCTCCAGTATAAGTGCTTTCCGCGTGCTTTTCGAATTCGTTCTATCGCCACAGACAACCTGCCAGCGAAAATACGTGGTTCCTACGTCGTGAATGCGACGCTTTGCCACAAAAGGAATTTCAGGTGCCATCGTTACAGGGTTTTTCAATTGGCTGGACGCGTGATGTCTCGACCCTCCAATCCCAGCAGGCTGTTTTCTGCGAGCCATTTGATCTGGGCGGGGTCCAGCGCGGTATCCCAAATCGCTAGTTCGTCGATCTCGCCGTGGAAGAATCGCCCCGGCTCGGTCCAAGCACCGACCAACAGCGGTGCCTTGGCGAAGAACAGTTCAGGCACGGGATCGTCGTCCAGGATCTTCAGGCCCGAATTTTCGCGCAATTCGACGCCATCGACAAAGATTCGCAGCGTTCCGTCCTGCTCGGAACGATCGCCGGGTCGATAGGTGAACGCCACGTTGCGCCAGTTGCCATCGAAAACGGGAAAGGTCGAGACATAATTTTTTCGCCGGGCGTAACTGCCAGCGGGAGTCAGCAGCACGTTCAACGAGCGCGTGCCCTGGTGTTGAACCAGCGCCCACGCTCGCTGGTTGGTTCGCGTCTGCCAACGGCTGACCAGGTAGCGAGTCGAGCTTGGGCGGCCACTGCCCCGCACCCACGCGGCGACGGTCAGCGATCGGGCTGAGACGACCGCCGAAGGATTCCCCAAATCAGCGTAAGTGGCGGTGCCGTCCAGCAAGAGCGATTGATTACCGGAGTCCGCAAAGTAAGGTTCGTCGGACCATTGACCCTCATGCACCTGGACGGGAAGCAGCTCGCCGGCCGGGCCCCGCGGTCCGCAATCGGCCTGAAAACGCCAAGTCAGTACGGGTGCCGTCGGCTGCCGCGCAAGCAGTTCCGGATCGGGCTCGGGCAGCCCGGGAGGCGGCGGCGCCTGGCCGGTAACCACGTCGTAAAAGCCCAGTGCCAACGCTTTTCCCGCCCGCAAAACGCCTCGCTTGTCCAACTGGCAACCCGGCTCGAAAGTGAACGAATACGGCACGTTCAGTCCCTCGGGCGTCATCGCCCAGCTCCGCAGCATCGTCGGAGCGCCCGACGACGTCCGTCGCAACACCTCGGGATAAGGAGCCTGTCGTGCCTCGAGCGCTCGAGCGTAATCGGAATCATGCCCTTCGGCCGTCGTTCGATAGTCGCCCGGGTTGTGCGGGTACCCGCCGTGGAAATCCCATAGATAATCCGCGTGGCCCCCCGTGTCCTCGCGCATGGCTGATGTGACCAGCCGGATGGTCGAAAACCGGTCTCCCGTCGTCCAGACTCGATTGTGATCCCGCTCGCCCGCAGCATACATTTCGGGGTTTCCCCGTGTCCGCACCCAAAGATCCGGCGGCACCGTGGGGCGCCGTACCTGCAGGTAACGGCCATCCGGATTGACCATCGGATAGACGTAGAACACGGCCCTGCGCCGGAGCGTTGCGGCCCGCGGGTCGTCGCTGACCAGGAAAGAAATCATCCCGTGCAATGCCCAATCCCCGTGCATTTCGACCGGATGATTGCCGGCGACCAGCACGACGCGAAGCTTTCGAGTTTCGCCCTCGTCCGTCTGGATGACATCCGGGGTGTCCCAGTCGGTGATCACATATCCGAACACTTTTTGGGGAGGCACGGCCGGATCGCCCATCTGCCACCCAACCAGCGGCTTGTCTTCCGGCCAGCCGTGTGATCGGCCCAGCACCAGATGCGAATCCGCCGTTGCCGAAGGACGGACCCAAGGCAGATCCCGCAAGCGGCGAGCGTGCTCGGCAACCATCTCCACGGTGTATCGCGGAATCGACTCGACCCGCGTCCGCTTTGTCTGCAGCAACCACTCGTACTCCAAGGGTGCAACCCAAGGTTCCTCGGCCGCCCAGTCATACTGGCTCAGACAGACCATCCCGCGCGCCAAAACGCCGTCGTCCGTCCAGTAGTCGTTTTCGCCCAGTTCGAGGCCGAGCGACTCGACAGCCTGACGGGCCGTCTCATCGGGCGGATTGGCCCGGTCCCCGGACCACGCCAAACTGACGCTGCCCCAAACCAGAATCGCCCACACACCGACCGGCCCAACTCGACCAGTCCGAAACTCGTTCGCTTGGATCCCCTCACGTTTCACGATCCGCTCCTTTCCTAGCAGCAAGTCGATTGCTCAGCCATCGTTTGAGTTTCAATCATCGTCTTCGCGAACGTTGAATTCCAGCTTCCATCGTTTGTCACTCTTCGTACTGACGCACCACAATTCGAACATGCCGAGTTCGGTGACTCGCGACTGGAATTTTACCGGGACATAGGGTTCGTCAATCACCTGATCGGGCTCAAGGGTCGTTTCCAGCGAATCGGTCTCGGCCAACTCGTCTTCCGTCCAGGATGTCAGCACGTCTCCCGTCTTGTCCTGTTTGCGGACCGACGAACTGAAGAAACGGAATTGAGCCGGCTCGCCGACGACCAGCCCGATCTCACCGGACGGCACATCGGCCTGGTCGCCTTCTTCCATCCCCAAAGGGGCGACGCACAAGGCGCGCAACGGTCGCGGCGCGCCGGGGATGGCCAACCCGG
>SKKK01000298.1 GCA_007121535.1 Planctomycetaceae bacterium | reverse complement strand
GAGCGTTGGGCGCGGCGCTGGTTGGATCTGGCTCGCTATGCCGATACCAACGGGTATGAAAAGGATCGGCCGCGCAGCATCTGGCCTTACCGAGACTGGGTGATCCATGCCTTGAACGACGGGATGCCGTTCGACCAGTTCACCATCGAGCAGATCGCCGGGGACATGCTGCCCGAGGCGACGCTGGATCAGCGGATCGCGACGGGATTTCATCGCAACACGATGCTGAACGAGGAAGGGGGTATCGACCCTCTGGAGTTCCGCTTCCACGCCATGACCGATCGCGTGGCGACCACGGGCACCGTCTGGTTGGGGTTGACGCTGGGGTGTGCCCAGTGTCATACGCACAAGTACGATCCCGTGTCGCATCACGAGTATTTCGGCGTGATGGCCTTGTTGAACAATGCCGACGAACCGGAATTGGAGTTGCCGCAGAAGGATCTGGACGCTCAGTATCTTCGCAACATTCAGCAGGCCGAGCAATTGCTGGCTCAATTGCCGGACCAGTTTCCGGTGGAGGAAGAGGGCGATGAGCCGATCGAACAGCGTCGCCGCGCCGAACTGGACCGCCGCTGGGAGGCTTGGCTTCAGCAACAGCGATCGGCGGCGGTCGATTGGACGCCGTTACGGCCGGTCGAAGTCTCGTCAAATCTTCCGCTGTTGACCGTGCAGCCCGACGATTCGGTATTCGCCTCGGGGGATTTCACCAAGGACGACACCTTCCGGCTGCGATTCGCGGCCCCGCAACGCGAGATCCACGCGGTGCGTCTGGAAGCTCTGCCGGATACCAGATTGCCGGCCGGTGGTCCCGGCATCACCTACTACGAAGGCACCAAGGGCGACTTTTTCCTGAGCATGTTCGAGTTATCCGATGGCCGGGAACCGTTGCCCATCGCTGGCGCATCTGCCAGCTATGCCAGGAACCGTTTTGGCAACCACCCGGTCTCGGCGGAACTGACGTTGGACGGAGATCCGCAAACGGGCTGGTCGGTGCATGATCGGACGGGTCAGCGGCACGTGGCGGTCTATGTGCTGGATTCCCCTTGGTCGGGCGAAACGGATCTGCATCTGACCATGACCTTCGCCCGTCACTTCGCCAGCGGGCTGGGCCGTTTTCGCATTTCCGTCACCAGCGATCCACGTGCCGGCCAGGCCTTGGATCTGCCCGAGCAAGCGGACGGGTGGTTGCAAATGCCCGAGTCGCAGTGGCCGGACGAAGCGCGGGATCAACTGTGGCAGACCTTCCTGCTGGGCCTGCCGGAACTGGCCGAACCCGCCGGAAAGATCCAGCAGTTGTTGAAGCGACCCGAGTATCCTACGACTTTGGTGATGCAAGAGCGTCCCCCGGAGAACCCGCGCCCGACCTACTTGCACAACCGCGGTGAATTCCTGGAACCTGTCGAGCAGGTCGACCCGCACGTACCGGCTTTCTTGCCGCCTCTGCCTGCCGACCAGCCGCCGAATCGTTTGACCTTTGCCCGTTGGTTGGTTTCCGAGGACAATCCATTGACGGCTCGCGTGACGGTCAATCGGACTTGGGCGGCCTTCTTCGGGGACGGTCTGGTGCCTACGATCGAAGATTTCGGGTACCAGGGCCAGATGCCGACGCATCCCGAACTGCTGGATTGGATGGCGGTCGAATTCATGCGTTCGGGTTGGTCGCTGAAATGGCTGCATAAGGAGATCGTGATGAGTGCCACGTATCAGCAGTCGTCGCGATTGACCGAGGAAGTGGCCCGGTGGGATCCTGACAACCGCTGGCTGGCTCGAGGTCCCCGAATCCGGCTGGAGGCGGAACTGATCCGGGACGCGGCGTTGCTGAGCAGCGGTCTGTTGTCCGACACGCTCGGTGGTCCCAGCGTCTTCCCGCCTCAGCCCGCCAACGTGACGACCGAAGGCACCTTCGGGCCGTTGCCGTGGAACGCCAGCACGGGTCCCGACCGGTACCGCCGCAGCCTCTACACGTTCAGCAAGCGGACTGCCCCGTTTGCGATGTACAACACGTTCGACGCGCCGACCGGCGAGTCGTGCGTGGCGAAGCGAGACGTATCGAACACGCCGCTGCAAGCCTTGACGTTGATGAACGACGTGGTATTCCTGGAAGCGGCGCAGGCCCTGGGCGAGGAATTCGCGGGGCGCGACGAGCCGCTGCTGGATCGCATGGGCTTGCTGTTTCGTCGAGTCCTTGTGCGATCACCCGATCCCGAGGAACTCGATGCCCTGGTCGCCTTTTATGACGACCAGCGAACTCGATTCGAAAACGACCAGTTAGACGCTGCCGCGGTGGCAGGTCGAGCCGATGGCGATCCGGTGGAACAAGCCGTCTGGACCGTTGTCGCCCGCATTCTTTTGAACCTGGACGAAACGATTACCAAGACATGAACCCCGCAACCCAATTGTTCCGCGATATCACTCGGCGCCATTTCTTTCGCGATTGTGGAATCGGCTTGGGCAAACTGGCGCTGGCCGGTTTGTTGACCGATGCCTTCCGCAACTCGGCTTCCGCCCGGCCCGCCACCGATGACCCATTGGCTCCCAAGACGCCCCATTTCCCGGGTCGAGCCAAGCGGGTGATCCATCTGTTCATGGCTGGCGGCCCCAGTCAATTGGAGTTGTTCGACAACAAACCGGAACTCAAACGATTGGAAGGCAACCCGTTGCCGCCATCGGTCATCGGCGGCCAGCGCTACGCCTTCATCCGCCCCGACGCCGCCGTGCTTGGGCCTCAGTATTCGTTCGCTCGGCATGGGGAATCGGGCGCGGAATTGTCGGAGATGGTGCCGCATCTGGCAAAAATAGCCGACCAGATCTGCATCCTTCGATCCGTGCACACGGATCAGTTCAATCACGCTCCGGCACAGATTTTCTTCAACAGCGGCTTTCCGCAACCCGGGCGGCCCAGCTTGGGATCCTGGGTCCTGTACGGGCTGGGCGCCGAGACGCAAGATCTGCCCGCCTTTGTCGTCATGTCGACCGGAGCCGGGATCAGTGGCGGAGCGGCGTTGTGGTCCAGCGGATTTCTGCCGACGCTGTACACGGGGGTCAGGTTCCGCAACCAGGGCGATCCCATTTTGAACGTATCGAGTCCGCCGGGATTCGACGCTCGTATGCAGCAAGAATCGCTGGACCTGATCCGGCAAATGAACCAGCGGCGTTTGGCCATCGAAGGCGACCCGGAAATCGCCACGCGAATCGCCTCGTACGAAATGGCGTTCCGTCTACAGACCTCGGCGCCCGAATTGATGAATCTGAGCCAGGAAAGTCAAGAGACGCTGGATTCATACGGCTGCGATCCGGACAAACCCGACTTTGCCCGAGCTTGCATGCTGGCCCGACGCATGCTGGAACGAGGCGTACGTTTCATCAATATCTACCACGAAGGTTGGGACGCGCACAGCGACGTTGCCGGGAACGTGAGAAACAATTGCAAGGCCACCGATCAAGCCAGCGCGGCGCTAGTCGCCGATCTGCAACAACGCGGCATGCTGGACGATACCCTCGTGATCTGGGGCGGCGAGTTCGGACGAACGCCCATGGTCGAGACCAATCCGGCGTTGGGCCGTGCGGAGGGTCGCGACCATCATCCCCAGGCGTTTTCCATGTGGATGGCGGGCGGAGGCATCCGCGCGGGGATGACCTACGGTGCGACCGACGAAGCCGGTTTCCATATCACCGAGAACCCCGTCCATATCCACGATCTCCAGGCGACGATCCTGCATTGCCTGGGGTTCGATCACGAACGTCTGATCTACCATCACGCCGGCCGCGATTTCCGGTTGACCGACGTCCACGGCCACGTCGTTCGCGAGATCCTGGCTTGACTCGGACGCATTTGTCCTCACAATCTGTCGACAGAACCGAGGACG
>SKKK01000006.1 GCA_007121535.1 Planctomycetaceae bacterium | reverse complement strand
GGAAGATTGTATGCACCACACTGTCTTCCGGATAGACGCCGCTCCCGGCTGCTGTTCGCCAACCTCGTTAACGCCGACGCCACGTGGACAACGACGCCTCTTCGGGCTGTGAACCCGACACACGCGATCGTCGGGCCACACGGGCCAACCTGTGGCCACAGACCGGCGAACCCCAGACGCTTGGGCTCTGAGGAAATCTTTCCTCAGTGTTCACAGCGGGCCCCGCTTCATTGGCTGCCACTCTCTCGATTCCGTCCATCTCCCATCGAACTGGAACTGGCCCCGGGTGGTTTGGCACTAACCCCACAGAGTGGCATGACTTCCAAGAATTCCGCCAAAATCTCCAAGAATTCCCCTTCCTCGTGACCTAACGTGTCACATGGTCGGCGAAGAATAGGTGTTGGCACGCTGATTCCAATCGAAAGATTCCACCTCCTGCAGCCCAAAGGAGCCAAGCCATGACCGCCGCTTACGAAGAACTGCTGCACGTCCTGGACGAACGAGACATCAATTACTCGACTGGCGAAGACCAGTCGATCCGGACCACGATCCAGGGCGACGTGGCCACCTACTGGACGGCCGCTCGCGTGGAAGAGGATCTGTTCCAGGTCGCCTGCTTCTCGCCCCTGCGGATTCCCGTGGGCAGCCGCCGCGACATCGCCGAAGCCATCGTCCGAGCCAACTACGGCCTGCGAGTGGGCAAGTTCGAGATGGATTTTGATGACGGCGAAATCCGTTTTCAGGTTTCCCAAATTTTGGATGGCGATGCGGTGGGCCCGGCGGTGATCGACCGGATGATCGGGACGGCAGTGAACATGATGGATACTTATTTGCCGGCGTTTCTGGCGGTGGTGTACGCCAATGACCCGCCCAACGAGGCTGTTGCGTGGGTCGAGGCGGGGTGGCCTGGGCAACCGGTAAAGTCGCATTCATCTTGCCAGGTCTCACGCGCCCAGCGGGCACTCTCGCGGTGGCGGCGTGGTCCACGTGCTCGGCTGCGCAACCTGCCGTTCGGACCCTCTCCGGGTGGACAGGAAATGCTATCAACCAATCGCCGTCCTGAGAACACAGCGAGCAGGCACTCGGGTGTCCGATTCATGGAGCGACTCGCCAATACCTCATGCCCACTCCTAACAACACGCTTTCACGAGGAATCTTCGGTGTCGAGTTTCAACTCGCCCGTTGCCATGTCACGGCTCGCGTCGCACGGCGGAATGGCGTCGCGACTTTGCCGACGGTCGACACGACTGTTTTCAGTCCGCAAGAGGTGCCAAGCGTCTCAACCCAGCCGCGGCTCCAAGAGTAGCGAACTGCCGCCCGGGCTGCCAACACCGCGCAGATCGCGGTCCCGATTGACGCTCGTCCAACCGGAAGCGATACTGGTTCCCGCAACTGGGCGAGCACAATGCGAAGGCGTGACAAATGAACGGATCAGAACTTCTCGTATGATCGCTCAAGACAACAACAGAACCGTCGCACAGAGTCTCACCAAGATGCTGCCGCGTGTCCACCGACACGAGACTCGTTGGACGAACATGGCCCGCGTTTTGAGAACGGCACTATTCGTTGACAGCCATCTGATCTCGACGGTCCAGACAGCCGATCTGCGCGACTACGGCAAGCGACGTTTCATGGAGAATGGTGAAACCGGTCTATTCGACCGTATCTACTCGCGATTTAACCGACCCAACAAAGCGGTGTTGGCATTCAACATTACACGGCTCCTGGCTGTGGCTGCCGTGTTTGCGCAGACTGTACGTAGTTTCGTAGTCCGTGGACCCTCAATTCGGCAGGAGAAAACATGAGCGAGCAATTCAGCGTTAAGACTCTACACGACGCAGTCGCGGGAAGCGCAGCAGCGTTTCGGTCGCGAGTGAGATTGCAGCCGGCGGGCGGCGAAGGAGACAAGGTTTTTCCGCCGACGTACTCGGGGGCGGTTTACGCCACAGAGAAGCGGCGGCTCCCTGGGCGGGCGGAGGCGGTCGAGTGCGTGTTGCTCGACTCGGTGCAGAGTCAAGCCAATCGGATCGAGGAAGCTCTGCAGGACGCCGTCGACGAAGGTCGGATTTTAATTCCGGTAATCGAAGTCGACTTCTCGGAGATTCCGGTCGTCGAACCGGGACAAGATGCGGAAGGCTTGTTCGAACCGATCGGGCGAGTCACGAGTCTTGAGGCCCCGCATCGAGTCGCCGATGCAATCTTGCGCGACAGCGAGGACCAGAACGGCGTCCCGTTTCGCGAGACACCCGCCGGGAAGAAGATCGGCTTCGCCAATCTTCGCAACGCCACACCGCTGTTCGAGATTTGCCCGACAGCTTTGCTGCTGGGACTTTGGGACTCTACCGGTCCCAAAGGCGGGCTGGGGACGAAATTCCAGCGGGCGCTCGTGTCGGAAATCGTCGGCATCGATGCGAGCTACGGAACGAAGACCAGCAGCCGGATCGACCCGCTGGCAATCCGGAAAGACGCGGCGGTGATCTATGAGACGCCGGACCGCGGCTGGACGCTGTCGCCGGACGAGGCGGCTCAGGAGAAGAAGAAGCCAATCCTCAAGGGCAAAGATGGAAAGCCGTCCGAGGCCAATCACGGGAATATCGTTCCGGCGTTGTCGAATGTATCGAGAGACGGAACGCCGCTCGCCGGTGGCGTCACGATCGCGTACGCAGAGCAGATGACCGTGATCTCGCTGCCGGCGCTGCGGCGATTGCAGTTTCCGATCAATGGCAAGGTCTCGGCGCAAGTGAACAACGCCGGGAGAACCGTACTGGCGGCGCTGGGACTCTGTGGAGCCGTGCTCGCCGCGGATCGTGGACTGGATTTGCGGTCACGATGCTTGCTCTGGCCGACGGCTCCGCTCAAGTGGGAACTGCTCGATCGGCCGGGCAGCATGTCGGAGCCATTCGTACTCGACGCGCCCACTGCCATCAAACTGCTTGCGGATGCGGTCGCACAGGCGAAGTCGGTCGGCCTGGCGTGGATGGATCAGCCGTTGAAGCTCAAACCCGCGAAGAAGCTGGTCGAACTAGTCCGCAAGAGTCAGGAATTGGCGATCGTCAGCGGCGGCGGCGAAGGGGGTGAGCCATGACCGAGCCAGCTACTGTCAATGGCGAGGTAGCTCAGAAACGCAGCCTCAAGATTCACATCCGGTTCATCACGAGTCGTTGTGTGGCCACGCGCGTGGATGCTCGGGAACAGCCCGAGTGGCCACCGCATCCCGGGCGGCTGTATATGGCCTTGGCGGCCGCGTATTTCGAGACCGCTGGAACGGACGACGAAAAAGCGGCGGAACGTCGGGCGCTCGATTGGCTGGCCGCGCTGCCGGCCCCGCGCATTTTTTGGCACGCGGCGGAGAAACGCAGCCCGATCACCTGCTACGTGCCGGTCAACGACGCACCGCAGCCGAATAAGGCAATGCTGCAATCGGCTCCGGGGATGCCTCGGTCTCGGCAGTCGCGGGCGTTTCCAACGGTCATTCCGGATCGGCTGGACGGACTCGATGGCGATGATCCCGATGTTTCGTTCGAGTGGCCCGCTGGCCCGGAGCCGGCCGAATACCTGCCGGCGCTGGAGCGGCTCTGTCGGCAAGTCATCCGCGTCGGGCATTCCTCTTCCTTCGTGATGGCTTGGTGCGAAGCTTCGCAGTTGACGACGGCTGGCGAATTCTGGGAGCCGACTTCTGCGCGTGCGGAACTGACCTGCCGGATCGCGGTCGCGGGCGAACTGGAGCGACTCGAGGCCGCGTGCCGAGCCGATCGAATCAATCTCTTCGGCGATTTGAAGACGGAGATCGAATCGTCCAGCGGCAAGGCGCAGACGGCCGCGAAGAAGCGGTTCGAAGCGGCCTTTGGTGTGCCGTTCAAATCGAGTTTACGCCCACCGGAGCCCACACCCGCATCGCTGGGAGTTTGGCAGGGCTACCGTCGCAACTCGGCCGATCGTACCAACCGAGCGGTCTATGAAAACGCCTACTTCGAACGGGATCTGCTGATTCTCGCCAAGCTCGACGGCCCTTCACTCAACGTCGAACGGACGCTGGGATTGACGCAGGCGTTGCGAGCGGCCTTGATCGCGACTCACGGCGATGCAGCGATTCCCGCGTGGTTGTGTGGTCACGATGCCGACGGTAGCCCGACATCGTCACCGCACGCGGCGTTTCTGGCGCTGCCGTTCGCCGGGTATCTGCACGCTGATGGGCACTTAATGGGACTGGCGATTGCGCTGCCGAAAGGGATTCCCGCAGCCGAGCGCGGCCGCTGGCTCGGACCGCTGCTAGTCGATCAGCACACCGGAGAAGCGGCCAATTCG
The DNA here is from genome assembly GCA_007121535.1 of Planctomycetaceae bacterium. GTDB lineage: Bacteria > Planctomycetota > Planctomycetia > Pirellulales > Pirellulaceae > SKKK01. The sequence goes on along the minus strand of SKKK01000006.1, from coordinate 9,325 downwards.
CCGCTCAAGCTCTGGGGGCAGGATTTGCCGGACTGGACACTGCAAGTCGAAGAGCGCCCGTCTCCGCCGTTGATCCTGCAAAACGAAACCTGGACCAGGCCGTCGACAACCTGGGCATCGGTGACACCGGTTGTTCTCGACCGGTTTCCCAAGTCATCGCGCGGAGACGATCGCCGTGCATGGTATGCCGAGGTCGTGGACATCATCCGAGTGTCCTGCACGCGAGCCGGATTGCCTGAGCCAATCGAAGTTGATGTGGATTCGACGGCTTGGCATGCCGGTGTGCCACGCGCCTGGGCCAAAACGCGGCGGATTTCCGGTCCGAGTGGGGAGTCGGCAACGGCACCGCTTGGCGACGGCTTTCCCTCGCTGCCATCGAAGAAGTCGCGGCCCGCCAAGCCTCAGCTTCACGTTTGGCTGCGGTTCGATCGGCGAGTTTCCGGACCGGTGTTGATCGGAGCCGGCCGCTTTCAGGGATATGGTTTGTGCAAGCCGATCATCCATCCAGGAACAGCAACATGACCAACCATCCCGACGTCCAGCCCGAATCGTTCCCCGCGTTCTTTCACGCGCTCTACAGCCGCGCCCCGTTTCGCTGGCAAGCTCGCCTGGCCGAACGGGCCTGCCACGGCGATTGGCCGCAGTTCATCAAGCTGCCGACAGCCAGCGGCAAGACAAGTTGCCTCGACATCGCCGTGTTCGCGCTGGCTCATCAGGCCTGGCGACGTCACGTGAACAGAACCGTGATCGATGCACCGCGACGAATCTTCTTCGTTGTCGATCGTCGCATCATCGTGAACGAGGCGTTCCATCGGGCTCTCGCCTTGAAGAAACAACTAAAGGAAGCCACCGACAATCCCCACAGTCCTCTGTTTCCCGTCGCGTACTGGCTGCGGTCGCTCGCGGACAACGAGCACGCACCGCCGCTCGATTGCTTCGAACTTCGCGGCGGCATCTATCGCGACGACGCCTGGGTGAGATCGCTCTTGCAGCCGACAATCGTGACCAGCACCGTCGATCAGGTCGGCTCGCGGCTGCTGTTTCGCGGCTACGGCGTTTCCGACCGCAACCTGCCGATTCACGCGGCGCTCACTGCGAACGATTCGTTGATTCTGCTCGATGAGGCCCACTGCTCCAAGCCGTTTAGCCAGACGATGGAGGCCATCGCCCGGTATCGCGATGCGTACCTGGGACGGAACGAGACGCCGCGCTGGGCCGAGCAGCCGATTCGCACGCCGTTTCGCTTCGTCGAGATGACCGCCACGCCGCGCGATTCGTCGGGGAAGGCGGTGTTTCAGTTGGAAGAAGCCGACTATCAGGTCGACAAGACGCTCGACGAACGTCACGGCTGCGCAAAGCCGATCCGGCTCGAACGATCGAATGCCAAGGGTGGAAGGCAGAACGCCCAGCTCGCCAAAGAGCTGGTCGCTCAGGCCGAGTCGCTCGCCGAAGGGAGCGACTCGCAGCCTCCGTGCCTGCGAATCGCGATCGTGGTGAATCGCGTCGAGTGTGCTCGTCGGGCTTTCGACTTGTTGAAGGACAAGTACGGCGACCGGGTCGACCTGATGATCGGCCGCATGCGGCCGTTCGATCGCGACCGGCTCACGGAGACGCTGCAAGCTCGCTTCCAATGCGAGAGTCAGGAGCAGCTCACCGAACCGCACTTCATCGTCGCGACCCAGTGTCTCGAAGTCGGGGCCGACTTCGATTTTGATGGCATGGTCTGTCAGTGTGCCAGCCTCGACGCACTGCGGCAGCGTTTCGGACGCCTCAATCGGCTCGGCAAGTCGCCCCACGCCCGCGGCGTGATCGTGATGGCCGAGGGCGATCGTGCTACGCGAAAGCCCGATTCGATCTACGGCGAATCGCTGCCCGTCACTTGGGGGTGGCTCGAACAGCATTCGACGGACAAAGTCATCGACTTCGGCATCCGTTCGCTGGACGCCCGCCTCGCGCAGGCACGAAGCAACGACGCGGAGGCAGGCGCGAAGCTGATCGCCCCGTCGTTGGATGCGCCAGTGCTCTTGCCGGCCCACCTGGACCTGCTGTGCCAGACGGCGCCGCGGCCGGCGGTGGAGCCGGAAGTCGCGCCGTACCTTCACGGCCCCAATCGGGGCGTGCCGGAAGTTCGCATCTGCTGGCGAGCCGATCTGCCGGTGGACCGCGATCGCGAGGTCTGGCTGGAGGAGTGTCGTCAGACGCTGGCCGTCTGCCCGCCATCGTCCGCCGAATGCCTGAGCGTACCGCTGCCGCTATTCAAAGCTTGGCTCCAGGGCAAGGACGGCGAGACGTCCGACGATTCCGGCGACGTTATCGGCGAAGTGACAACCGACGACAGCGACTTTGTAGCCGGTTCACCCAAGTCCAAACCCGTGCCGTACCGTCGCGGCGTGCTTTGGAACGGCCGAGAGTGCCGCGCCGTTTCCGGGGCTGACAACGAACTCGAATCCTTGTATCCGAATGCCGTGATCGTCCTCCCGGCGACCGCCGGCGGCTGGATGAAACTCGGCTACGTGCCTGACGCACCGCCGGAACCTGTCGCTCGGGCGAATGGCGACAATCCTGCGCCGCCGACGGCCGAAGAGCGGCAGAACGTCGCTCGCATCGACGTCGCGTCGGCGGCTTTTGAGCAAGCTCGCGATCGGCTCATCCTGCGTGTGCATCCCAATTTGGTAGCTACACCGGCCGATCGCATTGCGCTCAGGGGTCTATTGGAGTTCATTACCAAACCAAACGACAACTGGCACCACAGCATGATCAGACTTTCAGAAGATGACGAATCGATGCTCGCCGAGGAATTGGAGCGTGGGCTCATCGACGCGTCGGAATCTGCCAAGCCGTTAGCTGCCAAAGGCCGCTCAGCGGACATCGTGCGTATCCGCGGCGAGCTGTGGAACGCGGGTGCGAGGCGAGCGCCGATGATTCGCTATCCCGGCGGGTTCGCGGTGATCGGGCCGCGCATTTCGTCGCGTCCCGAATTACCGCGAGCCAGTTTCGACGACGACCTGGACGAGCACAACCTCGACGCGGACGAGCGACTGTCCCTCGCCGATCACTTGGCCGACGTCACCGCGGAAACGAAGCGGGTAATCGAGAACATCGGCCTCCAATCGGCGCTTGCCGATGCACTGGTCGCCGCCGGCGAGCGTCACGATCTCGGCAAGGCCGACCCGCGTTTTCAGGCGATGCTCCTTGGTTCATCGCTCGACTTGGCCCACATGCAGCCGACGCTGTGGGCCAAGTCGGCACGTGGTGCGGCCTCTGCCCCCACAGATTTCTATCGCCGCCTCGGGGCCGATCGGCTCCCGACCGGATTTCGCCACGAAATGCTCTCGCTCGACCTCGCCCGGCAATTGCGGCACGACCTTGACGGCGTGGCAGCCGATGTGATGCTGCACGTGATCGCTGCCCATCACGGACACGCTCGACCGTTCGCTCCCGTCGTAATCGACGAAGATCCTCCACCGGTCAGCCTCGAAAGACTACTTCCGCCAGGCTCCACAAGGGTGTCACTCACACTGTCGCCTGAACAGCGTCTAGAGGTTCCGACCTATCGACTCGATTCCGGCATTTCGGACTGTTTCTGGAAACTGACCCGCCTCTTCGGTTGGTGGGGCCTCGCTTGGCTGGAATCCGCACTGCGTCTGGCCGACTGGGTGGCCAGTGCGCAGCCCCGGAAAACCAGGAAAGCGATCGTCTTGCGCGTTGCCCCGAAGGTCACCATGCGGGCTACCGAGCATTTGCTGCCACTGCCGGGTTTGAACGGGGGCAATCCACTCGCATTTCTGGCGGCACTTGGCGTGTTGCGGACGGTGACCATCGCCATTCCGGACCTCTTTGTTCGCATGAAGTGGGAGATGGACGGAATTTGGCGCCCCGTGCTCGTCACGGATCGTCTCTTGTCTCCCCAACAACTTCTATCGTCGGTCCAGGCCGCGTTGGAGAACCGACAGAACGAGGCCCATTTCGTGAAGCTCGGAAAGAACATTAACGTGGCTGTCCTCGATTTTCGGCAGTGCCTTCTCGACGCCGTTGGCTCGTCCAACCAGCATCAGCGGACTAGTGCGGACTATCTCGCGGCCTTCGGATCGGATGCCCTCGTCTCCTTCAATGACGGCGTGACGATCCAGGACACGGCATTGCGAACGATGGCTGGTGCCGGACATCAGCATTTTTTGGAAACCATGCGGAACTTGATCCAGCAATGCCGGCCCGAACATCTTGAAAAGGCCCTCTTCCGCACATGGGACTACAGCGACCCAACGCAAACGCTTTCGCTACGTTTTGACCCGCTCGACGACAACCGTTACGCTTTGCGTTGGCGGAATCCGAGTGGTGATCCGGACCGCAGGTCGTCCGGTTCGATGCTTGGAGCAAATCGACTCGCCATCGAAGCCATCCCGCTTCTTCCCACCGCCCCCGGCGCAAAGCGACTGCAAACGGCGGCGTTTTCGGGGTTTCGTAGCGATGATACGTTCTTTCACTGGCCACTGTGGGAGGTTCCTCTTGCGTTGTCTGTGGTTCAGTCGCTGCTGACGTCGAGAGAACTTGTCTCGCAGTCGAGGATTTGCACGAATCTGCTGGCGCGCGGCGTGAGCGCCGCGATGAAGAGCCAGCGAATCACAGTTGGCAAGGTCCGGAACTTCGCCCCCGCGATTTCATTGTGGGGAGCGGCAGGCCAATCGCACTCCGTAGCGGATAACGCCTGATTTTCAGACGCCGAGTTTCCGGGAAAAGGGGGTTGGACGGGCTGGACCGGGTGGAAGTGCGAGCGGCCTTGGAGGAGGCGACGGTGGATGCGTATGACGAGTACGAGCAGTACACAGGGCTGCTGACAATGGTCCAGGATCAGGTCGTGTTTCCGTTTCGCGCGCGGGTGTTGGGCGAGGAGGTCGAGATGGAGTGGGCGGAGGATGACGAGTTTCGGTTGGATTTGGTGTGCGAGCGCGGCGGCAAGCAGCATCGGATCGAAGCACGCAGCGTGGAACTGATCCCGCCGCTGCCCGATGGCCATCTGTACCTAGCTGCGTATCCGGCATCGAAGCGGACGGCGGGGGGATGAACTTGTGTCGCAACTGTGGGGTGCCATGAAGGCTCGCCACAAGGAAACGTCTCCGGCTGTGCGGCGTGACTTGCCCCCGTACTAAGCGAAATTCCTCGACTCACTGAAGGCACGCTTGCTTAAATCGAAGCCGAACTCGACTTCCGCGAAGCACATTCCGCGAAGACCAGGAGTGCGATGCGACGCGGAGTCGAGGGAGGAGAAACGTAACCGAATGGTCCGGTGTGGTGGGCAGAACAGGAGCGAAACTCGCCATTCCCAGGAGAACGACGATGGCCAAACGCAAGACGACGAAACGTAAGCCGTTACCGAAGACGAATCCGTTGGAGCCCCTTCGGACGGCGCTGCGAAAACGTACCAAAGAGGAGTTGATCGACTTGGTACTAGAATGGGCGGATGGCAGTCGCGCGACACAGCGGGAGCTGGAATCGCGATTCGGCGTGGAAGCTCTGGACTCCGAACTGGTGGCCCAGACTCGGCAGGCGATCGCCGACGCCACGGACTTCGATGAACGCGACATCAACCGCAACTTCCCTTACGACTACGGAGCGTACCAGACCGTCGTGCGGAATTTCCGGCGGATGGTCAAGGCCGGACAACTCGAACCGGCCATGGAACTGGCGCTCGATCTCATGCGACGCGGCAGTTACCAGGTCGAGATGAGCGACGAAGGGATGATGACCGAGGATGTCGAAGGGTGCTTGCGCGTAGTTCTTCGCGGTGTCCCGGAATCGGACCTGCCGCCGGCGCGGGTGGCGTCATGGTGCGACACACTGCGGACGAGCGACCGCACGGGCTGCCTCCTCACCAAGGAAATTGACGCTCTGAAACATCAGCTCCATCCGGGTCGTCGTGTGTCGAGGCCGAGTCCAGCGCAGTAGAAGAGACAGGCGGTCTTGAAATGCTCGCGGTTTCGGCGAGCCGCCGATCAGCTCGAAGCGACGGATGTACCCCGCGGCGCGGGTTCGATCTTTGATAATTCGGAAGTTCGATCTGAAGGCAGTCGGCGGCTTCAGCTCCGGGTGGGTCGCGGGCGCCGAACGCGACTCGCTTTGAATCGCCGTTCGGCCCCGCACCCGGCGGATGCAGGCCAGTCAATTCTCATCCGATCGACAGGGCTCGATGCCCTCGACGCTCACCACGATTCGTATTGACGTGCGAGTTCCGGCAACTACAGTCGAAAGGATCGGATCGCCCTGCACGGAAGCGTCCCGTTCTTTGCTGCCTCCGTCCCCAGGGAACCGACGCCATGCGCAATACCTATGTGGTCTGCTACGACATCCGCGACGACAGACGTTTGCCCAAAGTCTTCAACACGATTCGCAACTACGGCGACCTCTTGCAGTATTCGGTGTTCGAGTGCCAGTGGACGCCCATCGATCTGGCTCGCTGCCGCCACGAACTGAGCGAGATCATCAAACAGGACGCAGACCAGGTGCTGTTCGTGGACCTCGGCTCCACGGCCGGCCGCGGCGAGCGCGTGATCTCCGCCGTCGGCCAACCTTACTCGCCCCTCGACGCCGCCTGCATCGTGGCCTAAACGCCCTTCCCCGACGCCCGACGACTACCACTTGCCAACTGCCACGTGCCAACTGCCAACTGACAACTTCTGAGGAACTCAACCGAGTTCTTCGCCGTCGTCAGCTCGGCGGCCGAGCTAACCTAGCTGACAACTGACAAATCTTCTTGCTCCCTCGAATTCGCCAAGTACACTAACAACTTGCGGCCCCGGCCGCTGGCGGATGCCTGCTCGTTCGATCATGGATGGCGGAAACCGGTCTTCGCAAACGCGGGAACCCCAGCCATGCGCAATATCTATCTGATCACGTACGATATCTGTGACGACAAACGCTTGCGCAAAGTCTTCAAGACCATGCGGAATTGGGGCGACCACCTGCAGTATTCGGTGTTCGAGTGCCAACTCAACGGCGCCGAACTCCATAAACTGAAGATCGAACTGAAAGAAATCATCAACGCCGCTCACGACCAGGTCCTGTTCGTCGACCTGGGGCCGGCGGCCGGTCGAGGCGAACGGGTGATCGAAGCCATCGGCCGACCCTACGTTTCTGTGGCCAGTCCCTGCGTCATCGTCTAAACTCCTGGAGCCCGCACCATGATCCAGCCTGCAAGCCCCTGCGCCGAAGTCGTTCGACCCGCCATCAGCGAACACGAGGACGGCTATCTGCCCGCGCGGATGATCAACGAACTGGTCTACTGCCCGCGATTGTTCTACCTGATGTACGTCGAAGGCCAATTCGAACACAATGCCGAGACGATCGAAGGCGATGGCGTGCATCGACGCATCGACCAGAAATCCGACTCGCTGGCTTCCCCGAACGGGGCCGACGTCCAAGACGTACCGTTCGGCCAAACGGCCGAAGGCTCGCCGGAGGACCCGGCGGAGGACGAGCCGAAGATCCACGCGCGCAGCGTCACTTTGGCCAGCGACCGCTTGGGCGTGGTGGCTAAGTTGGATTTGGTCGAGGCTCAAGGGCATCTGGCCACGCCGGTGGATTACAAACGAGGCCGGCCGCGTCAGAACGATGATGGCTCGCTGGGCGTGTGGGATCCGGAACGAGTCCAATTGTGCTTGCAGGCGCTGGTGCTGCGCGAAAACGGATTCCAGTGCGACGCGGGGATCATCTACTACCACGCAACGCGGCAACGGGTCGTCGTTCCGATCGACGATCGACTGCTGTTGCGGGCGCAAGCTGCCGTTGTCCAGGCGCGGCAAGTCGCCGAACTGCCTCGGCCCCCCGAACCATTGGCCGCCAGCCCCAAATGCCCTCGCTGCTCGCTGTCGGCCATCTGTCTGCCCGACGAAACCAACCGCTGCCGAGCGGGCGAGGGCCAGCCGAACGCGAGTGCCAAGGTGCGTCTGCCCGCCACGCCACGCGACGACCTGAAACCGTTGTACCTGAACACCCAAGGGCTGTACGTCGGCAAAAAGGCGGAACTGCTGGAGATCAAGGACCGGGGCAAAGTCGTCCAGCAGGTCCGGCTGCGGGATATCAATCAAGTCAATCTGTTCGGCAACATCCAAATGTCCACCCAGGCGCTGCAAACGCTGCTGTTCGCTCAGATCCCCGTCGTCTTGTTCACCGAACGCGGTTATTTCTACGGCATGTTGCAGGGCACCGGGCTGAAAAACATCCTGTTGCGCCGTGAACAGTTCCGCATGGCCGACGATCCGCAGCGTTCGCTGGCGATCGCCCAAGCGTTGGTGGCGGGCAAGATCCGCAACCAACGAGTGCTGTTGATGCGCAACCACGTCAGTCCGCCGCCGGGCGCGATCGCCGAGTTGAAACGCTGGGCGGCCAAGGCCGAAACGGCATCCAGCGCCGAGACGCTGTTGGGCATCGAGGGCAACGCGGCCAGGATCTACTTCCAGCATTTCGCCGGGATGATCAAAGTCGGCGACCAGCCGATGGACCCGGCCAACCTGTTGGGCGAACCGCCTCGCTACCATTTCGACTTCCGCAAACGCAACCGCCGTCCGCCTCGCGACCCGGTCAACGCCCTGCTCTCGCTGGCCTATACGCTGGTCGCCAAGGATCTGACCGTCACCGCCGCGGCGGTGGGTTTGGATCCGTACCTGGGCTTCTACCACCAGCCCAGGCCTGGTCGTCCGGCGTTGGCGCTGGATCTGATGGAACCCTTCCGCCCGTTGCTCGCCGACTCGGCCGTCATCACGGCCATCAACAATCGGATGTCCTGCCCGGAGGACTTTGTCCAGGCGGGCGTTGGCGTCACGATGACCCCCTCGGGCCGCAAGGCGTTCATTCGCGCCTACGAGCAGCGGATGGACCAATTAGTCACGCACCCGTTATTTGATTATCGCGTCAGTTATCGCCGATTATTGGAGATTCAAACACGTCTACTGGCCCGGGTAGTCAGCGGCGAGTTGACACGTTATCCTGTTTTTGTGACCCGATAATTGTCCGACCCCGTTGCCCGCCGGGGGATCGAGGGAGCCGACCGCCCGTTTTGTCGACAAATGGATCTGCGAGCGGTCCGGTGCCGCGAAAAGCCGGGGACCCGCTCGCAGTGGGTTAAGTTGTGATTTACCAACACGTTAGGAGGAGCGATGTCCGTCGTCCGTCGTCATCAGCCCAGCGCACCGAGCCACCGCTCGCAAAACGCCGCGAAAATGCCGCAGAAAACCGACCCCGGCACCCGGGCCCCTTTCCGCGTTCAACCGAACGCGGCCCCATTGAAGCATCATCAACGCCACGGTCCTAAAATGCGGGTAGTTCTTTCCGC
>SKKK01000290.1 GCA_007121535.1 Planctomycetaceae bacterium | reverse complement strand
TTTCTGTTCAGGCGTAAAATACTTCCGATTCGACATCGAGCTTTTCCCTTTCTTCGGCTGAGTTAAACTCTAGCACATAGATAAAGCTCAACGTCCGTCAGAGGCAAAACACTAGCCGCCGGTAGCGTCCAGAATCGGCGGCTAGCGCCGTGCCGCTCACAATCCGCATTTTTCGCCTGGACAACGCACTACGCTCTTTCTGCGATGATGGGGGGCACTGCTCAGATGCCGTATTTGCGAATCAGGGCGTGCAGGTTGGTGCGCTGGATGCCGATTTCTTCGGCGGCGCGGCTGACGTTGCCGTCGAAGCGGCGGAGGGTTTCGGTTAAAAAGCGACGTTCCAGGTCTTCGACGACCGAGTCGCGTACCTGCTGCTTGAGCTTCTTGAACTCGTCCCAAGAATGCGGCAATTGCGTGACGGACGCGGCAGGGGACGCCTGGCGGATTTCCGGCGGCAGGTGGCGGAGTTCGATGCGCTCGCCTTCGCACAGGATCGCGATCCGCTCGACGATGTTCCGCAACTCGCGGACGTTCCCCGGCCAGGCGTAGCTTTCCATCTGGGCCACGGCTTCCTGCGTAAAGCCTTTTACCGGCGTGTCCAGCTTCTTGCAGAACCGGTCGAGAAATACACCGGCCAGCAACGGGATGTCGCCGTGCCGCTCGCGCAGTGGCGGCAGATAGATCGGGACCACGTTCAAGCGATAGTACAGGTCCTCGCGGAACGAACCCTCGCGTACCAACTCCTGCAAATCCCGATTGGTGGCGCCGATCAGCCGGATGTCGATCTCCCGTTCGGCCGTGTCGCCTACCTTGCGGACGCGTTTGCTCTCCAGTACGCGCAGCAGTTTTCCTTGCGTCTCCATGGTCAAGTTGGCGACTTCGTCCAGAAACAACGTGCCCTTGGTCGCCGCCTCGAACAGGCCCTGCTTGGTCGCCACCGCACCGGAGAAAGATCCTTTCACGTGGCCGAACAACTCGCTTTCCAACAGCGTCGGGGCCAAGGCGCTGCAATCGCAGGCCAGCAGCGGCCCGTCCTTGCGGCGGCTGAGTCGATGAATGGCTCGGACCAGCATCTCTTTGCCGGTGCCGCTTTCGCCGGTGACCAGAACGGTGCCATCGGTCGGGGCTACGCGTTTGATCATTCCGAAGACGTGCTCCATCGCCCGGCTTTCCCCGATGATCCCTTCGAAGCCCCGATTGAGTTCCAACTCCTGGCGCAACGCGGCGTTTTCGCGGATCAGCGTCGAGTGCTCCGCGACTTTCGCCAGCACCAACTTCAACTGGTCCGGTGAAAACGGCTTGCTCAAGTAATCGGCCGCCCCCTGCTTGATGGCCTGCACGGCAGTTTCGACGGAGGAATACCCCGTGATGATCACGACTTCCGAGGAGACATCGGCGGCTTTGATCTGAGCCAACAGATCCAGTCCGTTGGCTCCGGGCAGCATCAGATCCAAAAAGATCACGTCGTAGCCGCCGGACAACGCCACCTGGAGACCGGCGTGCGGATCTTGATAGACGTCGATCGCGTGCCCGCCGGGCGCCAGCGTCCGCTTGATGCTCAAGCCGACCACGGCTTCATCGTCGATGACCAGAATACGGTGCTGCATAGGGATTCTCACATGTTGTCACTAGTCGGCCGTTGCCAGGAACGGATGCTCGCGGGGAACCGAGTCTGCGGTCGCCGCGACAGGCTCTTGACCCAGTGCGGGGAAAACGAGGGTGAAAGTGGTGCCGCGCCCCAGTTCGCTGTCAACCTCGATCGTGCCGCCGTGTTGCTGGACGATCCCGTAGCTGACGCTCAACCCCAACCCCGTGCCTTTGCCGACGGGCTTGGTGGTGAAGAAGGGGTCGAATACGCGTTCGAGATGCTCCGGGTCGATGCCGCCGCCGGTGTCCTCCAGGATCACCATCACCCCGCGCTGCTGGCTGCGCGTGCGTAACGTCAGCGTGCCGCCCGTCGGCATGGCCTCGCAGGCGTTCAGCGACAGGTTCAGCAGCACCTGCTGCAACTGGTTCATGTCCCCTTCGATGTCCGGCAGATCGTTGGCCAGATCCTCGTCGATCGCGATACGTTCGAAAAGCTTCTGGTTGCGGATCAAGCGAATGGTTCGCGCGATCACTTCGTTCAGATTCAGCGGTTCCTTGATCGACGCTCGCTCGCGGGAAAAGTCCAGCAGGCCGCGGACGATCTCTGCGGCTCGCGTGGTTTCGTGGATGATCAGATCCAGATCCTGTAGATCCTGGTCGTCCATATTGGGCTTTTCCTTCATCAGGTGGGCGAACGTCAGCACGCCGGTCAGCGGGTTGTTGATTTCGTGGGCGACACCGGCCGCCAGGCGACCGAGCGAGGCCAGCTTTTCGCTGCGGTGCAATTGCTTGCCGGTGGCGGCCTTTAATTGCTGTTCGCGTTCGGCCAACGCGTCCGCCATCTGATCGACCGACTGACACAGTACGCCGATCTCGCCGGGCGGCCGCATTCCGACCCGCGCCGTCAGATCGCCTTGGATCACACGGCCAGCCATCTCGATCACCTTGCTGGCCGGTCGCAACACCAGGTAGTTCATGAAGTAGATCAGCAGAAAGCAGGCCACGGTGCCCGACAGCACCATCAGCGACACCACGCCCACCAGCGTGTTGCGCCGCTGCTGGAAAGGCGCCTGCAACAACCCAACGTACAGCGAACCGACGACTTGGCGCTCGGGATCCCAAATCGGTTCGTAGGCCGTGACGTACCAGTCGTTGACGACAAAGGCCGGGCGCGTCCAGACCTCGCCGCGCTCCAATACCTCCTCGGCCACTTTTCGACTCATCCTTGTCCCAATCGCCCGTTGCCCGTCGGCTTGGCGGACATTGGTTGCGATCCGAACGTCTCCCAGGAAGATCGTCACCGTGTCCAGCGATGGGGCATCATCGATCGGCGAGCAGAACACGGCGTCACGGATCGAATCCACCAAATCGTTTCGCCCGTTCAGCAGATCCCCGCCGTACAGCAACCCTTGGAGCGCGCCGCGTGCATCCAGCAAAGGAACGGCGGCTACAAGAACCAAGCCATCGGAACTGGTGGTCTCCGTCGTCGGTTCCGCTTCGCGGGTGGGGATCAGATCGATGCGGGCTCGAGCGGCCAGTGAGTCGCCGATTCGTCGGAGCGTCGCCTCGGGGACTCGCAGGGTTCCGGTGGCAGGTTGCAGCGTGCTGATCGCTGCGGCAATCACCGCATTGTGTGACAGATCGTCCCCGATCGCGGCCCCGGGTTCGGCGCCCATGAAAACGCGACCGTCAGCGTCCAGCAGCGAGAGAAAGTCCATCGTACCGATTCGGCGCACCTGCTGAAGTCGCTGCTGCACCCTTCTTTCAGGGTAACCTGTGCCACTCATAGCGGCGAGAATCTCGGGGTTCAGCGCGGCTGCCTGTAAGTAGCCTGCCACGTGCTGAGCGCGGCCCTCGTACAGGGCGCGTGCCGATCGAAGGTCCAGTTGCACGCGGTTTTGGACCTCGCGCAGCCACGCGGATTGCAGATACGAGAGGGCCGCCAAAGAAACGAGGGCGTTGGCAACCAGGATGCCAGCGATTGACAAGATGGTCAGTTTTAGTCGGATGGTCATAGAGCGAGGACCCTTCTTGGCGGAGGGCCCGACCCGTCCGCGTCATACAGTGTATTGCCGAACTATACACCGCGAGCCTCCTGTTGTCAATGATCCACCATCCCCGAATCCGCCGCCGCGTGTACTCGGAAACCGTTTCCGGCCCGAAATTCCCGTTGTTTCTACCATGGTCCCGTGCGGCAAATGCCGCCGCTGCCTTGCAATTCCACGAAGTCGGGGGTTTTGGCACAAGGCTTGCGTATAACAGGAAAGCGCGTTTTCCGACTCGCTGTTGCAACCTATGTGTGTGGAGTCTTTTTGGTGATTGTCGTCCTACCTGAAACCACGCCCGAACCGGACCTCGAATCGATCCTGGCCGAATATCCGCTTGCGCGGCGCGAATCGTTGATTCCCTTGCTGCAGGAAGTCCAGGAGCATCATGGATATTTGTCGCGGCCCGCCATCGTGCGGATCGGCCAGCACCTGGATTTGCCGACCAGCAAGATCTACGGCGTGGCTACCTTTTACAACCAATTCCGCTTCCAGCCCCAGGGCCGCTATCACGTGCAGGTCTGCCGCGGCACGGCCTGTCATGTCAAGGGCTCGGCCGCCGTGTTCGAGGCGATCAAACGCGAGCTGAAGATCGATGCAGGCCAGACGAGCCGCGACCGAATGTTCAGTTTGGAGGTGGTCGCCTGTATCGGCGCTTGCGGACTGGCCCCGGTGATTTGCATCAACGACGTGTTCCATGCCAGCGTAACGCCCCAGTCGGTGATCAAGATTCTGGACTCCTATCGAAAGAAGGCCGCGAAACATGACGACCAAGCTGCTTGACAGGCGCACCGCGCCGGCGACTGCGGCGGCGTTTGCCACCTATCCCGAACTTCTCTCCTGGCTGTTGGACGACGACGGCTCGCAGGACCAAGCGGTGCGCCAGCAATGGGAAGACCGCATTGCCGAACTGCGGCGCGACCGCCTGGTGCGGCCGGCCATCTTCGTGGGCGCGGGCACATGCGGCTTGGGGGCCGGCGCTCAGGAGACGCTGGACGTCATCCGTGCCTATCTCGATCTCCACGAAGTCAAAGCCGACGTGATCAAAGTCGGCTGCATCGGTTTGTGCTCGGCCGAACCGCTGGTCGATATCCAAATTCCGGGCCGCACGCGCGTCATGTTCCAGCAGGTTACCAAGGACAAAGTCAACGGCTTGTTGGACGCAGTGCTGGTCGGCCAGATCCCGGACAAGCTGGCACTTGCCCAGCATCGCCATGCCACGCTGAAGCCGTGGGACGACGTACCGTTTCTGGACGAGCATCCGTTCTTCGCGCCGCAGACGCGTTGGGTGCTGGCCAACTGCGGCTTGATCGACCCGGCTCAGATCGACGAGTACATCGCCCACGGCGGCTACCAGGCGCTGGCCAAGATGGTACGGCAGTACACGCCGGCCCAGGTCTGCGAACTGGTGGAAGCCAGCGGCTTGCGAGGCCGAGGCGGCGGCGGGTTTCCCACGGGCACGAAGTGGAAGTTCGCTTGCATGGCGAAGAGCGATGGCAAGTATCTGATCTGCAACGCCGACGAGGGAGATCCGGGCGCTTTCATGGATCGGGCGGTGATCGAAAGCGACCCGCACCGGTTGGTCGAAGGCATGGTGATCGCCGCCTATGCGATCGGTGCGACGAAAGCCTATATCTACATCCGCGCCGAATATCCGCTGGCGATCAAACGCTTGCAAGTGGCTCTGGCCCAGGCCGAGGCGAATCGGCTGCTGGGCGAGAACATTTTGGGCACCGATTTCAACCTGCAGATCGCAATCAAGATGGGGGCCGGAGCGTTCGTGTGCGGCGAAGAGACGGCGCTGATCCACAGCATCGAAGGCCGCCGCGGGATGCCTCGCCCCCGTCCGCCGTTTCCTGCGTTGAAAGGGCTGTTCGGCAAGCCGACGATCATCAACAACGTCGAGACGCTGGCCAACGTGCCGATGCTGGTCGATCGCGGCGCCGAATGGTTTAGCAGCCTGGGCACCCCCACCAGCAAAGGCACGAAAGTGTTCGCCCTGTCCGGAAAGGTCGCCCGCACGGGCTTGGTCGAAGTCGCGATGGGTACGACGGTCCGGCAGATCGTGTTCAACGTAGGCGGTGGCATTCCCGACGGGCGGCAATACAAAGCCGTACAGATCGGCGGTCCTTCCGGCGGCTGCATCCCTGAGCAGCACCTGGACATCGATATCGACTACGAGTCCTTGAAGACGGTGGGCGCCATGATGGGGTCCGGCGGTCTGGTGGTGATGGATGAAGACAACTGCATGGTCGACGTGGCCATGTTCTTCATGGACTTCATCCAGCGCGAGAGCTGCGGCAAGTGCATTCCCTGCCGCGAAGGCACGCGGCGCATGCTGGAGATCCTGCAGCGGATCACGCGGGGCCGGCAGCGTGAGAAGGGCATTGATGCTCTGGAGCGGTTCCACAGCGTGCTGCACTTGCAGGACTTGGCCGAGACGATCCGCGACGCCAGCCTGTGCGGGCTGGGGATGACCGCTCCGAACCCGGTGCTCAGCACGTTGCGGTTCTTCCGCGACGAGTACGAATCGCATATCTACGAACGCCATTGTCCGGCGGGGGTGTGTGCCGAATTGCTGACCTTTACGATCGACCCGGACAGGTGCAAGGGCTGTACGTTGTGCGCCAAGAAGTGCCCGACGGACGCGATCGTCGGTTCGCCGAAACAACTGCATTACATCGTCGCCGACAAGTGCATCGGCTGTGGAACTTGCTTGGACGTCTGCAAGCCGGGCGCGGTGCTGAAAAATTGAGGACAACCGTCAACGAGAGAGGAACACGCATGGTCACGATTGAAATCAACGGTCGGCCGTTCGAAGCAGAGCCCGGAGAAATGTTGTTGCAGACGTTGCGGCGAGCCGGTGTCCAGGTCCCCACGCTGTGCCACCTGGAAGGCTTGTTGCCCAGCGGCGCCTGCCGGATGTGCGTCGTGGAGATCGAAGGCCAACGGGGGCTGATTCCCAGTTGCGCTTATCCCGTCACGCAGCCCACCAAAGTCCGTACGCATTCCGCACGCGCCGTTCTCGCACGGCGGACGATCGTCGAACTGTTGGTGGCCAACCATCCGGACGACTGCCTGTATTGCACCCGCAACCAGGACTGCCAGTTGCAGGATCTGGTTCAACAACTGGGCGTCCGTCAGCGTCGTTACGCGGGCGAGAAGAGTCGCCACATAATGGACATGTCCAGCCCATCGATCGTGCGCGAGCCGTCCAAGTGCGTGCTGTGCGGCAAGTGCGTGCGAGTCTGCGAAGAAGTCCAAGGCGTCGGTTGCATCGACTTTATCGGTCGCGGCTCGCGGTCCAAGATCGGTACGGCCTTTGACGACGGATTGAACGTATCGGGCTGTATCAACTGTGGCCAGTGCGTGGTGGTCTGCCCGACCGGCGCGCTGGCGGAGCGGAGCCACATCCCCGAGGTGCTGGCGGCGCTGCGCGATCCGCGAAAACGGGTGGTGGTCCAGCACGCCCCGGCCGTCTCGGTGACCGTCGGCGAGGCGTTCGGTCTGCCCGTGGGCGCGGACGTGGCCGGAGCGATGACCGGCGCCTTGCGTCGGCTCGGCTTCGATCGCGTCTTCGACACCAGCTTTACCGCCGATCTGACGATCATGGAGGAAGCTTCGGAATTGGTCCACCGGCTGCAGAACGGCGGGCGACTGCCCATGCTGACCAGTTGCTCACCGGGCTGGATCAAGTTTGTCGAGACGTCCTATCCGGAATCGATCGGCAACCTGTCGACCTGCAAGAGTCCCCAACAAATGATGGGCGCGGTGATCAAGAGCTATTTCGCAAATCGCGAGCAGATCGATCCGCACGACATCTACAGCGTCAGCATCATGCCCTGTACGGCGAAGAAGTTCGAGGCGGCTCGGCCGGAAATGATGCGGCATGGCGTTGCGGATATCGACGCCGTCCTGACGACGCGCGAACTGGTCCAACTGCTGCACATGCACGGTCTCGATTTGGCAGAAGTCCCGGCGGAGAACGCGGACACGCCGTTTGGCGAGCGGACCACGGCGGGCAAGTTGTTCGGCGCCAGCGGCGGCGTGATGGAGGCCGCAATCCGCACGGCGCATTGGATGGTCACAGGCCGCGAATTGGAAGCCTTTACCGTCGACGCCGTGCGTGGAATGGACGGCGTCAAGCAGGCCAGCGTCAACGTCGATGGGCTGACGTTGAACGTCGCCGTTGTCAGCGGTCTGGGAAATGCCTGCCGATTGCTGGACCAGATCCGCGACGGCCGCAGCGATCTGCACTTCATCGAGGTCATGACTTGCCCCGGCGGCTGCGTCGCGGGCGGCGGTCAGCCCTTCGGCGCCGACGTGGATGCGGTCCGCAGACGGATGCAGGGGCTGTACGAGTTGGATCGACAAGAGTCGGTCCGCACCTCGCACAACAATGCCTCCGTGAAACGGCTGTACGATGAATTCCTCGGCCAGCCGCTGAGTCACACGAGCCACGAGTTGCTGCATACCCATTATGTCCCGCGAGATGCGCTGGCGTAGCGAGGCGAAGCGTTTATCCGGAGATCCTCATGTCCACGAATTACGTCACCACGGTAAAAGAACGCTGCCGCATGTGCTATACGTGCGTCCGCGAATGCCCGGCCAAGGCGATCCGAGTCGCCACGGGCCAAGCCGAGGTGGTGGACGAGCGCTGCATCGCGTGCGGCAACTGCGTGCTCGTGTGTTCGCAGGACGCCAAGCAAGTCCGCAGCGCCACGGGCGAACTGGAGAGCCTGCTGCGGTCCGGCCGTCGCGTGGCGGTCTGCCTGGCGCCCAGCTTCCCTGCTGCGTTTCCCGATGTCAACCACGAGCAGCTCGCTGGAATGCTGCGGCGGTTGGGGTTCGCGTTGGTGCTGGAGGTAAGTTTCGGGGCCGACTTGGTCGCTCGCGAGTACCGGCGTTTGTTGGGCGCTACGAACGGCCGCGGCTTCATCGCCACGACGTGCCCCGCCGTGATCAGCTATGTGGAAAAGTACTACCCGGAATTCGTCGGCTCGCTGGCGCCGATCGTGTCGCCGATGGTGGCCACGGCCCGCGTGGCGCGGAAGATGCACGGCGACGACCTGGCCGTCGTCTTCATCGGACCTTGCATCGCCAAGAAAGCCGAGGCCGCGAGTCGTGCGGTGGCCGGGGACGTCGACGAGGTTCTGACCTTCGAGGAATTGCGGCAGATTTTCGATGCTCGGGGCCTGGAGCCGGGACAGGTCGAGCCGTGCGCCTTTGACCCGCCGTACGGCGGCACGGGCGGCGTGTTTCCGATCGGTCGCGGTCTGTTGCAGGCGTCGAACATCGACGAGGATCTGATGAACGGCGAGGTCGTGGCGACCCAGGGTCGCAGTCACGTCCTGGACGCCATTCAGGAATTCGCCTCGGGCGATCTGGGCGCGAAACTGCTGGAGGCTCTGTGCTGCGAGGGCTGCATCACCGGCCCCGGTATTCGCAACTCGCTGCCGCTGTTCAACCGCCGCCGGTTGGTGCAGCTCCACGTCTGCAATCGCATGGAATCGCTCGATCAGTGGCACTGGCAGGAGAACCTGCGGCGATCCCAGAATCTGGATCTGTCCCGCGGTTTCGAAGCCGACGATCAACGCACCCCCTTGCCGGAGGCGGACCAGTTGCAGGAGGTCATGGCTCGCATCGGCAAGGATTCGCCGAAGGATCAATTGAACTGTGGCGCCTGTGGCTACGATACCTGCCGAGAGCATGCCGTGGCGATCTGCAAGGGGTTGGCCGAAAACACCATGTGCTTACCCTACACGATCGACCGACTGTACGGAGCCGTGCGGGAAGTCGAGGCGTCAAACCGGCAGTTGGCCGAGGCACAGGATGCTCTGATTCAGTCGGAAAAACTGGCCAGCATGGGACAGTTGGCCGCTGGGATTGCCCATGAAGTGAACAACCCGTTGGGCGTGGTCCTGATGTATTCGCATTTGCTGCTGGACGCCTGTCCCGATGACAGCTCGCTGCGCAGCGATCTGACGATGATCACCGAACAGGCGGACCGCTGCAAAAAGATCGTTGCGGGTCTGCTGCACTTCGCCCGACAGAACAAGGTCGTCCGCTATCCGGCCGACGTACGCGATCTGGTCGATCGTGCCCTGCGGGCGATCCGCTTGCCCGAAGATGTCGAGGTTCGCGTCGAGCACCAATTGACCGATCCGATCGCGGAAGTCGATCGCGACCAGATCGTCCAGGTGTTGACCAACTTGATATCCAACGCCGTGGCGGCGATGGAAACGGGCGGCACGTTGACGGTCCGGACCAGCGAGGCTGCGGAACAAGTTGTGCTGAGCGTCATCGATACGGGCACGGGCATCCCGGAAGAGAACATGAAGAAGATCTTCGATCCGTTTTTTACCACCAAACCGATGGGCAAGGGCACAGGTCTGGGGTTGGCTGTCATTTATGGAATTGTAAAGATGCATTGCGGTGACATTCGCGTCCAGTCCCAAGCCGACTCCGCGGCCGGTCCGACCGGCACCACCTTTACCGTGGTCCTGCCGCGTCGGGAGTGAGTACAGACCTAATCTTTCACCTAATCTTTTTCGACTGCCTCGTGGGAAGGACAGATTAGGTGAAAGATCAGGTGAAAGATTAGGACTTCAGATTCCGGCGTAGCCGGCTAGATTCAAGGAGAAACCGATGACCACAACTCCCACGAAACCGCTTGTATTGCTGGTCGACGACGACAGTGACTTCCTCTGGCAGCAGAAGGTGCAGCTCGAAGCCGCTGGATTCGACGTCGTGACGGCCGTCGGCGAGTCAGATGCCAAGCGGAGATTGGCCGAGCGGCATCCCGACTTGGCGGTGATCGACGTGATGATGGACAATCCGGATACGGGCTTTACGCTGTGCTACCACATCCGTAAAGTGGCGCCTAAAATTCCATTGATCCTGGTCACGTCGATCGTCAGCGAGACGGGACTGGATTTTGCCCTAGCCACCGACAACGACCGCGCCTGGATTGCCGCAGACGCTCTGTTGGCCAAGCCGATTCGATTCGAGCAACTGCTGAGCGAAATCGACCGGCTGATGCCTGGCAAGGTGACAACGACCGAGACGGCAGGCGCGATGTCCTGACCTAGAAACAATACGCTATGGATATCCTGCGAGTACTGGTAACCGACGACGAATTAGGCATGCGTTTGGGCGTGGCTCGAACTCTGCGTGACTTTACCGTGCAGGTCCCGGACGTGGAAGAGACGATCGGGTTTGCTGTCGAGGAGGCAGACTGTGGCGAAGCTGCTTTGGAAAAGATCCGTGCTTCGCGGCCCGACATCCTGTTCCTGGATCACAAAATGCCCGGCATGAGCGGACTGGAAGTCTTGAACGCGACGCGCGGTCTGCAATCCGAGATGCTGACGATCATGATCACGGCTTATGCCTCGATCGAGACGGCGGTCCAGGCCACAAAGCGGGGAGCCTACGATTTCCTGGCCAAGCCTTTTACGCCCGACGAGTTGAGAAACACCACCCGCAAAGCGGCCGCGCGACTGGCGCTTGCCAAGCAAGCGCGAAAACTGGCCGAAGAGAAACGCCAGGTAAGATTCCAGTTCATTCGCGTGCTAGGGCACGAACTGAAGGCACCGTTGAACGCGGTGGAGGGCTACCTTCGGCTACTGCAAGAGGGGCGATTGGGAGATCGGTTGCCTGACTACGTCGAGGCCATCGAGCGCAGCCTGAATCGCATCGAAGGGATGCGAAAACTCGTGACCGATCTGCTGGACGTGACGCACATCGAATCCGGGCAACGCCAGCGGCAGCTTGCGACGGTCGATCTGGTCCCGTTGGCACACGGCGTTTTGGAAACCTTTGCATCGGAGACGGCGGCGAAGCGAATCGAAATCGCCTGTGATGCGCCGGAACGGGTGCGTATGGTCGCCGATCGCGGCGAAATCGAGATGGTCCTGAACAATCTGATCTCCAACGCGATCAAGTACAACCGCGAAGGAGGACGAGTGGACGTGCGTTTGACGCGCGAGGCCGACCGTGTCACGATCGCAGTCGTCGATACTGGCATCGGCCTGACGCAAGAAGAGGCCGACCGGCTGTTTGGCGAGTTCGTGCGGATTCGCAACGAGAAGACTCAGAATATCCTCGGAAGCGGCCTGGGGCTTTCCATCGTCAAGAAGCTGGCCTGCTTGTACGACGGTGACGCGACGGTGACCAGCCAAGCCGGTGTGGGCAGCACGTTTACCGTCGTACTGCGCGACCAAGGGTCCGACGAGCCGGCGACCCCGAGTCCTTGCTTGAGCGGCGAAAACACGCTGCCCGCCAACTCCCAGGTACCAACGACGACGTAAAACATGCCACTGAGCTTCACCGAAATCCTGTCCTGGCTCCGCGAACAAGACGCCTCGCGTCTTGACCAGCTCTGGCAAGCGGCGGACCGGCTGCGCAAGCGATACGCGGGCGACGAGGTCCATTTGCGGGGGCTGGTCGAGATTTCGAACTATTGCAGTTCCCGCTGTGCGTATTGCGGGCTGCGCGTTTCGAACGCCGCGTTGACTCGCTATCGGCTGAGCGAAGATGAAATCATGGCTTGCGTGCGACAGGCGGTGGATTTCGGCTACGGCACGGTGGTCCTGCAAGCCGGGGAAGACCCGGGATTGACGCGGGAATGGGTCGCCGGACTGGTCCGCCGGATCAAGAGCGAAACGCCGCTGGCCGTGACGCTCAGTTTGGGCGAGCGCTCGGAACAGGAGCTGCTCGACTGGCGTGCCGCAGGCGCGGACCGCTACCTGTTGCGCTTCGAGACCTCGAACCGCCCGTTGTACGACCGCATTCATCCCTCGTCGCCCAGCCGCGTTTCGGATCGCTTGGGCCTGCTGCCGCGCCTGCGGGAAATGGGTTACGAGATCGGCAGCGGCGTGATGATCGGCATCCCCGGCCAGTCCTACGAGGACCTCGCCCGCGACATCCAATGGTTTGGCGAGTTGGATTTGGACATGATCGGCGTAGGGCCCTTCCTGCCGCACCCGGCAACGCCGCTGGGCGCCCCGGGTCTGGCAGACACTTTCGACGATCAAGTTCCGGGAAGCGAATTGATGACCTACAAGGTGATCGCCCTGGCGCGGCTGGTGTGCCCGCGAGCCAATATCCCCAGCACGACGGCTTTGGCTACGCTCAACCGAGCCCGCGGGCGCGAGCTGGGACTGGCCCGCGGCGCCAACGTGGTCATGCCCAATTTGACGCCGCCCGAATACCGGGCCTTGTACGAGATCTATCCGGACAAAGCGTGCGTACGAGAGACCAGCGACGCCTGCCACACGTGTCTTGGCGTGCGCATCGCCGCCATCGACCGCCGCGTGGGCCAAGGCCGCGGCGATTCGCCCAACGCGATTCATCGACAAACTCCCACAACCACGTGACGTTCCCCAAGAAACCCATTGTCGCCGGATGTCAACGCCACTAGAATCAGTAATCTTGGATAGCCGGAGCCGAGCAGTAGGGAACCCAGTTGATGACCGTTGCGACCGCACCATCTTCGCACTCGTCGAGCGTCGAGACTGTCGCCGATTTGCTCGAGCAACTCGGCGGCATCCCGCCGGAGAGAATCCGCATGTGCCCCGCGCCCGGCACGGCAACCGAACAAGATGCCGAACAGGCCGAAGCGCGTACGGGCAGAATCTGCGAGTTGATCGATCGCGTCCTGGTGGAGAAGGCGATGGGGAGCTACGAATCGGCGGTGGCGATCACCTTGTCCTTCTTCTTGAAGATGTACCTGCAAGAGCACAGAATGGGCGTGCTGTTGGGACCGGACGGCTTGTTGCGGATCCAGCCACGACAGGTTCGCGTTCCGGACGTGTCGTTCGTGAGTTGGGAGCGGCTGGGAAATCGACGGCTGGCAGACTACCCGATTCTGCCCGTAGCTCCGGACTTGGCCGTCGAGGTGCTTTCCTCGGGAAATACCGCCGCAGAATTGGACCGCAAGTTGCAAGAATACTTTGCCTCCGGCGTCCGGCTGGTTTGGTACATCGATCCTCAGACACGAACGGCCCGCTCGTACACGGGCGAGCAGCAGTGCGACGCGATCGGTGAGGACGGCAGTCTGTGCGGCGAACCCGTCTTGCCCGGATTCGAATTGTCGCTGCGCCGCCTGTTCGCGGAAGCCGTGGGCGGGTAAAGATCCGCAGAAAAATTACGGTTGTGTTTTCGGGTGATCGGCACGGCGCTAGCCGCCGGTTCGGGAGGCCACCGGTGGCTAGCGCCATGCCGCTCACTTACCGGCGGCTAGCGCCATGCCGCTCACTTACCGGCGGCTAGCGCCATGCCGCTCACTTACCGGCGGCTAGCGCCGTGCCGCTTAATGATTGATTTGCCGATCCTAACGCGGCGTCCAGGTGCAACCGACGTAGGTTGGGTCTCTGACCCGACCCGGTCGGGACAAAGTCCCAACCTACAAAGACGCGCGCACCGTATGTGCATCTAACAGCCAAAGGCTCCAAAGCGGGCTGACGCCCGCAACCGAAATAAACTGCCCGAGCCGCGTCCGAACGATTGGATAATCCCGTTCGGCACAGGATTTGCTATGCTTGTTTACCTGGCACGCCGTTTGCCAACTTCAACGAAAACAAACTCCAAGAAACCGAGTAAGATCATGACGATACCCCTGCCGACCGCCGGCCCACGGCTCAGCGATGGTGCCTGCGATTTCATCAACGATTGCGCCTTGCAAGACCTGCTGGACTGCCCGGCCGATGCGGCGGCGGTTCGCGACGTGATCGCCAAGAGCTTGGCCAAGCAGCCGCTGACCGAGGCGGAGACGGCCGTGCTGTTGAACGCGACGTCGCCGGAACTGATCGAAGAGATCTTTGCCGCCGCCCGGCAACTCAAACGCGATGTCTACGGTAACCGCATCGTGCTGTTCGCGCCGCTGTACATCGGCAACTACTGCGTGAACGATTGCACCTACTGCGGTTTCCGCTCGCGGAACCAGGCCGCGATCCGCCGCACGCTCGATTCATCCGAGATCCAAGCCCAGGTCACGGCCTTGGAGCGAAAGGGGCACAAGCGGCTGATCCTGGTGTTCGGCGAACACGCTCGGTATTCGCCCGAGTTCATCGCGGACACGGTACACGCCGTCTACGCGGTGAAGGACGGCCAAGGCGAGATCCGCCGGGTGAATATCAACGCAGCGCCGCAGGATCACGACGGCTTTCGCATCGTGAAAGAGGCCGGGATCGGAACCTACCAGGTGTTCCAGGAGACGTATCATCACGCCACGTACGCAAAGGTCCATCCGATGGGCACGAGGAAATCGGACTACTTGTGGCGGCTGGATGCGTTGGACCGCGCCTACGAAAGCGGCTGTGACGACGTCGGGATCGGGGCGCTGTTCGGACTGTACGACTGGCGTTTCGAAGTGCTCGGGCTGGTGAGCCACTCGCGGCACTTGATGGCCAAATTCGACTGTGGCCCGCACACGATCAGTTTCCCGCGGCTGCGTCCGGCGTCCGGCGTGCATCTGGACGACCGCTGGCTGGTCGGCGACGATGATTTCAAGCGGCTGGTCGCGATCTTGCGGCTGAGCGTGCCTTATACGGGCATGATCTTGACCGCGCGCGAATCGCCCGAGGTGCGACAGGAGTTGCTGGGCTTCGGAGTGTCGCAGATCGACGCGGGCAGCCGTATCGAGCTGGGCGGATACACCGAAGCCGGCGACGCTCAACAGCAGGTGTGCGAGCGCGAGCAGTTCGAACTGGGCGACGTGCGAACGTTGGACCAGGTGGTGGCGCAATTGCTGGCCGACGGTTACATCCCCAGTTTCTGTACGGCTTGTTACCGATTGGGCCGCACCGGTGAACAGTTCATGGAGTTCGCCGTTCCGGGCTTTATCGAGCGGCTGTGTACGCCAAACGCCTTGACCACCTTGCAAGAGTACCTGATCGATTACGCTTCGCCCGCCACGCGACGATTGGGCGAACGGCTAATCCAAGACGGCCTGGCCGCGATGCCCGACGGCCAACGCAAACAAGAGTTGGAACGTCGTCTGCAGCGGATCGTCACCACGCAAGACCGAGATTTGTTTTATTGACGCGTGCTACCAAACTGAGTCCGACACCTACTGTTCACTCAGTCTTTCACTTGTCCGTTGAAACGAGTTACCACCAGACGCCAATGTCCACCAATTACCGCATCGAAACCGATCTGCTGGGACAGTTGCCCGTTCCGGCCGATGCGTTGTACGGAATTCACACACAGCGAGCTGTTGAGAACTTTCCGCTCAGCGGACGACCGGTCAGCCGGCACTTGGTTCACGCCTACGGCTGGGTCAAGCTGGCCTGTGCCCGGACCAACCAGGAACTGGGCGCGTGGCCCGACGGCGACAAGTTCGCGGCCCTGGAAGCCGCCTGCCAGGATATGGCCGACGGGCGATTGGACCAACACGTGATCGTCGATGCCCTGCAGGGTGGTGCCGGCACGTCGACCAACATGAATGTCAACGAGGTGCTTGCCAACCGCGCCCTGCAGCAGCTCGGCCGGCCCCTGGGCGATTACGACACGCTGCATCCTCTGCGCGACGTGAACCTGCACCAATCGACCAACGACACGTATCCGACGGCGCTGCGCGTGGCAGCCATCGGTCAGTTCCGGCTGCTGGAACGGGACGTGATCGCCCTGGTCGATGCCTTTCAGCACAAGGAAC
This sequence comes from Planctomycetaceae bacterium, assembly GCA_007121535.1. GTDB lineage: Bacteria > Planctomycetota > Planctomycetia > Pirellulales > Pirellulaceae > SKKK01. The sequence goes on along the minus strand of SKKK01000290.1, from coordinate 19,688 downwards.
GCGAGCTGGCCCACGTGGTCAAAGTCGGCCGGACTCAACTGCAAGACGCGGTGCTCACGACACTGGGCCGCAGCATGGGAGCCTACGCCGAAGCCTTTGCCCGCGACCGCTGGAGGATCTACAAATGCGAGGAACGGTTGCGCGTCGTCAACCTGGGCGGCACGGCCATCGGCACGGGGCTGGGCGCGCCGCGACAGTTCATCTTCCGCGTGGTCGATCATCTGCAACAGCTCACCGGCCTGGGTGTGGCTCGATCGGAAAATCTGATCGATGCCACACAAAACGCGGACGTGTTCGTCGAAGTCAGCGGCATGTTGCGGGCGTTGGCCAGCAGCCTGCTGAAGGTCAGCAACGACCTGCGGCTGTTGTCGTCCGGTCCGGTGGCCGGCCTGGGCGAGATCACCTTGCCGCCGCGCCAAGCCGGTTCGTCGATCATGCCCGGCAAGGTGAATCCGGTGATCCCTGAGGCGGTGTGCCAAGCTGCCTTGTCCATCGTGGCCCACGACCAGGCCTTGACCAGTGCCGCTTCGCTGGGCAATCTGGAACTCAATCAGTTCCTGCCCCTGATCGCCGACAGCCTGCTGACCAGTCTGGACTTGGCCCGGAACGCCTGCCAGATTTTGGTCCAGCATTGTGTGCGAGGGATCACGGCCGACGAATCACGCTGTCGCCGCGCGGTCGATGCTGCTACGGCGACCGTGACGGCGCTGGTGGACCGGATCGGCTATCAGGCGGCCGAAGCTGTGGCACGCACCGCTGAAGCGGAAGGCAAGACCGTGCGTCAGGTTGTCCTGGAACAGGGGCTGCTGACCGCCGAGCAATTCGACCAGGCTGTCGCGCCCGACGCCGTCACGCGGCTCGGCTCCGTCCACGTGTCTCACACTTTCTGACGACAGGAAAATGGAAGTATGCAACGCACGCCGCGAGGAAATCGACTGCACATCGCCCTGTTCGGCCGACGGAACGTCGGCAAGAGTTCGCTGTTGAACGCGTTGACGCGCCAGGATGTGTCGATCGTCTCGGCCATCGCCGGCACGACGACGGACCCGGTGGAAAAGCCGATGGAACTGCTGCCGCTGGGCCCGGTGCTGTTCATCGATACGGCCGGCATCGACGACACAGGCGCGTTGGGCGAGTTGCGGGCGGCCAAGACGCGCGCCGTGTTGGACCGAACCGACTTGGCCGTACTCGTTTGCAATCAGGGCGACTGGAGCGACTTCGAGGAGCAGTTGGTGGATGAACTGAACTCGCGGAAGACCCCCGTGATCGTTGTCAGCAACCAGAGCGACCTGGGCGTCGCTCCGCCCGCATTACGCCAGCGTCTGCACACAGCGGGCGTCCCCCTGGTGGAAACGGCAGCGACCACTGGTGCGGGCCTGTTGGAACTGCGTGAGGCGTTGATCCGTGCCACGCCAGCCAGTCTGCTAGATCCGCCCAGCATTGCCGGCGATCTGGTGCCGCCCGGCGAGCTGGCCGTGTTGGTGGTGCCTATCGACATGGAAGCACCAAAAGGTCGCTTGATCTTGCCGCAAGTCCAGACCATCCGCGACCTGTTGGACAGCGACGCCTGTTGTCTGGTGGTAAAAGAGCGTGAACTGCGGGCGGCGTTGGGGCGGCTGACACATCCTCCGGCGCTGGTGGTCACCGATTCGCAGGCCTTTCTGAAAGTCGCCGCAGACACGCCGCCAGACGTCAAGCTGACTTCGTTTTCGATCCTATTTGCTCGGCACAAGGGAGACTTGGTCGAACTGGTCCGCGGCGCGTTGGCCATCGACCGACTGCGGCCCGGCGACCGCGTGCTGGTCTGCGAAGCCTGTACGCACCATCCGATCGGTGACGACATCGGCCGCGTGAAGGTCCCCCGCTGGTTGCGGCAATACGTCGGCGGGGACCTGGACTTCCAGCACTATCAAGGTCACGATTTCCCCTCGGATCTGACCGGCGTCGACTTGGTCGTCCATTGCGGCGCATGCGTCCAGAACCGGCGCGAGATGCTTTCCCGCATCCTCCGCTGCCGCAGCGCCGGCGTCCCGATCACCAACTACGGCCTGACCATCGCCTACAGCCTCGGCATCTTCGACCGCGCCCTGTCCCCCTTCCCCGCCGCCCTGGATCTGTACCGCAGCCTGACCGCTTGCAGTGACGAAGTTCGGCGGCACTAGGCGGACTTCTTTTCCAGGTGGGCCTGGTTCAGCTTGTTGTACAACGTCTTCAGACTGACGCCGAGTTCTTCGGCGGCGACGGACTTGTTTCCTCCGTGCCGTTCCAGCGATTGCTGGATCGCTTGGAGTTCCAACTCCCGCAAGGACAATGGTCCCAATTCGGGCAGGCGAGCGGTTCGAGAGCCGAAGGATTGCGGCAGGTGCTTCGGCTGGATCGGCGGCGAGTCGCACAGGATGGTGGCGTGTTCGATCACGTTGGCCAGTTCGCGCACGTTGCCGGGCCACGAATGGGTGCACAGTCGTTCGAGCGTTTCGGAGCTGAAGACGGGCTGGTCAGCGGGCATCCCCGGACGGAAGCGGCGGTACAAGTGCTCGGCCAGCTCGGGGATATCCTCGATGCGCGTCCGCAGGGGCGGCAAATGGATCTCGAACGTATTGATGCGGTACATCAGGTCTTCGCGGAAATCGCCTTCTTCGACCATGTCGACCAGGTTACGGTGAGTCGCACAGATGACGCGCACGTCGATCTTTCGCGATTCGTTGTCGCCGATCCGGCGGATTTCGCCGCTTTCCAACACGCGCAGCAGCTTGGCCTGCAGCGACTTGGGCAACTCGCCGATCTCGTCCAAAAAGATCGACCCGCCGTCGGCCACCTCGAACAACCCGACCCGCTGCTCGTCTGCGCCCGTAAACGCGCCCTTGCGATGCCCGAACAGTTCGCTTTCGATCAAGGTTTCCGGCAGGGCGCCGCAATTGATCGGCACGAAGGGCTTTTCGACTCGCAAGCTCGATTCGTGGACAGCCCGAGCGACCAACTCCTTGCCGGTTCCCGTTTCACCCAGGATCAGCACGGTGGAATGGGTTGGCGCAACTTTGCGGATCAGTTCCCGGACCTGTCGCATGGATTCGTGCGAACCGACCAGGCTCTTGCCGCCCTCGATGCGGTCCAACTGGCTTTTCAAAGCGCGGTATTGGTTCTTCAGTTCGCGTTTTTGTGCGATCCGGGACAGCAGCGATTCCAACTCGGCCAGCTTGCACGGTTTGGTCAGATAGTCGAACACGCCCTGGCGCAGCGCAGCCACGGCCGTATCGACCGTTGATTTGCCGGTCAGCACGACGGCTTCGGTTTCCGGCGACAACTCCTTCGCCATTTCGATGACCTGCAAGCCGTTCAATCCCGGCATGTCCAGATCGACCAGCACGCAATCATAGGTATTCCGCTCCAGCGCAGCAGCAGCCGTCAGACCATCGGGGCAGACGGTCACCTGGTGCCCCATGCGCGGCAGTTCCAAACTCATCAACTCCTGAATCCCTGCCTCGTCGTCCGCGAACAGGATCTTCAAGCGATCAGGCGACTTTGTTTTTCGTTTCATAAAGTTGTTCCTGTTGAGTCACGAGAGGCAAAGTGACCAGAAGACGCGAGCCGCAGCCTGGGCCGTCGCTGAACGGGATGATCTCGCCACCGTGATCCCGCACGATGCCGTAGGTGATCGATAGCCCCAGCCCCGTCCCTTGCCCGTCCCGGCGTCGAGTGAAGAAGGGTTCGAACAGATGCTGCTTGACCTCGTCGGTCATCCCGCAGCCATTGTCGCTGACCTCCAGTTCGGCCATGATCGCCGACCGCCGCAGTTCGACTCGGACGGTTCCCCGGACGTCCAGGCTGTCCAATGCGTTGGTGATCAGGTTCAGCACAACCTGCTTGATCTCTTGCGGGTTGACCATCGCCCAGACGGACTCGGGCTGCTGGAACTCGATCTGCTTATCACGATAGCAGCCCAGATGGCCAACCATGGCGATCACGCCCTCGACCAGATCGCCCAGTTCCGTTTGCTGGCGCTGACAATCGCCCAAGCGCGAAAAATCCAGTAGTTGTTCGGTGATCGTTTTGCAGCGGAAGGCTTCGTCCTGGATGCGCCGCAGATAGCGGCGCAGCACGTCGATCTCCGGGTTATGCTCGTCGTCCGGCAGACGATCGTCTTCCTGGATAATGTCATGCAGCCGCGATTCCAGTGCCTCGGCGCAACCGGCGACCGAGGTCAACGGGTTGTTGATCTCGTGGGCGACGCCGGCGGCCAGCAAGCCCAGGCTGGCCATCTTTTCGCTGCGGACGACGGCTTTGGTCCGCTCTCGAACCTGTTCGTCACGTTCGCGGATCTGCTGAGCCAGGTCGTCGCGAACCCGTTGGAACTGGTCGGTCATCGCATTCATTGCTTCGGCCAGTTCGGCCACTTCATCCTGCGTGTCCAGACGGATGCGATGGTCGAAGTCGCGAGCGACCGCCACGCGACGCGAACCGTGGATCAGGCTGCGGAGCGGCCGAAAGATGCTGCGGTAGATGAACACGAGCAGGGCGATGAAAATCACCAACGAAGCGAAACTGGAAACCCACGTCAACACGATCCACGTTCGATACTGGCCGCGCACCTCACTGACGATCTCGTGCATCCGCTGCTGTAGGTAGAAAGGCAGTTTCATCGCCGCCGTGTGCGCATCGACCAACGCCTCGTCCAACCCTTCCACGAAGACGCGATTCATGACCCAGGCTTCGTCGGAATTTAGCTGAGCGACCCATTCCAATGCGGCGCGGATCTCGGCCAAGGCCTGGCGCTCGGGCTCTTGCAGCGGCATCTCCCAACCCGGGCATCCATCGCGTTCGAAGGCATCCAGCCGCTTTTGATACTTGAGAAGTTTGTCGTTGACGTCCAGGAAGATCGCCCGAAACTGCTCGCGCAATTCCTGGTTGCTAACCGCCAGCCGCCGCAGGTCCTCCTGGCGACGGACCTGGTTCAACACGGCTCGCAATTCGCCGATCTGATACGATAATTCCGAGACCAGTCGCAGTTCGGCCGCCCGGTGGTGACTGATCGATCGAGCCAACGCGCGATAGGCGTACACTCCGCGAAAGCTGCTGAAGGCCAAAATGGACACGATCAGCATCAGCATCGCGATGCCCAACAACAGCTTGTCACGAATCAGCCAACGGTGGCACATGGCGACCTCCATGTCGCTCTCAGCAAAGTGGACACCGAGCCCCGTTCACCACGGCAGGGCCGGTTTGCTCGCGTCTCTATCAACCCGCGCCGCGATCCTGGCGTAGCCAGGGGATGAACGATTCCCGGCGCTGCGAGGGCAGAGTGTAGCAACCGAACGCGGACCGTGACAAGAGCAACGCCGATACACCAGAAAACCACTGTAACGGGTGGTTGCGTCAGCGCTATGTGGTTTCGGCTGGCTGGTCAGTCGTTAGAATGGCCTCCATGTAATGAACGCTGCCGATCCCTGGCAGCTTGCCTGGCGAATCTAGGGAGGATGGGAAAATGGGTTTTGTTCACCAGACCAGTGATACGACATTCGAGCGGGATGTGATCCTACGTTCGCAGGAAGTCCCGGTGGTCGTCGATTTCTGGGCGCCATGGTGCCAGCCGTGCCGGATAATCGGGCCGGTGCTGGAGAAACTGGCAGCCGACTTTGCGGGCCAGTTTGTCTTGGTGAAAGCGGATTTGGATCAAAACCAGTCGGTGGCTGGGGCTTTGCGGATATCGAGTATTCCGGCGGTTTGCGGTTTTCGCGGCGGCCAATTGGTCGACTCGTTCGTCGGCGCGTTGCCCGAAGCGGAGATTCGCGCATGGCTTCAGCGTCTGCTGCCGACCGAAGCGGAGCGGTGTCTTGCGGAAGCCCGGCGAATCGCTGAGGTGGATCCGGAGGGGGCCGAGCGAAAATATCGGGAGGCCCTCGAAAAGGACGCTCGGTTGACGGAAGCCGCGATCGGGTTGGCCGAGGTCTTGTTTTCTCTGGAAAGACTGACGGAATGCCGGGAGTTGCTTGACGAGCTTCAGGAGATGGGAGTGGCGACGCCGGCGGTCCAGCGGATTCGGGCCGAGCTGGATTTGCTGAGCAATGCGGACGGCGCGGGCAGCATCGATGCATGCCGAGCGGCTCTTGCGGCGCAACCGGACGATCCGGACCTGAAATTCTCGTTGGCCGAAGCCTTGGCCGGGGCGGGCCAGCACCAGGAAGCCTTGGAGATCGCGTTGGACTTGGTGCAAAACCACAAACAGCGATTCGGCGAACCCGCCCGAAAGCTGATGGTCGACATCTTCCAAGTGCTACCCGAAGACTCAGATTTGACGACCACCTACCGCCGCCAATTGGCCGCAGCACTTTACTGAACTCAGTTCAAGCTGGCGTGTTCAGTTCTTGCATCTCTTGAATTGAAGGTACCTTCCAAGTATTCTTGGTGACGTACAAAATGCGGTGTCAGTTTAATTGACAAGATGTGTTCTTTTGTATATCGTCACTGCTGGCAGTCTCTGATCCCGAAACAATGTCGCTAACCAATCTATTTCTGCCATGCAGATCGCCGAATTGATTGACGAACTTGGCTACCGTGGTTCGCCGAATTTCCTGGGGCGACGCCAGTCCAACCTTGCAACGGTCCCGGATTATGGGCACATCTTCCGTCGCGCCAAAGCTTACTTGGGATTGCAGGGCGTGTACACGTTACGACCATCGGACGATGCGTCAGCCCCCATCGTTCCTGTGGTTTACGTGTGTAAAGCGGCCTCAGAAGACCAAGCGAACCGATTCCATCGCCTCGTGTGGAATCAGGACGTGGTACCCTTCCTGATCGTTCATACGCCGAAGGGACTGCGCCTGTATTCCGGGTTTCAGCATCGCCAGTCGCCGGATGGGACGTTGGAGGGGCCGCTGACGCCACTAACTGATTTCCAAGACCTAGCCGAATTGATAGCAGATTTTCACGCCGACTCGATCGACAGCGGTCGATTGTGGCAGCAACGCGCCGAAGACGTCGCAACCGAAGCCCGCGTCGATTGGCGGCTGCTTGACAATCTCAACTCATTGGATCGCTGGTTGTGCCGTTCCGGATTAACCCGAGAGCAGTCTCACGCTTTGATTGGCAAGTACGTGTATCTGCATTATCTTCGGGATCGCCGAATTCTGTCCCCGAAGAAACTGCAGCGTTGGAAGCTGGATGAATCAGCCATTTTCGGGCGGCATGCAACCTTGAATGGTCTGCGGAGCGTTCTTAAGAACCTGGACGAGTGGCTAAACGGCAGCGTTTTTCCCTTGGATTTGGACCGCACGACTGGGCCGACAGAGGATCAGCTTCGTTGCGTGGCCGGGGTCTTCAACGGAGATGACATGTCGGCCGTCGGAGATCGGCAGCTAAGCCTTGACTTCGATGCCTACGATTTTTCGTACATTCCCATCGAAACGTTGTCGGTCGTGTACGAACAATTTCTAAACGCACCTCAAGACTCGAGCGTGCGAAGTCGCGGTCGGCAGATCGGCGCGTACTACACACCCATCCCTGTGGTCAATCTGATGTTGTCCGAATTGGATGAGCGGCGCCCACTAAAGCGGGGAATGCGAGTGCTTGATCCATCGTGCGGGTCGGGCGCCTTCTTGGTGCAGTGCTATCGGAGGTTGGTGGAAAAAGAGTTTCCGCCGGGCAGTCAACCCAAACCCAGCCAGCTTCGCGATTTGCTAAGGGAAAGTATCTTCGGGGTCGACGCGGAGTCCGATGCGTGTAACGTCACAGAATTGAGTCTGGTCTTGACGTTACTGGATTACGTCGATCCTCCGGACTTGGAAGGTCGAAGCCGTAGCCGGTTTAAGCTGCCTGTGCTGCGCGACAATAATATCTTCTGCGCGAATTTCTTCGACCTTCCATCCTGTGCTCGCGAGGTACTCGATCACTTCGATTGGATTGTCGGCAATCCACCATGGAAGAAGCTGAATCCAAACCAACTGCTGGACTACGATCCGCCGGTGTGGCAATGGATGCGCCAGAATCGTCGCCAACGCCCCGTGGGTGGCAACCAGGTGGCGAGGGCCTTCGCGTGGAAGGTACTGGACTACCTGGCGCCAAACGGCGAGGTGGGTCTGTTCCTTCCGGCTATGAGTCTGTTCGAAAACCCCGCGCAAGATTTTCGCGCCGCGTTCTTCCAGCAGGCGAAAGTCAATACGGTGATCAATTTCTCCAACCTGGCCGAAGTCCTTTCCGCCGGCCGATTCCGCGTGCCCGCTGCCGCTCTGTTCTACGAAACACGATCCGAAGGTGAGATACCGAATGAAGCAGAATTCGTGCGAACCTATTCACCCCTGGTCGCCAACCAGGAGCCGACTCGCCCAAGCCGTGAAGGAAGACGCACGGAGTCCTGGAGCATCGTGATCAACGCCAGCGAGATCCGGGACATTCCATGGCAAGCGATCGCCGACGGCAGCGGTTTGCCCTGGAAACTGGCGAGCTGGGGATCGTCGCTGGATCGGCGGCTGTTGAAGAAGCTGGAACGACAGTTCCAGGCGTTTCAAGAATTGGAAAGTGATGGGGTGATTGTTGTTTCCCAAGGGCTTGAATTGCGTGCGGGAAATGCAAACGAAGACGTGGCGTTGGTAGAGGAAGTTGTCGGAAAGAACACCCTGGACATCAAACAACTAAAACGCCTGCGTCACGTTTTCTCTTTTCCCGAAGCAGCCATTGTTCCAGTCGAACCGGAACTGAGGTATGTGAGACGACGGGGTGGAGTGAAATTGCCCTTGTCCGTCTGCCGACCACCCCATGTGATCGTTAGCGCAGCACGAACGTTTGCCGTCTATTGTGATGAATACTTGGTGGTCCCGCCACGTCAGATCGGCATCATAAGCTCGACGGATGACAAGAAGTTCTTAAAGGCTTTGTCTTTGTACCTAAGCTCTGACTTTGCGTTCTATTATCAGTTCGTATCCTCGCCGGAGTTTGGTGTCAAACGGGATCGCGCCACATTGAGAGCATTACGGCAGATGCCGATCGCACTGGCGGACCTTTCTCGAGATCATTTGCATGAGTGGTGCGAGTTGCACGCCAGGCTTGTTCAGACACGTCCGCGCGCCGCCGGTGAACCGATCGAATCCAACGCGGTAACGCACCGACAATTGTCCTTGCTACCGCCCGACGACGACGATCAATTGATCGTCCTGCTGGCGGAAATGAACCAGATGGTCAACGAATCGCTGAAACTCGATGAACACGAACGGACGCTGATCCATGATTTGGTCCATGTTCGATTGGCTCTGAACGATGGCAACACGGGGCAAGCTGCGGTTCGTGCACCCGCCGCCGATGAACTACGTCGCTACGCTGAACGGCTCAAACGCGAATTGGACGGCTTTATCGATGGTCGATTGCCCAAACGCCACAGCGTGGCGGTAGTGTACGATCATCTCTCGGGCATGATCCAAGTGAATCTTGTTTCCTCGTCCGCAGCGGCCCAAGAAGTGGCGATTGCAAAGGCAGACGAGGCGGCTGGACGACAATTGGATCGTACTCGCCAGCGGCTGCGAGAGCAGCGGGCGCAATGGGTCTATTTCGACCGCAATCTGCGGATCTACGAAGGACGCAGGATGTTTATGTTCAAGCCACTCCAACGCTTCCATTGGACCGAGAGTCAAGCCATGGTCGACGCCCGCGAGATCATCGCTGAAACTCTTTCCCCAGCAGAGGTCCCCGCGTGAAAGGCCGCCAGTCGTATCAACCCGGCGGTCGTTCGAGCAATACCGTCGATTACGACACGGTGTTCATTCCGCGAGTTCACCGATTGCTCAAACTCGGCTACGACCGGTTAAATCCCGCCGAATACGCCGAATCCGAAGAGACAACCATTACCGGCGATCTGGTGGAGGCCGTGGCGGATACGCTGGACTATCCGGCCGAAGATTGGATGCGATTCTTCTGCGTTCACGATGACCCACCCGAAAACCAACCGAAACGTCGTCGCGTACGTCGCGGCCGCAGTCGACAGCGAGTCGATATCCGATTGGATTGTGCCGAATCCTCGCCTCGCGCCCGCTTTCGATTTGAATGCAAGCGTCTGGCAACGACTCACATGGCCACCGCATATCTGGGCGAAAAAGGGTTGGGGTGTTTTCTGAATGCCGAATATGCGGCCGCTGATGCTAACGCTGGAATGCTCGGCTACGTTCAGTCGGACGACGAACAGACCTGGGCCGCGAGAATCGAACGTTGCCTGGCGAAATCGCCGCAGAAATATTCGTGTCGCCCTCAAAGCCCCTGGCGACACGAACCCGTGATCGCAGACTTTCCTCACACCTACCGGTCCGGTCACGGACGAGGTCGAGGAGGCCAGCCAATCGAAATCTTCCACACGTTCTTGCGGTTTTGTTGCCTCGCCAGTGACCATCCGTGAAAACGCCATCCCCCTTGCAAGAGGGCATTGCAACAAGACTTAATCAACGCACGACAAATCTATCGCACGACGATTTCGTCGCACGTGTTGCTTCGGGCAATCGAATGCGTCGGGGGACAGGTCCGGAAGGGAAATTCGGATGACGTGCATGGAAGCGCGGGTCCAAACGTGCTAGCTGTGCTTGCTTGACGGAGAATCTGGGGGAGATCGGTCCCATTTTGCCGCTGACAGACAGGTCTTTCGGCGGTACATTTCCGGATGCTGCCGAATCGAAGCTGGCGGCCCCCGTGAACCTCCCGCGGGTGTAGGCCGTTAAGAAACAAGGACAGGGAGCCGTCCCGGTGGAAACCTCGCTGCACCGTCAACTGAAGGAGTATTATGCTTCCGCCGAGGCACAGATCGAGGCGCGACTGGGCAGCTATCGCATCGATGTGCTGACGGACGATCGCTTGATCGAGATCCAACATGGTTCGCTGGCGGCGATCCGGGATAAGATCGCTTCGCTGCTGGCCGACGGCCATCGCGTGATGGTCGTCAAGCCGATCGTGGCGCGCAAGAGTATCGTGCGCTTGGAACGCAAGGGAGGCCGAATCTTGGGGCGTCGCGCCAGCCCGAAACGAGGAAGCATCCTGGACGTGTTCCACGAATTGGTCTATTTCACTCGTGTCTTTCCGCACCGGAATCTGACGTTGGAGGTCCCGTTGGTCGAGATCGACGAATTGCGGTATCCGGGGCACGGGCGTCGCCGACGACGCCGGAGAAACGATCATCTGGTCGAAGATCAACAACTGCTGCGGATCGCCTCGAGCCATCGGTTCCAAAAAGGTGCGGATCTGGTGCGGTTGCTGCCCGATGAATTGCCCAACCCCTTCCATACGGCGGATCTGGCCCAATTGTTGGACATCCCCCGCTGGATCGCTCAACGGATCGCTTACTGTCTGCGGCAGATGCAAATCGCCCGGCAGGTCGGCAAGCAAGGAAATACCTGCTTGTACCAGCTTCGATCCGCCGCACGAAAAGCCGCTTGAGTCAGATATTCATACCGACCAATGGGTTTCGTCCGGCGGTGTCAATGCGGGAGTTCGAGGCAGTCGCATCGAGAACGTGGTGCCGTGACCATCGCAACTGATAAAGCTCACGATTCCGCCCAAGTATCGCTCGCCCAACAGCTTGATGCTGTGGGTACCGATCCCGCGCCCGCTGCCCGACTTGGTGCTGAACGAACGTTGGAAGATCTGCATCTGTACCTCGCGGGACATCACCTGCGGATTGTGTACCTGGAGTTCCAGGTGCGCGTCCACGGAATCGCAGCGGACCGTGACCACCTGGCCCGCGCGAGCCGCTTCCAAAGCATTCTTGATCATGTTGCTCAACACCCGCCCCAGCAGTCGCGGATCGGTCACCAGCTTGGTCCCCGGTGCGACGATCACCTCGATGCGCCGACCGTTCGCGACCGGGTGCTTGGCCAACAGGTGCTGTTGCCGATGGAGTAGATCAGCGGCGTCGACTTCCTCGAATTCGGGCTCCAGATCACCCGTTTCGGCATAGGTCAGATCCCGCTGGGCTCGGATTTCCTCGATCAGTTGCTCGGCCAACTCGGTCAGTTCCGCCATTTCCTCGGATTCCGGTGAGTCCTGGGGAAGACTTTCGCGAATCAATTCGGCATAACCCTGGATGCCGCCTGCCGTGTTCATCACGTCGTGGAAGAACATCCGAGCCAGAACGGCCAGCCGTTTCTGATCGCTGATATCCTTCAGCACGCCAAGGGTGTATCGCTGACCATCCACGTCGACGGCGGTCGCACTGACCAGCAGATCCAAGGCGCCGCCTACCGGTTCCTTCAACGTGATCCGGCACTCGCGCGTCACCCGGTCCTCACGCCGCTGGCTCTGCAATATCGCCTCGACCGCCCCGCACGTGACGCACTGGCGAGCGGTACCGCACCCGTCCGGCCCCGCGTCCACATTGCGGCAACCGACCAACTCGCCGGGCCGTTTCCCCAAGACATCATGGATCTGGCAGTTCAACAGTTCCAGAAGTCGGCGATTCGCGCCGATGACCTGCCGGTTCTGGTTCAGAATCAATACCACGTCCGACATGGCGTCGATCATCGGCTGCAGCAACGGGCCACCAATCCACGATGCATGCTGCCGCTGCAAATCGGCCGGGTCGCTACGGCCCGCCGGAGCAAAAAACGTGGTGACAGCTTCTTCCGTCGGATTTGACATGACTTCCCTACCCGCGTCAAAGGTTTCGGGGGACACCATCCCACCGGGCAAAACGGTCCTTATACCGACATAACCATCTCAATCAACCCAACGATGAGCCTTCAAATCGTACCAAATCAACCGTCGGTCGTCATCTGGTGGCACCAACCGCTTCACGGTGCTTGCATATCCGTCGCCGGTGGCGATAATGGGCGACTTGGTTCGGACCGGGGCAGCGCTGGTCGCTTGTCCGAAAACTTCCCTCTCACCGGATTCGAGAATAATAGGAGCGAATGAACATGGCTCATGAAGTCACCCTGATCACCGGCGACGGCGTCGGACCGGAATTGGCCGAAGCGGCTCGCAAGTGCGTCGATGCCTCGGGCGTTTCCATCAACTGGGATCTCCAGGAGGCCGGTGTCGATGTGATGGAGCGGACCGGAACGCCGATCCCCGATTCGGTCATGGAAAGCGTCCGTCGGACCGGATGCGCTCTGAAGGCTCCCATCACAACCCCAGTCGGCACGGGTTTTCGCAGCATCAACGTGTACCTGCGCCAGGAATTGGGGCTGTTCGCCTGTATCCGACCCTGCAAGCACTACCCCGGCGTCCGCTCGTTCTTCAGCGGGTTGGGCGTCGATATTGTGATCGTTCGCGAGAACACCGAGGATCTGTACGCCGGGGTCGAATTCGAGGCGGGACGCGAAGAGACGAGCCAGCTTATCGAGTTCATCAACACGTTGCCGTCGGACCGCAAGATCAAGACCCCGGGCGCGGAAACGGGCGTATCGATCAAGCCGATCAGCGTTTCCGGGACAGAACGGATCGTCCAATGCGCCTTCGATTACGCGCGAAAAAACGGCCGTCGCAAAGTCACCGCGGTCCACAAAGCGAACATCATGAAGTATTCCGATGGTTTGTTCCTGGCGACGGCGATGAAAGTGGCCGAGCAGTATCCGGACATCGAATTCGAAGAACGCATTGTGGACAACATGTGCATGCAATTGACACAAAAGCCCGAATTGTACGACGTGTTGGTCATGGAGAACTTGTACGGTGACATCCTTAGCGACCTGGGGGCGGGACTGGTCGGTGGCTTGGGAGTCGCACCGGGCGCCAATATCGGTCCTGCGGGAGCGGTCTTCGAAGCGACGCACGGCAGCGCGCCGAAGTACAAGGGTCAGAACAAGGTGAACCCCACCGCGCTGATCCTGTCCGGCATGCTGATGCTGAAGCATCTGGGCGAGACAGATGCTGCCGATCGTCTGGAACAAGCCGTGGCTGCCGTGATCGCCGAGGGCAAGGACGTGACCTACGATCTGAAACCGCATCGCGATGATCCCACGGCGGTGGGCACCCAGGAGATGGCCGACGCCATCTGCGCCCGGATGTAGCTCGGACCGCGCCAAACGTTCACCGGCACGCCGGCGAAAACCGACCGTCGATTCGAAGGGGGCGAATTTGGAGAATCCTTCCCCGTTTCGTGAACTGGCCAGCGGACAACGGACCGGCGTGGTCGCCGCCTTGATGCGCACCGTGTTGCGATCGCTGGCGATCCCTTACGGGACGGTCACCTGGTGCCGGAATCGGCTTTACGACCGAGGACTGTTGACCAGCCACCGAGTACCGGCGCTGGTGATCAGCGTCGGAAATCTGACGGTCGGCGGCACCGGAAAGACGCCGCTGGTGCTGTGGCTGGTCCAGTGGTTCCGCCAGCAGGGTGACGCCGCCGGAGTGGTCAGCCGCGGCTACAAGGCTGGTCCGGGCCAACCGAACGACGAGGCGATGGAAATGGCCGCCAGGATTCCGGATCTGGTCCACGTGCAGCATCGCGATCGAGTGGCTGCCGCTCGCGAGGCGATCGAACGCGGAGGTTGTGAAATCATCGTGCTGGACGATGGATTCCAGCACCGACGCATCCATCGAGATCTGGACGTCGTGCTGCTGGACGCGCTGGAACCGTTCGGGTGGGAATACGTCCTGCCTCGCGGCACCCTGCGTGAACCCGTGTCGGGACTGGCTCGAGCCGACGTGATCGCCCTGTCCCGTGCCGATGCCATATCGGCCGAACAGCGATCCGCGTTACGAGACCGCGCTCGACGCTTGGCTCCCGACGCCGATTGGATCGAAGTGATCCATCAACCCACATGCTTGATCGCCGCCGATGGGCAGCAGCGATCGCTGCTGCATCTGCAGGGCCGATCCGTCGCCGCCTTCTGCGGGATCGGCAACCCGCAGGGATTCCTTCACACGTTGCAAACGTTGGGCTGCCAGGTAACCGGGTTCCGCGCACTACCCGACCATTTCGCCTATCCGAATGCCGAAGTCGCACGCTTGGCTCGGTGGGCGGCAACCATGCCCCGGGTGGACACGCTTCTGTGTACCTGCAAGGACTTGGTCAAGCTGGGGACTCAACACTTGGGACCATGCGAGTTATGGGCAGTCGAGGTCGGGCTGGAAGTCACCAATGGCAAAGAGGACCTCGACCGCCGCCTGCGACGTTTTCGAGATCTGCCCCGATAAAACCCAGCCCGGGATCAGACACCACTCATCAAGACTTCCACCGAATTCACCACACGTAGCCCCCCCGATACGGCTCGAACCGTTTCCTGAGCCAACTGCTTGTGGTAAAATCGCAACACGCGTCCTCGGATCACCAAGGCTTCGCCCGATTGCTGGACACTCAGCTTACGAAGAGCGGGTACCGGACTGTGTTCCAACTCCGATTTGGCCCGCGACGCAAGATCCGCGTCAAGCACTTCTGCCATGATACACTTCTCCTCTCTTGCATCAGTCAAAAATGCCAAAACCTGCCCTCCACGGTTCCGCTTTCTTGTCGCTTCCACCAATCTGTTTTGTATCGTCCGCCCTTTCGAAAAGCAAGTACTGTACAACAATCCGTGTGCCTGCCGCTGTTTCGCTGCCAGAAAGACCAATTTCACTATTCAGCATGGATGCACGTCTCGGACAAGTTCTCGTTCCCCAAAAAAAAGAGCGGGCTGATTCGTCAGCCCGCTCAAAAGGTTCGGCCACGGTGTTCCGGGAATCGGCTTACAGACAGCGGAAACGGCGAACCACCGGTCGGCAGCAGACCACCGTGCAAACCGGTACGTCGATCGTCTTGGCGACCATCTGGCAAACCTTCACTTCGATTTCCCGCTCTTCCTGTACCGGGACGCAAACCGTGTAGGTGTACGGCACCTGCTCAGCGACTTGCCGATAGGTCGTCACCAATTCGGTCCAAGTGCGAGTTTTGGGAACGCAAACCGTGTAGCATACCTGCCGCTGGGTGACGACTCGTTCATAATCGACCACCGTACACAGACGCGTACGCATCTCGGTTCGCATGTTGCACACGTTCACCATTTTGGTTCGCACCTCGGGTTTGCAAACCGTCACTTGATACTCGTACGGTTCTTCGACGATCTGGGGACGGCAGACGGTAACGGTCACTTCTTCTTCCACAATGTTTGGTACCCAAACCTTCTGGCAGACCGTGCGAACCGAGACGCAGCAGGGATCGCAGCACGCACGCCAGCGGCACCAACGCCTGGGGTAACAGGGCACTTGGACCATCTGGACTTCCCAGTGGCCATGATCGCGTTTCACGGTTTTGACCACTTCCTCTTCCACCCAGTGGCACACTTTGCGAACGCCCTGCCGAGTCTCCACGTGCGGGACCATCACGGTGTATTGGACTTCTTTCTGAGTCCATTCGGGGACTTGCACGGCGTACTTCCGTTCGACTTGGCGGTAGACCGGACGATAATGTGTGACCGGGACGGTCTTCGTACGCCTTTCAGGCACCATGACCGTGCACGATCGTTGGACCTCCCGCTGCTCCGGCACGCAACGCATCACGGTCTTGACGCCTTCGCGCTTCTCCTGGACGTATCGAGTGACCATGACCTTGCGAGTTTCGGTCACCCACTGCGGGGTGTAAATTGTCCGCTGCACGTACTGCGGGGTTCCCTTTTGCACATGCTCAGCAACGTCCTTCTGCACGTGCTGGAGTTCCAACGGATCGTCATCCGCCATGCCACCGGCATGATGCCCAGCGTACGACGGATTTGCAATTAACAACGCGGCAAGCGCGACGGCAAGAAACGGGTAGCGAAGCATGGGAAGCTCCTTCCTCTCGAAATTGTGAAACAGAGATGGTTCGAAAAATCAAATCGCCTGCGGAATCCACTTGGTGACCAAAACTGGGCGGCACAAAAACACTGCCTTCTTCAGCCTATTTAAGTAGGGATTTTTCGAATGTCAATCTAGGAGAGATGGGATTCGAGGGGGAACTTGAAAAATTTTTCTGTTTCGGCTGTTACTACCGGTACCTCGGAAGGAATCGATGTGGATTGATCGCCAACAAAAATACCATCAACGCGCATAACCAATAACCTCTAAAGCGGGGTAAAGTTTGGCTGATTGGAACATTGCAGCGAATTTCGATGATCTTCGAGCGAAACTGAGCCAAAACGGCAAGACCCCTGACGTTGGGTGCAGGACAGGGTTTGTTAGGCTTTGGCACGGGATTTGCGCTTGCCATTCTGGATTTCTGCTTTGTTTTTCCAGTAGATTTCCAGCGGCTCGGTTTCGCTGATTTTATCGGCGGCGAGTTGCAGCATCGGTTCGGCCCCCTCGCGCCAGAACTTTTCTGTGCCCTTGACCCGACGGTTCATTCGCTTGATCGTGGATTCCATCAGGGCCGTCGTAATGGGCAGACCGCGACGGCGGTGCTCAGCGTAACGCATGCGGTGACGGTTGTTGTGCAGGTAGGCATCCGTCCTTTCTTCGATGAACCTCGTTGCCGTCTGTCGCTTGGCCTGTTCATCATACGGCAAATTGGGCGGCAAGGCGGGTATCGGCATCGAGACCTGCGCCACAACACGATCGATCCGGCCAGCCGCGTCTGCATCACGACCATCCAGCGATTGTACTCGATGCTCAAGGGCGAAGAAGAACGGGACGAAGAGGCCGAAGAAGGGTCGCTGTTCGAGTCCGAATTCTCGCTGATCAAGGAACCGCTGCCCGTCGTCTACAATCCTGGGATTCCCATCGGATTGTTCGATTTCATCATCGTGGATGAATGCCACCGATCGATCTACAACGTCTGGCGGCAGGTGCTGGAGTATTTCGACGCGTTCATCATCGGTCTGACCGCGACGCCGACGGCCCAGACCCTCGGGTTCTTCAAACGCAATCTGGTCCAGCAGTACACCCACGAGGATGCCGTGGCCGACGGTGTGAATGTCGGCTATGACGTCTACCGTATCGCTACCAAGATCACCGAGCAAGGGGCCACGCTGGAAAAGGAGCCCGGCATGTTCGTCCCTCATCGGGATCGCCGCACCAAGTCGACGAAATACAAGGAACTGGACGACGACTTGACGTACACCGCCAGTCAACTCGATCGGGACGTCGTCTCCGAGCCTCAGATCCGGCTGCTCATCCAAACGTTCCGCGACAGGCTGTTCACCGAGATCTTCCCCGGCCGGACCGAAGTCCCCAAGACCCTGGTGTTCGCCAAGACCGACCAGCACGCCGAGGACATCGTAAAGATCATCCGGGAGGAATTCGGCAAGGGCAACGACTTCTGCCAGAAGATCACGTCGAAGACGACCGGCAAGACACCGAAACAGCTTTTGGCCGAGTTCCGCAATTCGTTCCATCCTCGGATCGCCGTGACCGTGGACATGATCGCGACCGGGACGGACGTCAAGCCGTTGGAGTGCCTGCTATTTCTGCGGAACATCAATTCGGCGACCTATTTCGAGCAGATGAAGGGCCGTGGCTCGCGCGTCGTCGATCCGGACGCGCTGCGGAGCGTCACGCCCGATGCCCAACGGAAGACCCGCTTCGTGATCGTGGACGCGGTGGGAGTCTGCGAACGGGACAAGACGCCCAGCAAACCGCTGGACCGCCAGCCGTCGGTGCCGCTGGAAAAGGTCCTGGACGCCGTGGCCAAAGGCATCGCCAACGCGGACGTCGTTTCCACGCTGGCCTCGAGGTTGGCGCGCCTGGAGCATCAGGCCAGCCCGGTGCAACAGCAGGAGATCGCGGCCGTAGCCGGTGGCAAGTCGCTCGCCACACTCTGCGACAACCTGCTGGGCAGCCTGGATCCGGACGCCAATACGGCTCGAGCGGCCGAGCATTTCGGGCTGCCCGCCGGCGAGGAACCGACCGACGAGCAGTTGGACCAGGCCGAGCAGGCTGCCATGCGAGACGCGCTGCGGCCGTTCCATCAACCCGAGCTGCGCGAAGCCGTGATCAACATCAAGCGTTCGCTGGAGCAGGTGATCGACGAGATCACGCCCGACGAGTTGTTGAGCGCCGGGTACGATGCACAAGCCCTGGAGAAAGCCAAGACGCAGATCACCGACTTCCGGCAATTCATCGAAGACAACAAGGACCAGATCGAAGCACTGCAGTTGCTGTACAGTCATCCGTACCGAGCCGGGCTGCGGTACCGGCACGTCAAGGAGTTGGCCGACAGCGGCGCTGCAGAAACCGCCGCTGTCGGCCAGTCCGGTGCGGTTGTGGCAAGCGTTCCAGGCAGTCGAACCGGGCGCGGTCCGGGCGGCGGGCGGCCAGCAGTTGGTCGATCTGATCGCCCTGGTCCGTCATGCCATCGACCCGAACCAGCCGTTATGTCCCATCGGGATGACCGTCGGCGAGCGGTTCGAGCGGTGGCTGGACGATCAGCGAGCGTCGGGCGCAACGTTTACCACCGAGCAGATGCGGTGGCTGGTGGCCATCCGCGACCACGTGGCCGGCAGTCTGAGCATCGACCAAGACGATTTCGAATACGCCCCCTTCAGCCAATTCGGCGGCCTGGGCAAAGCCTACGAACTGTTCGGCGACAAGTTGCCGGAAATGCTGGAGGAACTGAACGTGAGGCTGGCGGCGTAGGAAGAATTTGGCAGAAAGATTGATGGCAGAAATATGAATACGATGAAGGACCTACCGATCCATCCCGATCCCATCTTTCTGCCATCAATTTTTCTGCCCGCGGTCTTTGGTTTCGAGAGTTCGTCGGGATGAGCGGGGAAGATGGATTGCCGAAGGGGTGGGCCAAGGCGAAAGTTGTCAATCTCGTCCATTTGATGAACGGA
>SKKK01000062.1 GCA_007121535.1 Planctomycetaceae bacterium | reverse complement strand
CTTCGATGCCTAACCGGATGCGGTCGCCGCGAATGCCCAGTACCTGGATGCGAATTCGTTGGTCGATGACGATCGTGTCCTGATGTTTCCGGGAAAGTACCAACATGGTTCCAACTCCGTAATTCTCGATTCCCTTCAATTTGGTGAACAAGCTCCCAGTGAACTCGCCCTGACCTGCTACCAATTATCGAGACGCGGATGACACCATTGGTCACATCGATTCCAGTTTTCCAAAAAAAGTGAATCTTTTTCCGCCGCAAAACGGCACGGCCCGCGTTCGTCTTGCCGGTCGATCGGCGGCCTACAGGATTCGTTGATAGCGTTCAAATCCAAGAAGACTCGTATCACGCCTGGCTCATTTGCACGATCGCTGTTGGATTTCGCCGATGCCAACAAGAAACGCTCAGCCGGGCGCTTACGCTGCGGTAGTGAATCGGCGGTTTTTGGGAGGCGAGATGATGCGCTGATGAATCAGTTCGGCGGTGGTCTCGACCAGTTTCCGCTGCGCGTGTTCGACGTCGCTCAACCGGACGGGTCCCAGACCTTTGAGCTGACGGCGCAGTTCCCGGCCCTGTTGCCAGGGTAACTGGCGTTGAATCCGCTCCAGCAAACGCGGGCTGGCGCCGGTCAATGCGATCAATGCCACGCGCGGGTCGGCTCGTTGAAAGACCAGCGCCAGGGCATGGTCGGACAGGGTGTTCAAGTCGCCGAATTCGAAGTTTACGGTAATGTTGCCTTCCGCATTCGAACGCCCGTGCTTTTCACGAACCGATCCGGATGCACCATGGGATTGCCGATCGGGTTGCCTTTTGGGCGCGTTCTCCCGTTGCTCGTGCCCTCCGCCGACGACAGCTTCGGAGGCGAGCTTGGCGGCCAGAGAAGCTTCGATTTCGACACCTTCGGCGTCTGGTGTACCAGCGGCTTCCATTTCGAGGGCCTGCAGGAATTCGCTTAGGATCCGCGATTGCTGATCGTCCGTTAGCGACTCGATATCGACGGTCACTTCTCGCAGGCATGCCGCCGCTTCGTCTCCGATCGATTCCAGCAGCGATTGGGAGGTCGCATCTTCCAGCGAAGCGATCAGGATGGCGGCCTTGCGGAGCGATTCTTCTGGTGGCGTCATCATGCGGCTCGGTTCATCCATTGCTTCAAGACTCGGGCGGCGATGGCAGGATCTCCGTGGACCAGCCGACTGACCTGCCGTTGAAGCTCGGGTACCGACGCTGTTGATTGGGGATCACAGTCGTTCGCCGGGGAGCCGAATCGATTCGAGTCGTTTTCCGTCGAGCCATGATGGCTGACGGTCGAACCATCGCGGCGGGCGGCGGCGCGATGGACCAGCACGTAGACGATCATGAGCATCAGCCCCGTCATGGTGGCGGTTCCAATCACGATCAACCAGACTCCCGGGCTTGAACGGGGGGCATCAGCCAGTCGCATCGCATCGGTATCCATGGGGTCGTGCGACGTGACCGTGACGCGATGCATGGTCTTCCGTGGCGCTTCGGCCGGTGGCAGTATGGCGTTCACGGCTCGGCTGATTGTGTCAGTGATTTCTTGTTCGATCTGATGGATCTGTTCCGGCGGAGCGATCCCCGCGCCGTACCGCTGATGCCAGACTCTGTGGAAATAGCTCCGTGGCACATCGATCGATGCCGATAACACGACGGGTCGGGTCGGCGCCCGCAGTTCGGTATCGGGGAGCTGTTTTCGTTCGAGGTCGTCCGACGTTTCGTGGAAGTGGGCGCTGACGGCGACGGTTACGTCGGGGTACATGTGCAGACGCCGTTCGATCTTCGTTCGCCACTGATCCTCGACAGCACGCCGCGTCGCCTCCAGAGTGCGCGTCGACTCGCACGATTCGATCGGCAACCGGTTTCCGGGATACGCGCGGCAGGCGTTCAGGTCGGTGATCGTCACGTTTTCCCGCTGCAAACCGCTTTTGAAGGCCACCACCGTATCGCGGATCGCTTCGACTTCGTCCATTTCCAAGTGTCGGAGCCCGACGGCTTTGACCGCAACCATCGCACGCGACTCGACACGCGGTGGGAAGCCCGGATGACGAACCTCGTCGTACTGCACGGCCGCGTTCTCGATCCCGCTCATTTCCGCCACGATCCGAGCCAGCATCTGCTTTTCGCCACGTTGCAGCGTCTCACGGTTCTGCTGCCAAGGCATCAACGGATTGGCCTCGGCCAATGCACGCTCGACCGGCGCGTCGAATTTGGCAGGCCAGGCGTTTTCGGCATCGATGGCCATCAGGTAGCTATCCTGCTGGGCCGCCGGGACCTCGACGATGCGACCCGTGATCCGAGCGCCTTCCAGACGGTGCTTGCGAAACGCGGCGCTCAGACGAGCGATCTGTGGTTCGGAGAATTCGCGGCCGTCCAGCAAGGCGACGTAATCCCCGGGGACGCCGCGACCGACCATCAACCACAACCCGAAGGCGATCAACAAACCCAGGCTGATTCCCAGCACGCGGCGGGTCGAGGTTACCGCCCGCAACCGTTCGACAATCGGCTCGCCCCAGCGGGTGAGACCCTCCATCCATGGAACTCCCGTCGTCGTGCAGTGAAAGAAGTGTACCGGTCCAATCAGGCGGCTCGCCGCGATTCCGAATCCGGAGCGTCAGGGTGCCGTAATTGCAGCATGTAGGCCCGAGTCCCATCGGCGCATTCGCGGATTTGCAGATGGATCTGCTCGGCTGCCAGCAAGCGCCGTACGTCCTCCAATCGCTGCTGGTCCGCTCTGCTAGCACAAGCAGGGATGCCCGGCGCTGTCAGCACCTGCGAATCGCCCTCGGCAAACTCGACATCGACACCCAGGTCGTCCGGATAGGCGGTCACCGTCACGTTGCCGCCGGGCGATGTGGCATCGACGGCCAATGTCATCAGGTGCCAAAACACTTGCCGCATCCGGGATCGTTCCGCTTTCACGATCGAATACGGCGGGGCATCGACTTCGATCTGCACCCCACGACGCTGCGAGTACATCTCCAGCCGCTCCGCTACTTCTTGCAACTCGTCGCTCACATCAAACGAGGGAGGTTCCGCCCCCGATCCGTTTCGGAAGGGAAAATAGCTATCCATGACTGGTTCCCCGCTTCGAACAGTCTGCAAGGGTTCGATCGACCAAAGGGCACGTAACTACGCCTGCTATCCAAGCGCCGGAGCTTGTACTCGAAATCGGAGGAAGTTGTCAACTGCGTTTTGTGACGCCCTTGACTCGCGAACGATCCAGAAAATTTTATCTTCATGGATTACATTAGCGGCATCGATTGCGTATAATCTTCGGAAATGCAGGGAGGAAATCCACCTACGGCAACAAGATTTACCTCGTTCGAGGGTGCCGAGGTGGAAAATGGCTCATGGAGGCTTTGCTTTGAGGACATCCCGCACTTCTGGGTGGTTCCAAAAGGAAATGAAATGCGTGGCGCGGAGAGAGCATCCTGAAGGTTCATGCTTGACCGAAGCGGGTCGAACGGAACCGACGGGACGACATGCTACTACCAAGTGACACCCCCCCAAAACCATGGATAACAATACATGACACAAATAGTAGATTCTTCCGGGATGAATGCGATCGAATCGGGTGCCAGCGGGATTGTCGGTGTCCCGGCGGGCCCACAAGCAACGGATCGAGCGGACGATACGGACGATGCGGCGAAAGACCTGGCTGACTTGTTTCGCTTGCTTTCGGACGAAACGCGGCTACGGATCTTGATGTTGTTGCATCGGCGACATGAATTGAACGTTCGCACGTTGTGCCAGGTGCTGCACCAGAGCCAACCGGCAGTCAGCCACCATTTGGCTCTGCTGCGGATCGCGGGTTTGATCGATCGCCGGCGGGACGGCAAGCACAATTATTATCGGTTGCTGCCAAACCGGTTCGCCGAGTTTAT
>SKKK01000487.1 GCA_007121535.1 Planctomycetaceae bacterium | reverse complement strand
TGGATCTGGAAGCGAGCTACGAGCAAACCTGCCGCGATCTGCGCATTGCGTGATATTCTCGAAAACCAGAGTGTCGGTCTCCATCCGGCGACGGCCTGATCACCCGGCCAGAAATCATTCGTTAGGCTGATCTGTCAAACCCCTGCTTTCCATGTGGCCACCGAGCGCCGATCGGGTCCCGCTCAGCGCTCGGGACCCACACAATCGTTGCCCGAAAACGACTCCCAACCCCGTTGCGGCCCCAATGCAAGGCTATCTCAATTGACAAGAAACTCCTGGCCAGCTAACTACTCATCCATTGACAACCCCCAACATAATGAAGATTCCTGCCCGTTATGGACAGCATGACGGACAGGAATGTCCATCCAACACGAGGCCAACGCACGTTGCTCGGCTTGGGTCAGTTCGCGTTGCGGATCGTTTCCAGCGGCAGATCCACAGCCGCAGTGCGGCCGTCCATGAAACCGACGCGGCGAGGCTGCTTGCTACGTCTTTGGTCCTCGTGGAAGGTACGCAACGCCTCGGACCAATCCCATTGCTGAGTGACCAGGAACCGTAGCACCAACTGAGTCCGTAAGCCTTCCATTTCCGCGAAACTGAGCCCGGCGGTATCCGCCACCACTTGTTCCACATCCAGAGCGTCACGAACGTCCGACTGCCATCGTTCCATCACAAACCGGCGACGTAGTTCGGCGTCCGGGCAGGGGAAGTGGGCGATGATATCGATCCGGCCGGGCCGCAGGAAGGCAGGATCGAGATCGCTCAAAGCCGCGTTGGTCGTGAACAGGAACACGACGCCTTCCCGGACACGCATCCCATCCAACTCGCCCAGGAACGTGCTGTGATGGCTGGTCGCACCAAACTGCTCACGGTCTCGCACCGCCAGATCGAAATCGTCGAAAACGATGATCCCCGGTTGCGACAAGGTGAAAAGATCTTCTGAGTTGCCGATACTCCGGGCGCGTTCGTAACGCTCGGCGCTCACGTGGCTGAACTCCAACGCCAGCGTTTCACAGTGGGAACGCAGCCAGCGACAAGCCATCGTCTTGCCGTTACCGGGCCACCCGGTCAGCAGGATGCCGCGCTTCTGCGGGATATTGTACCGCTTGAACAACTGACCATCGCTGCGAAGAAAACCAATCGAGTTGTTCCAAAGCAGTTGTTCGACGTCCTGGTGCATGATCGGCGCCGGCGCCCGTGGTGCCGGTGCGCGGCGGACCTGAGTCAACAAGAAGCGGTACAGACGCAAGAAGTCCCCTTCGGGTACAACCCAGAACGAGGTGGCTGCATCGTTCATCCGTGGGCCCAGCAAGTTATCGATAACTTTCACGAGTGGCAGATCTCTGCCGCCGATATTCAGTCGATAACGCTCCAGGGCGGCCAAGACATGGTGGCCTCGTCGAGTACCTCGCAGTACCATATAAGCGTGCTCTCCGGCCAATCCCCGGCGATGCTCCAACACGGCGGCTGCCAATAACGTGCGTTCCAGCAGCCCGCTGAGCAGAAAGGGCCGACCGGGCACGCCAAGAAACTCTTGGGCGCATCGGATCCTGGCAGCGAACTCACGGAGATGTCTGGGCATGGGCGTCAGATCTTCGAAGTCTTTCGGTGGGTTTGAATTCATACGTACGTGCTCCTGGAAAAAGGGAATGGGGACGCTGATGCGTTGCCTCGCAGCGTCAACGCGTGACGGCCAGGTGACCGCATCATCGCACCGACGCTCGGGATGAGCACCCGGGCGTTGGTTCAGTAAGCGTTGAAGGTGTCGATGGTCAAGTGCTCCACGAAGTCGTAGGTCTGGTCGTACTCGTACTCGATTGCGGGCAGCCGATATCGGTAACGAGCACGAGCACGAGTACGAAGGCCTCCTGAGTTGCTGGCTTCAGCTCGCGTTAGGATGGACATTCCTGTCCGTCATTTGCCGCACGAAGGACAAGAATGTCCATCCTACATCAACTCAGGCATCCGTTTTCTGCAAACGGGCGAAAGCGTCCTTCAGCAAATGATAGACCCGCTTGTTCGGGTTCCTCCCGAGCACGATGTGTCGCTGATCGACACCCAGCGTTTCGGCCAGTGCTTGTGCTACGGCCGGACTGCGGCTCATACCCTGCTCGCAGTGGCAGACGATGGCACGGATTCCTGGCAAATGTTCCTGGACGAAACGCCAGATCTGTCTGGCGTCGGAGTTGGTCAGCCAGCCTTTGGCTACTGCCGCTGAACCGGATCTCTGCATGAGGTCGGCATCGCGAAACGGCAGCCGCAACGTGCCCCGACAATTCGGGTCAGGTGGTATCTTCGCCGGACGTTCGCCCGGATCGTGGATCGAGATCACGACGTAAGGCACGCGCAGGCCGAGGCCATCTTCCACCGTAGGACGGTCTTCGACAAGGATTTGCATACAAGGTCTCCTGAAGAATTTGGGAATCATCGAACTCTACCACGCGCTACAACTGGTTCGGATAGTTTGTGCCGGAGCGTCTTTGTCCGGTGTTCACAGGCCTGCGTTCAACTGCATCGCATCCCGCAATCGCCCCAGCACCATATCTCGCGAGTCTTTGGATGCATCGACTTTGGCTCGCCCCGACCATTCCAGGATTTACCAGACGATCCCGTCCAGCCCGTGCATAGTGAACATCAGCCGCACTCCAACGCTCGGTTGACGCTGGAAGTGCTGCGTCTTGTGCCACACGGTTGCCGTCGGATGCGACAGATGCACTGACGATGAATTCGGCCACTGCAGATAGAAAGGCAGTTGCTGCCGCGACCGCGTCTGACGGAAGAAAGGCAACCAAGGCCCGTCGCTTCAGTGACACGGAATGCCACCAACAGGTGTTGAACGGCAACCACAACATCCGGCTTTGACGAGCACTCGCAGGCAGCAAGCTGCTGCCCAGTCTCGATGGGATTCACAGGACAGACCGAGGAATAGCCGGCCGATTCGGGCTCCACGGGACCGTCAGCGAAGCCATCAGACGAATTCTTCTTGGCAAACTGCCTTTCTTCTAGCGGGAGGCTGTAATCCCACAGCAGTGACGAATCGTGTTCTTTCAAACAGTATGGGAGTCAAGAGATGATCAAGCGAATTCTGGTTGGATTGGGGGTTTTCTTCCTGTTGGCTTTGTTCGTGTTCGGGTGGGAAAGATCGGTTTCCTACTTGGCGGGAACGCGCCGTGTCTTGCATGCGGAGGCCGATGATCGGGTGCCGATGCAGTTGGAACGGGCACGCATCGAGGCGCTTATCGAGAAAGAAGCGGAGAAGATCCTGGCTTTCGAAGACAGAACCGCCGACCTGACAGGTCGCCGCGAAGGCATGGCCCGGACCATCCAGGAGGCGAAGAGGAAACTCGACGCCGAACTGCAGTTGCTCCAGCGGATCAAGGAAATGCTGGACGAGGACCGGGAAGAGTACCTGATCGGAAGCCAGACCTACAGCTTTCCGGAGGTGAATGCCGACGCATTGGACCGGGTGGCCAAGGTTCAGCAGATGCAGGAGGCCCTTGAATTCGATGAGTCGCTGCTCGCGGAACTGGATACAGCGATCAAGCAGGGGCGGGGTAACTTGTCCGAGTCCCGCAGACGGCTGGGCGAGTTGCGACACGCGCTCGCACGTATGGAGCAACGCAATGTCAATGCAGATATCCGGCTGCAAGTGGCGCAGTTGGTGAACTCGATAGCTTCCGCGCCGCTTTCCGCAAGCTCCGAGTTAGAAAACGCGATGAGGAACTACGAGCGCCGCGTTGGAGTGAAGGAGAACCGCGCAGCGTCGCGGTTGATGGACAACGGATCGTTTCGCATCGACTATTCGGCCACCATCGTGACTCAGGACGCCTCGGCCGAAATCGATCGATTTCTCAACGCAACGGGTTCTCAGCGGAGCCCAGTTTCCGATGGAACGCCAAGCCGTGTATCACCGGGCCAGGTATCCCAGGAGGCTCAACAGTAGCTGTTCCACACCGAGCGGCAACCCTGTGGTCCGAGTCTCTGGTGATCGGATTTCCTGTCCCAGTACTCGGCCACATGGAAACGCCCGCAATCAATCGAAGGGAGCTGAACGATGCTGTCCAGGACCACCGTGCTGATCTGTATCTTGACCGCTTGCTGGTACTCGTTAGCGCTGGCCGACAAGCATGGCTGGACACGGCCGGTTTGGCAGAGACTGCTGCCCGAGTCGATTTTGGCGCGACCGCTTTCACCGATCGAAGTCCAGCGTCTGGAGGTGGCAGCTCGGATCGCACAAGGCAACCAGGATTTGGCAACCATAGCCCAGGCCCGTGCAGAATTGGTCCGCCAACGCGATGATCTGATGATCTGTCTGCGCGAAGAGATTACCACCCGATCGCCAGGCAGCTCACGAGATACAACGCGGCTTTTGATGGACAGTCCGGTCATCGCAGTGCTGATCAAGGCCATCGACGCTCAGGATCAGAAAGACGTCCAGTTGGCTGCCGATCTGACGGGCTTGCAAGCCGAACTGGAACAGATGGAAGCCAGGCTTATCGCTCTCCGCAGTGGTACCAGCCTGGTCGACGGCCTCGAAACAGCCCATCAATTGAGGCCCACGGCACCGCAGTATTCCGGAGAAACTGATCAGCGTTACGAAAAGATCCTGGCCGAGGCCGTAAGTCACCAAATGACTGGAGAAAGGGACCAACGATGACACGCTATTCGGGATTCGTAATCGGGCTGCTGGCTTGTGTGATTCTCGCCACCGCGATCAAATCCACTCTACGCCACACGCCCGTCGGCGGCCAGACTTCCCTGCTGCAACTGGTGGAAGATCCGTTGACCGCTGGTGCTATTGCGATCCATACCATAGTCCAGCGCATCGAAGCCTGGTGGCCGTGGTTGATCGGCGGCTTGGTCGTCCTGGGCCTCCTGGCTACCGGCTTTCTCTGGCTCAAGCACGTCAGGTTCGTCAACGTACGGAAGGCAATTTCGCCATCCTTGTGGAAGGGACGACGCACAAATTCTGATCTGTGTGTGGAGACATCCGCCGCCGACCTCGTAGCAGACCAGGGATCGGCCGACGGGAGGAACGGATCGTTTGCGAGCACGAGAACTGGCTTCGGTTACGGGCATCGGACCATGAACGACTGCAGGAAAACCAGCCATCTGCCCACAATGCTAATGAATCGGGGGACGCTCGACGAACTCACTGCCGGAATCAACAAATCGCTCCGACAAAACGGCAGAGTGGAGACCGGTTACGCCCTGGTCGGCAAGATCAACGGGAACGGACGGTCGAGGTTCATCACGGTCTGCGGCCTGATTGATGCAGGCCCGAAGGCCAAACGGTCCAGCGGCCATGTCGCCTTCGATCGGCCCTATCAGCAGGCCGAGTTGCGTCTGCTGCAAATGGTCGATACCGAGGTGATGCACATCGGCGATGTCCACCTCCACCCCGGAGCCATGGACCGATGCTCGGAAGGCGACTATCACACCGACGCAGCCAACGTCTGTGCCAGCCGCAGCCAGGAAATGGTCTTCGCGATCGCTACCGACGCTTCAGCGCACCGTCCTGACCGGTTGCAGAACGGCTTCATCCACGACGGTCTCAAGCTGGACTTCTTCTACCTGGGCAAGGAATCCGGCTATCGATACGCGAAGGTCGTGCCGGAGATCATCGATGGCCATACCTTGATCGTTCCCACCCAATTGCGACAGTTCGCTGGGGCGTTCCCCGAACGGGCTCTGCTGGACTTCGATAACCTCCGCCGTTTACGGAACTATCGCATGGCCATCCTTCAGATGCCGAATGACGATGGGGATATCTGTCCTTGCATTCAAATGACCCATCGGACGAAAGGCTTTCAGACGATAGTGATTTTGACCGGCCAGCCCCGGCAGCCGCTGGATGTCCTGGTGAAGATCGGCACCAACATCACGCGATTTCAGGCATCCTACCTTGATGGCCGTCTTTCGGACCTGATCTGGTTCACGCCCATCATTCTCGACGTCGAACGCCAATTGACCGAGCAGTTCGTTGCCCCGGCTGGCGAGCGGTCGTTGGGCAGGAACGTTGACGCACATCGGGTAGATTCTTCCAGATCCATCAAAGGAGAACATCATGAACGGTTTTCAGCCACTAAGTAAGGAACGGGCCGAAGAGATCCGCAAAGCTCTGGAGGCTTCTCGCGGAAAAGAGCAGGGCTTTGTGCTGGGAGAGACCGGCGAGTGTCTTGGCACAGGCCCGGTGCTCCCAACGCCCGACGATCAGCGCAACATGATCGCCAAGTTCGACACGCATTACGCCAAGAATCCGTAACAGAGCCAGGAGCACGAGCAATGGACAAGAAACGCCTGTTCTTCGAGCACCAAGCCATGATGGAACGCTGGTCAGCCATGCAACCGAAGTTGCGCGGGGCAGATGATGGCAACCGATTATGGTGGGAGTTGGAACTGCGAGCCGAGGGCAACCATCTGCCGATCAGGATCGAGTATCCGGCCAATTATCCGGCCAGTCCGCCAGACATCGTGATCGTTCCCAAAATGCCCAGCGGGACACCGCATCTTTTACCGCGGAACCGGATGTGCTGGTACTACCCCAGCGAGAACCATCGGAATCGCAACATGTGGTGCCCCGCCACGGATACGGGGGCCATGTGTGTAGGAGTCGCACAACGGTGGTTCTGGGCGTTTTTGGTATGGCTCAGCACATCTCGTTGGCCCGTACCGGACGCCATCAAAGCGTGAACGTCGGCTGTGTCGAATCTCAGCTTATGGAGCAGAACTCATGAATCACACCAACGTGGACCCCAAGGAATTGTTCAAGAGAACCGCGTCCATCTTGCGACCGGAGATCAGCCGCAGGGAAACCTGGGCTGTTATCGGGGTGGGATCTGGCGGAGCGCGAGTCGCCGAAGAAGCAGCCCGGTTCGGAATCGGAACCATTCTGCTGGTCGACCGCCCCGATGAGCGACTTGAACAACATAACGTCATTCGCCACGTTCTGGGTTTCCCGGATCTCGGACGGTTGAAGACCGAGGCCCTGGCCGATCACCTTCTGAACATCCATCCGGATACGCGGGTCGAAGCCATTTCACTCGATGTGGTCGCAGATCGGGACCAGTTGACAGAAATCGTTGGTCGAGCCACCCAGGTCCACCTTTGCACCGACAACGAGCCGAGCAAGCACGTAGTGAACGAGGTAGCCGTCAAAGCCGGCAGCCCCCTGGTGTTCGCCGGTGTTTTTGACGGTGGATGCGGTGGTGAAGTCGGTCGGGTGTCGGCGGGTGGAGCCTGTTATGCCTGTATGGCCGCCTACCTGAATCGTTCCAGCGCTCCCGACGACCGGCAAGCCCATGCCGAAACCTTCGACTATTCGAATCCTGCGGGAAACGAGAGATCGACGGCAGCGCTGAATCTGGACATCGCCCAGATCGCGTTGATCCAGGCCCGAGTGGGGCTGATGACCATGCTGGGGCGTCTCGATAGGTCAGCAGACCTGTCAGGCAACTACGTGCTGTTCGGCAACCGAACGGTCGAAGGTCTTTTCCCACGGCCACTTTCGAGCGAGATCTGGCAGATTCCCCGCGATCCCCACTGTTTGGTATGCGGTGCAACGGATATGACCGAAACCGAGTTGGACGACGCCTACGAGCGGATCATCGCCGATGCCATGTGCAAGGAACCGAGGTGCTGAAGTGATCAGATCTTCGACGACCACATGGGCGCTGGCCTTGATTCTATTGGGCGGCGTCTCGACCTGTCCGGCAGAACACATGTTGGATCGAGCTGGGCGAGCCCTGTCCGAAGGTGATACGAAACAGGCTGTCGAGCTATACCGCCACGCGGTTTCCGAGGATCCAACCTCCACGGGCTACAATAATCTGGGAGTCGCGCTGGAGCGCGACGGACAGTTCACCGAGGCAGCCAAGGCTATCCGCCAAGCGGCCCAACTGATGGACGACCCCAGCGGACTGAATACCAACCTCAGACGAATCCGATTGCGTGTTTTCCTTCAGAGTGGTTGCTCCTACGCCGTATGGACCTCCGGTGTTTTGCTGATCACGTGGCTGCTCTGCCGATTGATCGTGAAACTGACGCGATGCGCGGCGCAGCGGCGATTGT
This sequence comes from Planctomycetaceae bacterium, assembly GCA_007121535.1. Taxonomy (GTDB): domain Bacteria; phylum Planctomycetota; class Planctomycetia; order Pirellulales; family Pirellulaceae; genus SKKK01. The sequence goes on along the minus strand of SKKK01000487.1, from coordinate 5,636 downwards.
GGCAGCAGTTTCGAGGGGTGGTGGTGACCAGTCTGGAACACCAGGTGCTGTGCCAAGACGGACAGCCTCAGCCGGACGGCCGGATCTATCCGGACTCGAAACGCATCATCATCAAGGCAGGCATTCGGCTTCCCCAACGCGATGACATCTATCCACTGCGATTCGAACTTCAGCTTGGTCGCCAGGACGGCTCGGTCGTTCATACCATCCCGATGGAAGTCAAGGAGCGTGTAGCAGAACGCATCACGCTCGTGTTTACGCTGAATAAGATCCTGGCGCTACTTCGTTGCCCAGGCATTTGGAAGGTAGGTTTGGTCCTGGAAAACACCCACGAGCGCCTGGCCAGTTCCACGCTCCTGGTTGTCAGCCGGGCCGATCTGATCGCGGACCTGGTTATCAAGAACGCCCAGCTTGTGGCCCAGCATCAAGATCGCCAGATGGCCACCGATGTGATTCTCCCGAATGTGGAATGCGTGATTCCGACAGCCGTACTCCGGTCCCGCTTTCTGCATCCATCCAAGTTCTCACAGATGAACCTACGTGTTGACTTGGTGCGTCGCGATCATCCCGAGGACTCGGAAAGCTGCGAATTCCCCCTGGAGATTGCCAATGGGGAAATGGAATTCTGCTCCATCCTTCGGGCCATCGCCGGTAACGCCATGGCCCACAAGACCGGGCACTGGGAGTTCCGCTTCAGCGTTGAAAACAGACTCTTGGCACGCCTCCCGTTCCTGATCATGCCCATCGAACAGGCATTGGAGAATCTGCAGATTGAGCGTTTTGACGTCATTGGCATTCCTCATCATGGCGAGCCGTTCGCTGTTGGAAAACAGGTTTGTGCCCGGGACCTGGAATCCCTCTGCCCGGTCATCCGGGTCGCATGTCGTCCGCCTCTTCCCTGGGGTAGCTTCCGACTAACAGTGGGAATCTACCTCGACGGCGAACTGATCGACGGACAAGAAGGCACACTGGTTCTGGACGACCACCAAGTCGAGGTGATGCCCGGCCAGTTCGTGTTGCCAGATCTGCCCGAGGCCAGTGACGGCAAGTCGTTGTGTTTTGGCTTGTTCGTAGAAAGCAAGCTACTCGGTACTCGTAGCGTTACCTTGCGGCCCCCGATACCTCGCTTTGCCGATGCTGAAGGACGACTTGTAAAACGGCTGTCGGGCAACCAAGTCGACTACGAAGTCGAAGCCGATCGAATCCTCTGCGAAGCCCTCAGCGCCGGAAAAGAGGGCTGAACGATGAACCTCGTTTCGAAAAACCCTTTACCAAAGGAACCTGATCATGCAGACCCCAACTCTTCAGAAAACAACCGTTGATCGCCAGGACCGGCCCGAGACTGCCCGAGAAATGCAGCCTGTTTCGCGGGAACTCGGCGCTGATTTAGCCCGCTTGGAGCGTGAGCAGCAAATCGAACTCGACCGGTTGCGCCAAGAGGAACTGGCCCGGTTGCGAGCCATCCAGTCTTTCGATTGAGGGTTCGTGTGCTGGAGGATGGATTGCCAATGCGTCCAACGAGGGCTCTTCATGCAACGTCGGGGGACACACGGTCCCTACCCCCAACACACGCGCACACTCAAATTCCGATAGGAACCCCGAACATGTACGACCGACCGGAATACGAACTTGTGGTCCCCCGTTCATTATGGGAAAGCAGCCTGCGAGACCTGCTTCTGCATCCGGAGCGAGTAGCGATTGGCAGGTGTCGACGCAACCGGCACGAGCAGGCGGACGAACTGCTGGTCGAGTCGCTGGAGACCACCGATCGGTTCCCGACCGGGGCAGCTCGTCCGCCGCTGGATGACTGGGTCGTGCTGGCCGTGCCCGGCGACAAGACTGCGGAAGAACTGCGCGGATGGATAACGCGACTGAGGCCAAGGAAGACTCAGTTGCTGGCGGTCGGGTTGGTCGGCTTTGGCCCGGATGGTGCGGATTGGAACGGCGGAGTGGTCGAGAACGGCCAACTCCGCCCGTTGGCAGCCATCCGGGTGGTCGGGCCTGGCATGCTACGTGCCAGTCGAACGCCTCAGTCGCTGCCGACAAATGCAGCGGATTGGCAGACCCGCTGGAGCCGGACCTGCGGCGCGCTGGGCGCGGAGGTCTGGAGCAAAGTCGCCGCGTCGCGCGTGCTGCTGATCGGAGCCGGACGCAACGGTTCGGCAATGGCCTTCCAATTGGTCGCTCTCGGGATCGGTGCGCTGTGGTTGGTCGATCCCGACCGTTTGGGAGCGGAGAATCTGGATGCCGGGTACGGCGTGGTGGAGCGGGACATAGGACGGTTGAAGACCGAAGCGCTGCAAACGTCGCTGCACGCCTTCCGCTCGGATTGCCTGATAACCAGCCTGCCCTACCCGGCCACGCATCCGGCCGTGGCAGCCAAAGCGGCTGGGGCCGATCTGATCGTCACCTGCGTTGATCATGACACCCCGCGTCTGGCTGCTGCCCGCTTGGCCAGGCGGTTGCTGAAAGTGCATCTGGACGTAGGTACCGGCGTAAGCCAAGACGACGACAGCGAGCAGAGACTGGTCGCCGGAGACGTGCGTCTGCTACTTCCACGGATGGGCTGCGTCTGCTGTGTCGGCGGCTTGCGCAACGAAGCCGAAGCCCGTTATGAACTGGCCGCCCCGCCAAGTGCCCTTCCCCGTCGAGCGCCGACGCCCTGGCACCAGCAACGAGCCGGATCGCTGATCACCGTGAACGCAATGACCGTAGCCACCGGTGTGCACCTCTGGCTGGATCTGCTCGGTGGCCAACTCCGCACCTCGCATTGGACCCGGCTCCATTGGCAACCCAGGCAGGGTCTACAGAGCGATGGTGCCCCGGTCGGCCCGGCGATAGGTTGTCCGTTGTGTACCTGACGCAGACTGTAGCAGCAAGCAAGATACACGTTCTATGCGTTTCGCACTGCCATGCGATGATGGGCAGAAAAATTGATGGCAGAAAAAATGGGTCCTTCCGGGTTTACTGTGGATTTGGGGGATTCGGCGTTCGGCCTGAAACCAGGAGCGGCGGACGGCGATCATTCTCCTTGGAAGAAAGAAATGGCGGGACGTCGCCGGTTCTCAACAGTGGTCCGCTCTTCACTTGGGATGCGGACTTCTGTAGGTGTTGTGGAGTCCAGTCCGCTGGGAGTGTGCATTTTCTGTGGCAGAACAGGGATATTCGAAGACATTTCCTGGAGAGCTGCTCTGAGCCGCATCGAAGGGGCTGATGCCGCTTGGCGCTTGCTTCGATGTGTTACGCAGACTGGGGCTGGAGGATTCCTGGATGAGCCGCTTCATTTCTTGGCCCATCGGAGTGGGCGAGTCTCGGGACGAAATCCACGGTAAACCCAGATGGACCGAAAAATGCCGGTGACGGCTGAAATGTGCCCCGATGTTTCTGCTATCAATCTTTCTGCCAAAGGCATTAACATTCGGAAGGGAAAGGCGAAACCCGGTCTCGGAGATCCTGGGCCACGTGACACGGGGGATGCGGCTTCGCTACGCTACGCACGATCGCCTTCGGGCAGCGCTCCAGGCTCCGCTAAACAGATCGGTCTGGAAGTGACGTGGCAGAACTGCGGGCAGGACGGAAACCCAAGCCACCGTTTCGGTCCTCGGGCGCGCTACCGTCACGGCGCGCCGACCGACAACACATCGGCCCGTCGTCGAAGCACCCTCCCCGGTTTACTCGGTAAGAGTGTTCCCTGCCGCTGTAGTCCGTCGAGTACCAATCATCGCACCATTCAGAAACATTCCCTAAGATATCACGTAGCCCGAACTGATTACAGTGCCTATCATCTGGAGCAGTTGTCTGGCCCATGGCGTTCGCCGCATTACACTTCGTCAGCTGGAATCTATCGCCCCACCAGTAGTGCAGATCGATCGTTCCGGCCTTGGCTGCATACTCCCATTCCCGTTCTCTAGGCAACCGGAGACTACAACCGCGCCAAGTAGCCCACTTACAAAACACCCAGCTATCCCACCAAGAGACGTAGATCACCGGCGTGTCAGCTTCTGGACTGGTCTTTACGTACCACTCGCGATCCCAAGATGGTCGTAAACCGTGTTGTGGATCGAACAACCGATACCAGCGATTCAAAACCGGATCGCGGCAGAATTCGAAGGCGCTGACCTTCTGTTCCCGCTGAGCTGGTATCTCGGAATCGCCAAAACCCGCACCGAGAAACCATTCAACTATAGCCTCTTTCCACGCGTCCGCTTGCGGCGATTCCAGTCTCTCTTGCCAGACGGCTTCCCTAAGTTTCCACTGCTTATCGCCATGTCGCCACACCGGAAAGCCACTGGTCTCTAGAAACCCCGAAAGCTCCTCTGCTGAAATCGCCTCGACCAACTGTCGGACTCCTTGACGTTCTGCCTCATCCACCGGAAGCGGTTTGTCCTTCGGCCGTCCCAGCAGAAATGTTCCCTTCGGAATGGGCACGAAACTGTCAGCAAACTCCGTAGCGGATCGCTGCTGCTCCGAGGTTCCGCGTTTTCCATCCTTGATCTGTTCGAACTCGCTCATAAAGGCATTTAGGATTCTATGCCCCGTAGCGTATTGCTCCATCGCGTCCCAACTGCGGTAGATCATTTCATTTGACCGACGCGCGGTCTGGCCGTCGCCGGGCTCATACAGAGGCGACATGGCCAATGGCCAACGGCGGCTGTTGCGCCCTTTTTTTGGCATTTCGGTTGCATAGCGCCAGATCCAGTAGTACGCTTCGGTCAGCGGATCGTCGGGCAGATACAGCCACTCGCTGAGCGTCTTTGCATCCTGTTCGGTACAGTACTGCGACATCCAGTACGCTGCGCAGAATTCCTGCAAGCTGCGGTTCCGCCACAAAATCTGCCGCAACCCATCCGCATCGCCACCGTCGAAGAATCCGTGCTGCAAGATGCCGTTCAACGCGGCCAGTCGGTCGATATCGGCCGGCGTGTAGGGCTCCGGTAATCGCCTGCAAATCAGCTCGCGGAATTCGTTGAAGTCGCCTTCTGTAATCTGGTCGAAATTCGGTCGCGACACCTTCTCAGCTTCCGGTTGCAGCCCCTCCGTCCACGACGCCTCCTGGCCAGTCATCTCGAACGCGATCGCCGCGAGCAATTTGAAGGCCCGGTCCACCCGATGCGTCTCGACCTTCATCTGCGCCTCGTTCGCATTGGCCGGCGGTCCGATCATGCGTGCCCTTAAATCCTTGGACATCCCTTCGGTGATCAAGAGCCGCAGCGATCTATAGTACACATCACTGGGCGTTCGGATTTCGCTCAGATCTGCATCGTCCAAACCTCGAAGATACTTCAACACTCGTGGTATGCCCAAGATCTCGCGTGCCTCTGGCCGGATCGTCTTATATCGAGATTGGCCGCTGGCAGTCCGTCCTAAATAACGCTCCTGCTCCGCCTCGTCGAACTCCGCCAATTGCAGATATCGCCAGCCGATGCTACGGTGATCCAGCAGCGAGTCCCAATGCAGCACCAAGGCGTGAGGCCGGCCAGTGATCACGATGGGGCAGCCCTGCCAATCGGCATGCGATACGATTTCGGCCAGCGTTGCGATCTGAGCCGATGCGGCACCGGTCTGGTCCAAGGCGTCGAATAACAACACGATCTTGCCGGCATCCCGCAAACGACGGAGAATCAGTTCAGCCTCGT